>JBEANQ010000021.1:0-20850 GCA_041165345.1 Pseudomonadota bacterium
AGGCTTGAGTCAGCTTATGTTCGGCATCAAGATGAATGAGAGGCAGGTTTTTTTGGTGTGACTCTTTCATCACCACCGACGGCGGCAACATGTTGTCAAAGACAGGCAATCCGTCGTCTTTTAAGCTTTTCACCACTTGTTGTGGCAACGACGCACGCGCTTGATATTGATTG
This sequence comes from Pseudomonadota bacterium, assembly GCA_041165345.1. Lineage (GTDB taxonomy): Bacteria > Pseudomonadota > Gammaproteobacteria > Pseudomonadales > Moraxellaceae > JBBKWH01. Next base: position 174 of record JBEANQ010000021.1, read on the forward strand.
ACCACAATACCTTCGACCTGCAATGACGGGTTATGGTCACTGCGGGTTTCGACCACGTTTTCGAGCAAGGTTTGCAAGGCACGGTGCGAAAACACATCACAGTCAAACGGAATCACCACACGGTCGGCGGCAATCAACGCCGACAAGGTAAAAAAGTTAAACGCAGGCGGTGTATCAATAAACACCAGATCAAAGCGGTGTTCGAGTTCTTTGAGGGCTTCTCGTAATTTAAAAATCTTATGCTTACTTTGCAGGGCGTGTTCCATGCCACCCAACGCTGGGCTGGCCGGAATCACCCACAAACGGTCGTGAGCCGTGGGATGAATATAACCATCAAGGCCGGTGTCTTTGCCTTTTAAGATCGACCCTAACGCCGAACCAATCAGACCTTTGCCCTGACCAGCACTGAGCAACTCTTCAAAATAACCGCCAATGTTGGGTTCTAACACCGGATTACCGTGACCATGAGTGGCTTTTTCGCCCAACAGGTATTGGCTCGAGTTGCACTGCGGGTCGAGGTCGACCACCAACGTGCGGTAGCCACGCGAGGCACTAATGGCGGCCAAGTTTACGGCGATGCTGGACTTGCCCACGCCACCTTTTTGATTAAACACCACACGACGTAGCATGGGACACACTCCAATCCATTCTTTATGTTAAACAATCATAGTTCTTGAGGGGCTGCTGGGGCGCTAACAATCACTGGTTGGGTGACCAAAGCACCTTTCGGCTTCACCACAATCAGGCCAATCATACCGGCATAGGCCACCGCTGCGACCAACACACCCCGCTTAAACTGCTCACGCGTGGCGGTGACTTTAAACGCCTTGGTCGATGCCGACACGGCCACCACAAACAGCACCATTTTTGCCAATAGCCAATACGGGTAAACATGCGGCAACTGCAACAACAGATACAAACCACAGCCCACAATCACGCTGTACACGATATGGGGCGCGATTTTAAAAAACCGCTCAAGCCCTGCAGAAGACAACCGACCATTGGAAGAACGTGCACCCAACACCGCACGGGTGATAAACAGCAAAATCGCCAACGTGCCAACACTCATGTGGATGATTTTAATCAACATGCTTAGGGTTCCAAATAAAAAATGGAGTCAATAGAACAGGCAACCCAGCCTCATGACAGGGCGTGCGTTGCCTGCCACAGCGTTTAACGATGCGCGCACTCAGGGCTGGCCGGTGCGTCGCCTTGCCACTCACTGGGCAAATAGGCATGAATCGCCAACGCATGAATCGACCCTGCACCAAGCAACTCACCGGCCAAGGCATAGATTTTTTGATGACGCTGAACCGCCCGTAACCCGTCAAATGCTGCACTGACAATGGTCACTTTAAAGTGGCTTTCTTTGCCCTCAAAGTACCCCCCATGACCCCGTGATTCGTTGTCGACGTGCAATACGGTGGGCGAAAGTGTCGCCAATCGGGCTTCCAATTGAGCCTGTAACGTCATGCGGGTCTTCCTACTGGGCTGGCCTAAAAAACATGCCCGCAGTGTAGGGCATGTGCATCACTTCACCAATAACCGCTTGGGGGATTAACCGCGCCGAATCGCCTGCTGATACAACGGCGTGACACGCGGCAAAATGGCACCAATCCGCGTCAACCGGTCTGATGTTGATGGATGCGTACTCAAAAACTGAGGCGGCTCACCTTGACTGGCTTTTTGCATTTTTTGCCACAGGCTAATCGCTGCTTGCGGGTTATAGCCCGCCCGCGCCATCAACTCAACGCCGAGGGTGTCGGCCTCAGATTCTTGGGCGCGATTATGTGGCAAACCTAAACCCAACTGTGCTGCCATACCAGCCATTTGGGTTTGGCCTTCTGTGAGACCAACTGCCGATGCCAACAGCCCCAATCCGGCCTGCTGTGCATAATCTCGTGACAGGCGCTCACGGGCATGTTCACGCACCGCATGTGCCATCTCGTGCCCCATAATAGCCGCGATTTCGTCGTCGGTCAGACTCAAACGAGTCACAATACCGGTATAGAACATGATTTTGCCACCAGGTGCGGCATAGGCGTTTAGCTCATTGCTGGTGGTGGTATGCACCTCCCAGCTCCAGCCTCGCGCATCGGGTCTAAACTGAGACACTTGAGGAATCAATCGGTTGGCAATATTTTTCAATCGTTGAAGCATGGCAGCATCTCGATCCAACACACCAGCCGCCCGCGCTTTGGCTAAATCTTGCTGATAACTCTGCGCTGATAATTGATTGACCTGCTCACTCGACACCAACAACAACTGGCGACGATCCACCCCCGTTGCGCCGCCCTGCGTGGTGCTACTACACCCTGTCATGACCAACGCACCCGACAGCGCCGCCATGGGCAACGCACCAGACCACCATAAACGGGACATGTTTAACACTCCAATCAACACAGCCAACCCAACCCACATGATAGGGCGCTATCAGGCCATTAGGTTTTATGAAAAAAAACATACTAATGACCCACGACCTGTGCAATCCACGGTGTTTTTGTAGGCAAACAGCGATGTTCGGTGCCGATTGTCAAAATTTTTGCCGCACACATATTGACAGCCTAAAATATTCCTGTAAGATAGCACTCCTCAAGCGGGAATAGCTCAGTTGGTAGAGCACGACCTTGCCAAGGTCGGGGTCGAGGGTTCGAATCCCTTTTCCCGCTCCAGATTCCGGTTTGCCCTTCTGCAAACCTTGTATGAAAGCCGGACATTGTTCCGGCTTTTTTCATATCTGGCTCCAGCGACTCTTGTACTACTGTTTGTGTTGGGTGCAAGCTTGTCTTTATCTCGCTGGTTTCTTAACATCATGATCTGCCTGCCCTGATCAACACTGATCGTCCGGCATCGCAGACGATAATGGACTGGCGCAGGAGTATCGAGACATGTCCCCACAAGAACAGCAGACCATTCAAGGCTCATTGGTAGCGTTGGTCACCCCCATGTTTGAAGACGGCGCGCTAGATTGGGCTGCACTGGATCAACTGGTTGATTGGCATATTGCCCAAGGCACGCATGGCCTCGTTGCTGTCGGCACAACCGGCGAATCCGCCACACTCGATGTCGCCGAACACGCCCAAGTGATTGAGCGCGTGATTGCACGAACCGCCGGACGAGTGCCGGTCATTGCAGGTACCGGCGCAAACTCAACCCGCGAAGCCATTGAACTCACCGAAACAGCCCGCCGCCTTGGCGCAGATGCCGCGCTGTTGGTGACACCGTACTACAACAAGCCCACTCAAGAAGGCCTGTATCGCCACTATCGCGCAATTGCTGAAGCCGTTGAATTACCTCAAATGCTGTACAACGTGCCGGGTCGTACCGGCGTTGATATGGTGAATGACACCGTGGTACGTCTGGCGGGAATCGACAATATTTTCTCGATTAAAGACGCCACCGGCGACCTCAATCGTGGCCATGATTTGATTCAACGCCTACAAGGCCGCTTGGCGGTTTTTTCTGGCGATGACGCGACCGCATGGCAACTCATGTTGTTGGGTGCGCGTGGCAATGTGTCGGTCACGGCCAACGTTGCACCCGCAATCATGAGTCAAATGTGTAGCGCTGCACTGCAAGGTGATAGCGCCGCAGCCGAAGCCCTGAACGAGCGCGTCAGTGTGTTACACAACATTTTGTTTTGTGAATCAAACCCCATCCCTGTCAAATGGGCATTAGCAGACATGGGAATGATCAAAACGGGTATTCGTCTGCCGTTAACAGTACTGGCGGATAATTGCCAAGGGCCAGTTCATCAAGCCTTGATTGACTCTGGTATGCTCGGGCTCTGACGTGTGGCGAGCCTGTTGCACGGCTTGACTTGAGGAATGATCATGCGCCATCGCTTTGGCTTCGTTTGCATTACCGCACTGCTGACCCTGACAGGGTGCAGTCGCTTTGCAGTTGATAATAGCTCGTTAGACTATCAACAGGCGCGGGCGCTTCCCCCTCTGCAACTGCCTGCCGACCAAGCCACACGCCCCTTTGTGCCACAATACCCTGTTCCAGAACTGCGCCCCTCTACCCTGCCTGTGCCAGTATTCACCAACACCAAAGGCAACCGCTTTGTCATGCCAGCTCCTGCACCACTGAGCGCAGATGCTGTGCGCGCCAGCCAACAAGTCGATACCGGCAAACCCACCGCGCCGACACTGGTCATGGATGGCAACGGCTACCCTTTACTGCGGATTGATGGCAACAGCGACCGAATTTGGGATGCGCTTGGTCAAGCTTTGGTCGCCAGTGGCATCAACGTCACCGACCGCAATTTAACGCTTGCGCGGGTCGATTTGACCGTGCAGAACACCCCGCTGATGCTCCGACTGGATCGCAACGGCAACGCCACCCGTGTGACGGTACAAGACGCCAAAGACGCCCTTGCCGACAAAACAACGGCGACCGACCTGCTCAACCAGATTATTCAGCACTGGCCCTCCTGATACGGGAACTTCGAACATCATGCAAAAACACGCCCTGCTCTACACCGGCAAAGCCAAATCGGTCTACGAGACCGATGACGCCGACCGCCTGATTTTGGTGTTCCGCGATGACACCTCTGCCTTTGACGGCAAAAAGGTTGAGCAACTGGCTAAAAAAGGTCGTGTCAACAACCGCTTCAACGCCTTTATCATGCAAAAACTGGCCGATGCGGGGATTCCCACCCACTTTGAACGCCTGCTGACCCCTGATGAAGTGCTGGTTAAACGCCTGAACATGATTCCGGTCGAATGCGTGATTCGTAACTACGCCGCCGGTAGCCTGTGCCGTCGCGTGGGTGTGGCTGAAGGCCGTGCCATGACCCCACCGACATTTGAACTGTTTTATAAAGACGACGCGCTGGGTGACCCTATGGTCAACGAATCGCTGGCCGTTTCGTTGGGTTGGGCCACGGTTGAACAACTGGCCACCATGAAAGAGCTGACCTACAAGGTGAACGATGTGCTGAATGCACTGTTTGACCAAGGCGGCATGATGCTGGTGGACTTTAAGCTTGAGTTTGGCGTGTTTCATGACCAAATCGTCTTGGGTGATGAATTCTCGCCTGATGGTTGCCGTCTGTGGGATAAAGAAACCAAGAAGAAACTGGACAAAGACCGCTTCCGCCAAGGTTTGGGCGGCGTGGTTGAAGCCTATGAAGAAGTCTCGCACCGTTTGGGCGTGGACTTAAGCGACATCTAAGCGTCTGACCGGACACAGGCATACAAAAATGCTTGTGTCTTGGGGGTTCTGTCGCTAGAATCCCACCCCACGGAGAGGTGGCAGAGTGGTTGAATGTACCGGACTCGAAATTCGGCGTAGGGTTCTGCCCTACCGAGGGTTCGAATCCCTCCCTCTCCGCCAAATATAGGTCAACGGTACTGCCGCCGTAGACCACAAAGCCCAGAACCCTAAAAGTTCTGGGCTTTTTTATGTCTGTTCTTGTGCGTCGTATCTTTCCCTCGATACAGTTTTAAAGATGACCTTGCAACATGCCTAGCGAGGCATGATTAACCTTATGTGGTTAACGCCAATAATGAATCATAAAAAATCAAGTCTTTGATTTTAAAAATATTTATTCCTGTATTATGTGGCAATGCCACTCAGGAAATCTATCAAATTTTGCATGGATTCCCGTTGTCACGGGAATGACCAAATTTGTGCAGGAATCAAGGCGGGTTGCACTATAGAGTAGCCAGATCACAACATGTTGTCCGCAAGGCGTTATACGCCTCCATGAATGATGCTGCCACTGACCGTCGTCCCATCTAGCATCTTCACTTGATCAAAGCTGAAGGTGCGACCATCCGCTGCAAGGCGAATGCCTTGACAAGGTTTACCCATTTTACCGCCACAACTGGCGAGCAGCTGAACCTGCGACGTTTCACCCGAGACGACGTCTTCGAGTGTCATCTGCTGAATGTTGCCATCTTCAACGGCAATCTTGAGTTCTTTATATTGGGTTTGCTGGCTAGCAAACACTTGGGTAAAACGATAATTCGCGGTGTTGTTAGTGACCCAAGCATCAAAATTTTGGGGTGCAAAAATTGTGGTCGATGCCGCGTTGAGTTGACCTGTGGTGATACTCAACATCAAGCGACCACTCATGGTGTGATAGACCTGACCAGAATTTAATGCGCCAAACGTTGCTTGATTCCATGTTAAATCAAGTACATTTCCAGTTTGAATGACTTGCGGTTGGCAATTTGCCAAACAAACGCCGTCCGCGGCAAGAAGTTGATGCGTATCAGGGTCAAGCTGAAGATCAAGCGATATCACATCATTTGAATCAGGTTGATCGTTCGTATTCAGCAGCTCGATTTCCCGTACCAAACGACCTTGCTGCCACACCACATCTCGTCGATAATTTGCAGCCTCTAGGTTATATATTTTTTCTGATGACGCTTTCGTCAAGGTCATGCTCGCACTGCGCTGAATGACAGGAAAACGATTCGTTTGAAAAACCAATGCGTTTGGCTGGATCGTTGCTCGCAGCTCACCACTCATGGTGCCATTTTGGGTATTGTTGGTTGATGACGGCAACTCAATCAGGGGAGATTGCTTGGCTTGTAGGCGTAGCGCTCCTAATGTTGGCTGCACACTCAGGGTCAAATCATCACATCCCTTTAGTGCGTTATTCATGCAACCATGTTGACTTTTTTCATCAATATAAAATGAAAACTGATTGGCTGAAAAATCAAAATAGTTTGGAAATGCCCAAACCACCTGTTGATCCTGACGATCAAAAAAACGAACGTCGTAATCCGTTTGATTACCAGTTGCTTTTAGCTCCACGCGCGCAATATCAGCACCGCGCAAACTCCCCGTTTGCAAACCCTGCAAATTAAAATATTTGATTTCACCTTGTACGATTGGTGATGCCATAGGTGATGGTTGATCATCCCCACAGCCCACCAATAAAACGACCAACCCGACGGCTAAACCTAGACGCATCATATTATTCATATCCTGTGTTTTGGATGATTCAAGCTAAATCTTTGCCTGACTATTATAGCGTGTATTTGACTCGTTTACGGTTTTTGTCCCCAACGCTCAGTTTGCACCCGCGCCGTGTCACGCTCACGCGCATTGTCTGCCGGTTGGTACAGGGTTTGCCCCTTTAGTTCAGGGGGTAAATAGTCTTGCTGCACAAAATGATTTGGAAAATCATGGGTATATTGGTAGCCTACGCCATGCCCTTGGCTTTGCATCAACTCGGTTGGGGCATTACGCAAATGCAGCGGCACAGGCAAATGGGCGGTTTTTTCGGCCAAGGCTAAGGCGGCATCCATCGCTTTATAGGTGCTATTGCTTTTGGCGCTGGTTGCCAAGTACACCGCAGTTTGACCCAAAATAATGCGGCATTCGGGATAGCCAATCGCTTGCACCGCTCTAAAGCACTCGCCCGCCAACAGCAACGCATTGGGGTTGGCATTGCCAATATCTTCGCTGGCTAAAATCAGCATCCGGCGGGCAATAAACACCGGATCTTCGCCGCCTTTGATCATCCGCGCCATCCAATACAGGGCAGCATCGGGATCACTGCCCCGCATCGACTTAATAAACGCCGAGACAATGTCGTAGTGTTGATCGCCGGACTTGTCATAGCGCACCATGTTTTGTTGTGCAGTTTGCAGCACCACATCATTGCTAATCACCACGGTGTCGTCTTCTGCCCGCGTGCCGACTACCAATTCAAACAGGTTGAGCAATTTACGCGCATCCCCACCCGAGAGCTGCAACAGGGCGTCCACTTCACGCAGTTGAATATCACGTGGGCTGATGATTGGGTCGAGTCGGATGGCGCGTTCGAGGACAGCCAGTAGCTCGTTTCGGCTTAACGGTTGCAGGGTGTAGACCTGACAACGCGATAACAGCGCATTGTTGACTTCAAACGATGGGTTTTCGGTGGTTGCACCGATCAGGGTGATTTTGCCTTTTTCGACAGCCGCCAACAGTGCATCTTGCTGTCCTTTGTTAAAGCGGTGAATCTCGTCAATAAACACCACAGGTGGCATCAAGTCGCCGCTTTGGCTGATCATCTCGCGCAGTTCTTTCACCCCTGCACTGATCGCGGATAGGCTGATAAATGGCCGATCAACCGCTTCGGCCAGCAGCAACGCCAAAGTGGTTTTGCCCACGCCTGCCGGTCCCCAAAAAATCATGGAGGGCAAGTTGCCTTGATCAACCATTTGCCGCAGTGGGCCGTGTTCGCCCAGCAGATGCGTTTGACCGATGACGTCAGACAGACGACGGGGACGAATACGTTCGGGCAGTGGGGTCATGGGGCAAATCCGTGCGGCGGGGGTATGGCGATGTTACGGGGTTTATGGGGGTTTGGGCAGTGATTGACGTCGTTGATTGTCGCGTTCATAAACACCACAAAAAATCCTCAAAAATACCCATAATTTCTATATGGATTTACTGGTCATGCGGGTGAAATGCGCCTAATGTGGATGACAGAAGCGATTAAAAATGAAGCCGACAGATCCTCTGTCTTGTCGTTTGACCCTTGGAGTTTGAACCATGACCATTAAGACCGATTTAGAACAACTCAAAGCCGATTTGACGCAGCAACGCGATGAAATGAAAGTCAAAATGAGTCTTGCCAAAATGGAGATCAAAGACGAATGGCAAGCACTTGATGACAAAACTCAGCATTTTTTTGCCAATGTCGGCCAAATGACCCATGAGACGGCGGAAGACGTCAGCAACGCCACCAAGCAACTGGGCGACGATATCAAACAGGCGTATGCCAAGCTCAAAGCCAAGTTGGTTTAAGCGGGTTTAGCGCACCCATTTCACCACGTAGTCTTCAATATCATCGTCATGCACATCGGTCTCAGGGATACAACGCCCTGCGGCCGATTTTCGTGCTTCACGCACGCTTTTAGGCGTTCCGGTCAGTAGCGGATGCCAACGCGGTAGCGCTTGGCCGTTGTCGAGTCGTTTATAGGCGCACGAGGGTGGCAGCCAATGCAGTTGGCCGACCATGTCGGGGGTCAGTTGCACGCAGTCTGGCACCTGTTGTTTGCGGTTTGCGTAGTCGCTACAGCGGGCGGTTTTGCAGTCCAGCAGTTTACAGGCCAGCTTGGTGTAGGCGACTTCGTGGGTGTCTTCGTCTTCAAGTTTGACCAAGCAACACAGGCCACAGCCGTCACAGAGGGCTTCCCACTCAGCAATGTTGAGCTGATCAAGCGAGTATTGCGTCCAAAACTGTGGACGGAGCGCGTCGGTCATAAAGCAAAGCCACCTGTCTGGCGTGTGGAAGGGTTGTCTGAACAACAACCTTCCACATGCGGGATGAGAAGGTGGCTAGCATAACAATGACAGGCCTAAACGACACGCTTTAGATTGGCTGAGCGTCAAACCAGTTTGCAAAGTGTTGTTGCTCGGCGGCGCTCATGTGTAGGCCGCATTTGGTGCGTCGCCATAACACATCTTCGGCTTGCCATGCCCATTCATGCTGGCGCAGATAGCGCACTTCGCATGCATAAAGACCCGCACCAAAGTGTTGACCCAGCTGATCCATGGCCGTTGCGCCATTTAACACGCTGGGGGTTAGTGTGCCGTGCCGGCGTGCCAGTTGCGTCAGCCATGTGGGGTCAAGCAGGGGGTATTGCGCCAAAAACCCAACCAGCCATTCATCAAACCCTTGCCAGCCGTTTGGAATATCCCCACCGCCCAGTGCTTCGGTGTGCGTCCATGCGGTAGCGGTGGCATTGGGGGCAAATGGCAGGAGTTTTTCGAGCGCGTGTTCGGCCAGTTTGCGGTAGGTGGTGAGCTTGCCGCCCAACACGGTGAGCAGTGGGGCTTTGCCGTCACGGGCATCCACTTTTAACTCGTAGTCACGGGTGACGGCGGCGGCGTTGTCGGTGCCGTCATCCATCAAAGGCCGCACGCCGCTATAGCGCCACACCACGTCCGCAGGGGTAACTGGTTGATCAAGGTAGGCGTTGACGGCCTCACACAGGTAGTCGACTTCGGCGTCGGTCATGTGTGGTTTGGCGTTGGGGTCGTCTAGGGGCGTGTCTGTGGTGCCGATGAGGGTGTAGTCACGCTCATAGGGCAGCATAAAAATCACCCGACGGTCGGTGTGTTGCAAGATGTAGGCTTGCTCACCAGCATAGCGACGCTTGACCACCATATGTGACCCTTGCACCAGCCGCAGCTTGCCTTCTGGCTGTTGTTCGGTTTGGACGTGTGACTGAACCGCTTGCACCCATGGACCGCTGGCATTCACCAGCATGTTGGCGATCACCCGCACCGGCACTTGTTCGGGGTGCGGATGGTTGGGCATGGCAGCAAGCTGAATGTCCCAGTGGTCGGCATTGCGCTCGGCCTGCACAAAGGTGGCACGCGGCAATAAGGTTGCGCCGTGTTCACGGGCAGATCGGGCATTTAAAATGACCAATCGGGCGTCATCGACCCATGCGTCGGAGTAGCTAAAGCCGTGAGTGTATTGTGCTTTGAGCGGCTGACCCAACTCACTGCCCGCCAGTTGCACGCCCTTGGATTTGGCAAGGCTAATGCGCCCGCCTAGGCGATCGTACAAAAACAAACCGGTGCGGATCATCCAGCGCGGCCGTAATGCAGGCACATGCGGCATGATAAAGGTCATCGGCCACGCAATATGCGGGGCAATCGCCAGCAGTCGCTCACGTTCGGCCAAGGCTTCGCTGACCAGCCGAAATTCGTAGTGTTCTAGGTAGCGTAAACCGCCATGAATCAGCTTGCTTGAGGCGCTTGATGTCGCACCGGCAAAGTCGCCTTGTTCAACCAAAAGGACGGATAATCCTCGGCCTGCGGCGTCGCGGGCAATGCCCACCCCATTAATGCCGCCACCGATAATCAGTAGATCGACGTGTTGTTTGATGTGTTCTGTCACACCTATTCTCCTAAGGTCGGTCACAGCATTTTAAGACTGCGTTACCGACGTGTGCGTTTCGTGCGCTTCATGTATCACGGGCGCGGGTCAATCACACGAACGAACGATGACTGTCGGGTTGCTTGCTTTTTGCTGAGTCATTGAGATGACGCTGTTTATTGCAATGGCCATTCCGCTCTTTTGTCAAAATCACCCTTGCCACCGTCCAGATTGGCAGATAAGCAAAGTGGGTACACGCTGACAAAAGCCGCACAGCCCCTCCAAATCACTACTCTACAGTGCAGGTGTTGCCCACCTTATCGCGGGTGATGCGATATTTTTTGAACTTTTTCTTTTGGAGAATCATCATGTTCCGTTGGGCAATTATTTTTGCAATCGTGGCGCTGGTCGCAAGCTTATTGGGCTTTGGTGGCGTGGCAGGCATGTCAGCCGACTTTGCTTGGATCTTTTTGGTGGTGGCGGTCATCTTGGCGATTGTCGCCTTGGTGACGCGGGGCAAGGTGTCGGTCTAAGCACTCACTCTGCGAGACTTACATGTGTGCCGAGCGCGTGATCATCACGCGCTTTTTTGTGGGCGACGGACTCATGAACCTGTGGGGTGTTTATTTTTGTGATGATGATACGCCGTGCACATGACAACGGTGTTTTTTTCAGGCATTACATTGCACCATTCACGCTTCACCACAGACACTCGCTAAGGATTTTATCATGACGGCTATTTCGACTCGTACGGTGGCTCTGACCACTGCGGATGGCGCCACGCTCCATGTTTATGTGGCGTTACCTGCCGACACCCCAACGCCAGTTGCAGGGATCTTGATTGCGCCTGAATGGTGGGGATTAACCGCCTACCCCAAACAACGTGCCGACCAATTGGCCGCACTTGGCTATGCCGCACTGGCACTTGATGTATATGGCGATGGCAAAACCACCGAGCAAGCCGCTCAAGCCAATGAATGGATGATGGATCAATTGGGTGATCAAGATCGCTTGATGGCGCGCGCCAAGACCGGCCTTGATTATTTGGCCAGCTTGCCCAACGTGGACAGCCAACGCTTGGCAGCCATAGGCTATTGTTTTGGCGGTAAGGTCGTGCTTGATATGGCTCGGGACGGACTACCGCTCAACGCTGTGGCCAGTTTTCATGGCAATTTAACCCCCAAACAACCGGCTGATGCCGCCACCTTTAAAGCCGTGGTCATGATTGAACATGGGGCAGCCGATGAACTGGTCAGCCCAGAAGCCATTGCCGCCTTTGAAGCCGAAATGCAAGCCGCCAACGTGCAATACACCGTGCATCAACATGCAGGGGCAAAACATGGCTTTAGCAACCCTGATGTCAATCGTTTTGCCGCACAAAATGGCGTCGATTTCTTGGCGTATCACCCACAAGCCGATCAAGATTCGTGGCGCTATTTGACCAAACTGCTGGCCTTGCAACTCGCCTAACCCACAATCTGGCTCGCATGGGGGAAGTAAAACCGCTCAAACACTGTGCCAAATGCGCCAAGCATCACAAATCGAGGCAGGTGTTGAAGCGATGCGTATGTTCATTTTGAATGTTTAGCCCGATCATGTAGCTCTCACTATGGCTTGAGTTGACCATGACTTCTATTCCTGCGCCCGATTCGTTTGCTGCTCGCTTGCTGGCATGGTTTGACCAACATGGCCGCCATGATTTGCCGTGGCAAGTACAGGATGACCCCTACAAAGTATGGGTGTCCGAAATCATGCTGCAACAAACCCAAGTCAAAACCGTGCTGCAATACTTTGATCGATTTATGACCCGCTTTCCGACTGTGCAGGACTTGGGACGGGCTGACTGGGACGAGGTTGCACCGTATTGGGCGGGTTTGGGCTACTACGCCCGTGCGCGCAATTTGCACAAAGCCGCTGGCGTGGTAACCGCCGTCGGTCAGTTTCCGGACACACTTGCCGGTTGGACGGCCTTATCGGGGATTGGGCCGTCCACCGCAGGCGCGTTAATGTCGCTGGGCTTGCGCAAGTTTGGGGTGATTATGGATGGCAACGTCAAACGGGTGCTGACCCGCTGGCAAGCCATTGAAGGCGACAGCGCCAAACCTGCCGTGACCAAACCACTGTGGCAACTGGCCGAACGCCTGACCCCACAGCAACGCAATGCCGACTACACCCAAGCCATCATGGACTTGGGTGCGACCGTCTGCACCCCAAAAAAACCGCTGTGCCTGTATTGCCCACTGCAACACGACTGCCAAGCCCTCGCCCAAGGCCGTGTGCTGGAGTTTCCACAAAAAAGCACCCGCAAGGCGACGCCGGTTCGCTCGGCACGGGTTCTGATTCTGCCCGCTCATCACACCGGTCATGGGTCTGACACCCCCAACTGGCTTTGGCTACAGCGTCCTGCCGAAGGATTGTGGGGTGGATTGTGGTGCTTACCCATCATAGAAAGTGATGCCATGTGGACCTTACTGCAACATCGGTATGGCAGTTTGCTGAAATACAGCGCTCAGATTCGGCATACCTTTACCCATTTTACATGGGAGCTACAGGCCGTTCAGTTGACAGTTGATGCCAGCCACGCCGAAAGCCTATTGATGGAACTTGCGCCCGACACCCACAGCCCCACACTGCGCTGGATGTCTGCCGACCACGCTATTGCTAGTGGTATTCCGCAGGCCATGCACAAGCTACTAGAGGCGACAAACGCGGCGCAAATCGGCTAAGGTATGCGTATCTTTTGAGCATATGGGCGGAGTCATACTGTGCCATTTTCTGCTGTTAAACTCAGCGCCTGTGCGGCGGCGGTGTTGATCATGTCCGGATGCCAAACCCTGTCACCGACCGAGTGCCGAATCGCCAATTGGTCGCAGCTCGGCCAGCAAGATGGCAATGCGGGGCTGGACGAAAAAATCGCCCTTCATGTCGAAGGCTGCGCAAAACAACAGGTCATGGTTACGCCGAGCAGCGTGGCCGCCTACCGCACCGGCTACCAACAAGGCTTGGGCTATTACTGCCGCAAAGACCGTGTGTTAGAACTTGCTTTGACCGGCAAACACAATATTGACGTGTGCCCGTTGGCGAGCCAAGGTTCCTTACGTCTCTATGCCAATACTGGCACACGGGTCTATGAAACACGCCGCAAACTGCAAGACCTCAACAACGAGCAACGCCAACTTGAACAAGAACTACAACAAGACAAAACCACCGATGCCCGCCGTGCTGATATTCGCAAACGCCTACGCCTGTTAGATCAAGATTTAATCGACCAACGCACAGATGTCGCACGGGCAGAATACGCCCTGCGCCAACTGCCCTAAGACACTACTCTCGAATGACTCATCTTGGAACACTCGACTATTGGGCAGCCCATCGCTGGCTCAAAACAACCGGCCGTTGGACATGGCTGGCATGGCCGCTGTGCTGCTCATTACTGCTATTTCCGGTCTATGTATGGGGTGTTTGGGCGGGTAGTGGTGCATTAACCGACCATGTGCTGGCGTTGTGGGGTGGTTCACCTGACGGTTGGCACTATTGGTTGTTGTGGCCTTTCATCATGCTGATCACCCTACTCTTGGGCTATATCCTGCTGAAAAACCTGATCATGCTGCTGTGCTTACCACTCAACATGCGATTGGCTGATGCCGTCATCAACGAACAATTAGGCGACACCGCAGCGCAAGGGTGGCAGGGGCTATCGCAGTCTTTTGGCCGCACGCTCAGTGTGACCCTGCTGTCTTTATGTATGGGACTGATCAGCACCGTGGGCTTGCTGTTGATTGGCTTGATTCCGGTCATCGGCCCTATCGCAGCATTAGTATTGGGTTTGATCATGCAAAGTTTTTTAGCCGCATGGGGATTTTTTGATCCCGTTTATGAACGCGCCCATTTGGGCGCATGGCGCAGTTTAGGCCGCAGTATTCGACTGACCCCCACGCTTGTGGGCAGTGGCCTTCCGTTTGTGTTGTTGTTTCAAATTCCGATTCTGGGTTGGGCACTTGCCCCGAGTTACGGTACGGTTGCTGGTGCATTAACCGCCAGTCGCTTGCATCAACAAGGGCGACTTCTCGCACCATGAAATCTATCATGGCGCTGCTGATCGTATTCACGGTGTTGTTTTTCTGGCTTAGTCTTCCGCCACACCCACAGCAACCCTCACGCGGGCAAATTTTTTATGCCTCATGGCAGCTTAAATCCCAGTCCTTGCCCGCTCACCTGCCTATGCCGGTGCAAGGCATTCGACCCCGTCAATTGCGCGACACATGGGGCGCGGCGCGCTCGGGTGGGCGACAACATGAAGGCATTGATATTTTTGCCCCTGAAGGCACTCCCGTATTAGCCGCCACACAAGGCATGGTGTTGTCCGTTGGTGAAAATACATTAGGAGGGGCGTCGGTGTGGGTCTTAGGCCCTGCCGCCACCCGCCATTACTATACCCATCTATCCGGCTATGGCCGTTACCGTAGCGGTGATTGGGTGCATGTTGGTGACGTGTTGGGCTATGTGGGGCACTCTGGCAATGCCAAACACACGCCGCCACATTTACATTACGGTATCTATGAAACCCATCGGGGGGCGACGAATCCATACCCCTATTTACGTTATACCCCCACACACAAGGACTGATGGTGTTGAATAAAACCGCACAGGGATGGCGCATATGCACACCAACCTTCACACCGTTGATGGGACTATTGCTGCTGTTGGGCTTGGCCGCGTGTCAATCACAACCGGCCAAAAACACCAACCGTGCGCAACCGTGGCGCAATCAGTCGCTGGCGCAATTGCTGCCTATTCCGGTTGATGGCGTCACCTCACAGCAACTCACAAACACATGGGGAGCAGCACGATCCAACGGGCGGCGACATGAAGGTATTGATATTTTTGCCGCCAAAGGTACGCCCATTCGCTCGACCACCGTGGGCGTGGTGCAAAAAATCTCTGAAGGCGGTGCGGGTGGCAAAGCCATCAGCATTCTTGGGCCGGCCTCTAGCCGCCATTACTATGCGCATTTACAGCGTTTTGCAGCACTGAAGGTGGGAGACCTCGTCAAGGTGGGCACAGTCTTGGGCACAGTGGGTGATACCGGCAATGCCAAAGGCGGTAGCCCACACTTACATTACGGTATTTATCTAAATGATGGCCGAGCGGTTAACCCCTACCCTTATTTGGTACGCTAGCACGGATGTTTTTTGAGGATGACACAATGACCCCTGATCAATGGGTAGCCTTTGCCGAATCAGGCAACCAGCAACGCCTAAACGTCCATCAAGGCACACCTTGCCAAGGCTGGGTCATGGAAATTACCGACGACGCCCTGTTGTTTAGCACCGGCGATGGCGAACGTGGTGTTGAACAATGGCTCAATTTGGCCGATATCGACCTCACATCGCTGGCCTATTTTGATAGCCGTCAGCGGCAATGGCTGCCGTTTATGGTCAACGCCTAGCCCATGAAGCCAACGAGTCACCCGTCATGACCGAACTGCTCGCGGCTCCACACCGCTGCACATGGTGCAACGAATCGCCACTGTATCAGCATTATCACGACACCGAATGGGGCGTGCCGCAACATGACCCCCATCGGGTGTTTGAACTGCTGTGCTTAGAAGGCCAGCAAGCGGGGTTGTCATGGATTACCGTGCTGAAAAAACGCCAACGTTACCGTGAGCAGTTTTTTGATTTTTGTCCACAGCAGGTTGCAGCGCTCACCGACAGCCAACTCGACGAGCGCCTGTTGGATGCAGGGCTGATTCGGCATCGGGGTAAGTTGGTGGCAATTCGGACCAATGCCCGCGCATGGCTGACCATGGCCGCACAAGGCGTTGACCCTGCGGTGTGGATCTGGACGTTTGCCCCCACAACACATCACGCCCGAGCCGTACACGCCCCCTTACCTAGCCAAACTGAGGCCAGCCAAACCTTGTCGAAAGCGCTTAAAAAAAATGGCTTTGCCTTTGTCGGCGCAACCACCTGCTATGCGTTTATGCAAGCCATTGGGATGGTCAACGACCACGACGCCACCTGCTTTTTGTCGCCCTTACACACAACGCTGTCCCACTGCTAATGTGGGCTGCACCTGCCCACAACAATGCTTAAACCGCTGCGCCGACCCACATGGGCAGATATCATTACGCCCAACGCGGGTTGTGGGTTCAGAAATCGGCTGCGTCGATGGGGTTTGTGCGGGCACGACACCAAGACTCACAGCGACTTGCTGTCCATCCAACGCATGTCCACGCTTATAGACAATATCAATGCTGGAGGCTTGCCCATGATCGGTTTGCACCCCCAACACCACAATTTCGTCTAGATGCGGCTGTTGTGCCTGCTGATTCACTTGCTCGGCCCATTGGCGCAGTTCGGCTTTGGCTTGCAGGCGATAGGCCTCACGTTGGGCGGGCGGTTGCTCGGCATAAAAACAAAATAAATAGTGCCGACCCGTGCGTGTACATGAGCGCAGCGGCAACACCTGTACCGACTGCCATGCTGCCTCGGCTTGGCCATGACGCGCCCACAGTGCTTGTGACAACAACCAACGACCGGCCAAAGACTCATCACTTAAACACGACAACAACTGGGTGTATTCGGCGGCCACGGTGAGACCTTGCGCCCGCTGTTGCTGAATATGCATCGAGACGCGCAACCGATACCCTTGGGTCAGGTCATCCCATGCCGCAGTACCCGCTCGAATGGTTTTAAAGGTCGCGTGTGCATCGGTGCCCTCACGCGGCGCAAACAGTGGTGTAGGAGCCGATATTAATCCTGCACGCTGTTGTTGTTGCTGCATGTGACGCGCATTGTTCCACACCCAACCAGAGTTAATAAACCGCTCCATCACGTCAACTTCGGAGGCGTAACTGTGGTCTTCATTTAAAATTGCGGCGGCATGAAATGCCAAAAAACTTAAAAAATCATCAAAGTCATCTAGTGTTTCAATGACATGGCCAAACTCGGCCGCACTAAACAATTGAACCGGATTGTCTGATAGCTCGGTGACGCATTCTTCGTGATAAAACGTCGAGCCATACGCATGCAGCAACGGAAATGACTGTCCCCCGACATGCTCGGTTGCACTGGTCACACAAATTTTATAGATATGGCGAATCTGGCTGATATCCACCGCCAAGGTCTCGGTACAGTCAATATTTAAGTAGGCCAACGCGCCGGACTTGAGCCACTGCTCGGCGTGTTCGAGGCGTTTACGGGCGCGGATGACCGCCTGTTTACGGTCATCTAGCCAACGGGTGGCAAGGTTGGCGTCGTCTGTGAGGGACAAACTCGGCGTGTTGATTAAGATCAAGACATCCCGAAAACACACCACATAATCACACAACACATGCGCCTGATGCGGCTGCGGCGGATGATGCGGTCGATACAGTCCGGTACTGCCCCACGGTGCAAAAAATGCGTGGTCAAATAATCCAAAACCATAGGAATGCGCGGCAGCGTTGCTGTGCGACACAGTGGGTGCAGAAGACGGGTTCATGATTGACTCTTGTTGCTCTTGTTTTGTTTTAGTACGGACTACTCTATAGGGCAGTTGCCGTTCTGTTGTGACCGGTGGCATCGTGGGCGCACCGGCGGTAAATCAATGTAGCATGAGTTGTTGTGGTCGCACAGGGCTGGATTACGACCGACCGCAGCAATGTTTGTAACGACGCCCCGACTGACACGGACAAGGATCGGTACGACCAACAGCGCCATCACGTCGTGCGCCCCGATTCACCGCACGATGCTCGCCACTTTGAATGGCGTGTACGCGGGGCGGTTGCACCACATGCCCAACCAAATGGGCAATATCTGCCGACACAAACTGTCCATGCTGAGAGGCAATGCCCAACACCAGCACGTCATCGAGTAACGGTGCTTGCTCTTGTGCATTGATTTGTTCGGCCAATGTCGGCAACTCTCCTACCATCTGGTCGCGGCTATACCGATGCCCCACACTCTGGGCATAAAAAAACAAGACGTAGTGCCGACGTGCATGGGTCGATGACCGCAGATGCACCACATAGCCGTCATCGGCTTTGGCGGCGGCAAAGGCAGCCTGATGCACCATCGCCTCCGACAACAGTGCCTGAGACAACAGCGATTCGTCAGCCAAAATCTCGAGCAGGCTCATGCGCTCATCACGCTCATGCGGGGCGCTGTCGACCGCGTGCCACGCATAGCGCACGATCAATTGTCGCCACAACAACGAGCGGTCATGCAGTTGGGCAAACACCTCTGGCGGCTGGGTCAACGCCTGCCCTAACAACAGCGAACGATGCTGTTTGAGTCCATCGGCCAACCATTGTTTTTCGAGCGCCCAACCCTGCAAAAAAGGCCGCCCTGTCGCAATATGTTGCTCAAGTAGCTCAAGTTCAGACGAATACTCTTGCCGGTCGGTCTGGACGGTTTGATGATGCTGCGCCAAAAAGTCTAAAAAATCAGGAAAGCTTTCTAACTGCCCTACCACCGCACTAAAGTCGCCCAAGCTGTACACCAGCAATGGGTTGTCTTCTTCGTCTTGTACAAACGACTCACGATAAAAATCAGAGCCATACGAGTGCAAAATGGCTGAATATTGTTGGTCATTTCGTTCAAAGGCGGCGGTAATACACAGCTTATAAATATGCTCAGGCTCGACCACGACGCGCTCTTGACAGGCGTCATCCCAATACAAAGCAGCTTGCTGGTGCAATTGTTGCTCTAATTCTGCCAAGCGCCGACGACTATTGGGCAGCGCCATTTTGCGAAACCGCCCCCACTCTTGCGCTAAGTCGTCATGGCTGTCAAAAACACCCTGATGTACATCAATTAAAATTAAGGTACGGCCCATCGAAATCACGTGATCGCATAAACGCCGCCCTGTTTTTGCACCTTGATGCAATAACGAGTCACTTTTACGTTGATACAACCCTGCATGAAGCCACGACCGAAAAAACGCATGCTCAAAGAGTGAGGCCAGCGCATTGAGATCATCATAAACCACAGGTGCAATGGTGGAGGTCGGCATAGCAGGCATCGGCGGGGACAGTGTGTCCGCACGTTATCGGATTGATTGGGCTGGCGTCTAGTCAACAATGTATCGAAGCATCGTACCGACGCATCAACTGCCACACCCAACAGACGCCGTGTGAGAGGGTGCGTGTGCGCCTCTCATACGGTTTAGTGGTTTTAGCGGCGTTTTTTAGCACCGGTTGCACGCGGCGGCAAGCCGGTATGCTGGGTGACCATTTGACCTTTGCGCACAGCCTGCGGTTGCATCCGTTGACCGGTTCGTTTGGCCGAGTCGCCGTCGGCTGATGAGTTCTTTTTGCGTGCCGATTGATAGTCGCCATCGGTTTGCGGCTGAAAACTCGGAATCAATTGCTGCTTGCCGTTGCCGATCAAATCCGAGCGCCCCATGCTTTTGAGGGCATCGCGCAGCATCGGCCAGTTTTTGGGATCGTGGTAGCGCAAAAAGGCTTTGTGCAGACGACGGCGTTTTTCGCCTTTGACAATATCGACCGGTTCACTGCCCCGATTCACTTTACGCAGTGGGTTTTTTTGGCTGTGATACATGGCGGTGGCCGTGGCCATTGGTGACGGATAGAAGGTCTGCACTTGGTCGGCACGGAAGCCGTTTTTCTTCAGCCAAATCGCCAGATTCATCATGTCTTGGTCGGTGGTACCAGGGTGAGCGGCAATAAAGTATGGAATCAAATACTGTTCTTTGCCGGCTTCTTTGCTATAGCGGTCAAACATTTGCTTAAAGCGGTCGTACGTGCCAATGCCCGGTTTCATCATTTTGGACAGTGGCCCACCTTCGGTGTGTTCGGGCGCAATCTTCAAATAACCACCCACATGA
>JBEANQ010000022.1:0-20708 GCA_041165345.1 Pseudomonadota bacterium
TACTATACGCCCAAAACCTTTTGCCAAAACTGCCCCCCTCCCTATACCAATAAACCTATTTTAGGGCTGAAAATTCTATGGGATTTGAAGGCTGATCCTAAGCGCGAACAAACCTATACGGGTGGTTCTATTTTAGATCCACTCAATGGCAAGCTGTACAGTGCCAAAGCGCGTTTAAGCACAGATGGTCGCCGTTTGTCTATTCGGGGGTATTTGGGGATTTCGATGTTGGGCCGGACACCCATTTGGATTCGGGATGGCAGCGAAATTGACGCTGACGGCCTAGGCCGGATGCCCACAGCCGAAAAATAAGCCATGTTTGCTTTACACTACAGGCCGCTCATTTGGGCGGCCTGTTGTTGAGTGAACGTCAGATGTTATGGATTCCTTTTACGCTATTGGCTGCCTTTATGCAGGCATGGCGTAATGCCTTTCAAAAAAAACTCAGCACCCGTGTGGATGCCTACGGGGTCACCTTGGCGAGGTTTATTTGTGCAGGGCCATTGGCAGGGCTGTATTTGTGGGCGTTGTATGCGTACCAGCCGATGCCACCGGTCTCCTTGAGTGCCAGATTTTGGGCATACATTGGCGTGGCTGGTGTCAGCCAGATTGTGGCAACCGTACTGATGGTGCGGCTGTTTCAACAAAAAAACTATGCCATTGGTGTCGGTCTGGCAAAAAGCGAAGCCATTTTAGCGGCGTTGATTGGTGTGGCAGTGCTGCATGATCAATTGTCTGTGTTGGGCTGGCTGGGCGTGGCGATTGGCGCTGTGGCAGTGTTTTTGCTCAGTGGAGCTACCTCAATGCGCACCTTGTCATGGCCGACCCTTGCAACCGGTTTGGGCAGTGGACTGACCTTTGCCATCACGTCGTTGTTGGTGCGTGAAGCGAGCCTAGAGTTGCCACAATTGCCGTTTTTGTATCGGGCAGCATGGGTGCTGCTGTGTATTATTGTGCTAGAAACCATCATTTTGCTGGTGTGGCTAGGGCTGACGCGGCGGCACACCTTACGGGCGATGTGGCAGCGCAAAGGCTTGACCGTGTCGGTGAGTGTGGCGAGTTTTTTGGGGTCATTGGGCTGGTTTAGTGCCATGAGCCTGCAATCTGTCCCAATTGTCAAAACACTGGGTCAAATAGAGGTGTTGTTTACGCTGTGCATCTCGGCGTTTTGGTTTAAAGACACCTTAGCCAAGACCGACCATTGGGGCTTGGCCTTGGTGGTGGTGGGGGCGGTGTTGGTGATTTGGGCATGAGTTCTATGTGATATAGACTGTTAATCATATGCACGATGAGGTGTTACATGGCTGCACTGCGTATGCTGCGGCGCTGCTGGCGACGGCGTTTCGGCCAAGAGAGTTTATGTACAAGCATGGTCAAGGCGTCACAAAAGATACAGTGCAAGCAAACTACTGGTATCAGTTGGCAAATGCCCGTTTTTTAGCAGATGCTGAGCAAGGTCAAGAGCGTGCACAGTTTTCTCTGGGTGTGAATTACGAAATCGGTAGAGGGCTGCCAGTCGATCTGGACAAATCGATTTACTGGCATACAAAAGCAGCAAATCAGGGACATGTGTCAGCTGCTTTGGCTCTAGCCCGCCTATTTCTTTTTACTAAATACGTTCCAGAGGCTATTAAATGGTATGAGTACGCAGCAAAACATGGAAGTATCTTAGCCCAGCTAGAATTAGGTATGCTTTATCTTGAAGAGCAGTATGTGCCCAAGAATGTTGTAATAGGTGTTCAGTGGATTACGCAGGCTGCTGAGCAAGACTGTGTAAAAGCACAAATAAGGCTGGGCAGTCTTTACCTTGAAGGACACGGTATACCTAAAGATGTTAAAGCAGGTACTCACTGGATCACTCGTGCTAACGAAACAAACTCTATAGTAGCGCAGAAATATTTAAGATCCATTTACTCGCAACGACCAAACATACCAAATAGTACTGAAGAGAAAATAAAACAGTATCAACTAGCGGCCAATCAAGGGAATGCGAACGCGCAATATGCTCTTGGTTTGATGTATGACAGAGGTAGTCAAGGTTTGCCACAAAGCGATACTGAAGCACTGAAATGGTATCTATTGGCGGCAGCTCAAGGAGATGTCATGGCACAACATGCACTTGGAGGGATGTACTCTACAAGAAATGCTGTTGAAGCGCTGAAGTGGTATCGTATAGCTGCAGACCAAGGTTATTTACTGGCGCGATTGGATCTTGGTTGGATGTATGCTAACGGTAAAGGTGTCAAAAAAGATGATGTAGAGGCAGCTAAGTGGTACCGATTAGCGGCTGATCAGGGCGATGCTAGAGCGCAATTTATAATCGGTGGAATATATGAGGATGGTCTAGGCGTGACTGCTAACAAGATTATTGCTTATGCTTTATATAATCTAGCAGCGGTTAACTTATCAAACGAAAGCGAAGCTGTGAGTAACCGTAATCAGATAGCACAAGAACTCACCTCCGCGCAGCTCCAAACAGCCCAAGCCATCTCGATCAAGCTGCAAGATTCTGACGACTTCCTACGCACTCTAGACGAAGCTGTACAGCAAACTACTGGAAAATAATCAAAGAATCAGTCGGTTACTCATCCGCCGCCTGATTTTTTTCAGCCTCAGCCTCAGCCGCTTCCCGCTGCTGAATCAACCACTCCTGCATCTCCTCATTCTGCACGCGGTCATAAATCAGCTCAACCGGCAAACTCAGCCCAATCGACTCTAGTTCCAGCACATCACCCAAATAATACCGCTCCGGCAACCAGCCCACCCGCCGCCGAATCACCTCGATTTTGACAAAATCCTGCTCAATCAACACATACTCTTGCAGCGTACTGATCTGCGTATAGGCAGCGCGTTTGACCGTTTCATCCATGCGGCGCGTGGACTTAGAAATCACTTCGACCAACAGCACCGGCGTCGCGGTAAACGTACTGTCATCCGGCAAGTCCGAACAATCCACCACCACATCAGGATAAAAATAATTGCGACCGATCTGCACCTTCATGTCCGATGCGTACGGCTGACACGTCTGGCCTTCTAAGTGATTACCAATTCTACGAAACATATTCCCAGACAAGCGATTATGCGCAGCCTTTGCGCCCGCCATTGCATACACCTCACCGTCAATATATTCACGCTTCACCGGCGCATACGGCTCAGAGATTAGGTAATCCTGCTCACTTATCTGTTGAGTCGAATAGTTTCGTGCGGCTGGACTCATACAACCTCCTCAAACAGGCAAAAGCATCAGGCATGAAGCTTAACATAAATGGCCTGTTGCTGGTTTTCTAGCCATATCAAGCCTGATTTGGTGCGGATCTATCAAAAGAATGATCAGGATGAGTTGCTGATATTAAGTTTGGTGCGTTTGGGTCGCCGTAGCGAGTTAGATTTGGGCTAACTCAGCTTTCCACAATGACATAGTATTTTTGCACTGCTTCGACCAGTTCAAAGACACCCACAAAACTGGGCGGAATAATCCCTGCATCGCCTGCGCGGATTTCTATCGTCTGTCCGTCTGCATCGTGTAGGCGGACAGTGCCTTGAATGACCTGAAAAAATTCTTGCTTATTGGCGGCAAATTCAATCCGCCATGCGCCCACCTCACAATGCCAAATGCCGCAACTCATGTTGGGGTGTTCGTATCGGCTGTGGGTGGTGCGCTGTGGGTTGCCACTGACTAAGCGTTCAGGGCGAGGGTGGTCGATGCTGGCAGTGCAGGATTGCAGGCCGTGGCCTGCGAGGTGGATTTGGGACATGAGTGTAACTCATTGGAAAATGTGAGTTTTAGGGTTGATGAGTTGGCAAAACTTGAAAAGCTAGGCCATCAGGCCATGCCTTTTTACAAGTTTGTCCCAAATCGGCAGTAGGATATCTTCTCCACGCAGCTGACTTAGCCATTCAGCAGGCAGTTGGTCAAAACCTTCTCGTAAACCAATCACCCCACCTGCAATACACGCCGTGGTATCGGTATCGTCACCGAGCGCAATAGCAGCTTTGATACTGGCTTTAAAGTCTAATTGAAGATCAAAAATGTGTTTAGCAGAGCGCAAACTGTCCACCACATAGCCGCTGCCAGTTCCAATCATGTTGTCATCGGGTCGAATGAAAAATTCAAGCTGCTCGGTGGCGATGTCATCGGTTTGATAATGTTGGCGCAAAATTTTGATGGCAGTTTGCCATGCCGTTGTGTCGCCCGCAGCGACGTAGCGCGCCCATAAACAATACAATGCACAACAGACCCGTGAACGACGATGGGCGTGGGTTGGGCGCGATTGTTGTTCTGCAAGCTCGATCAATCCTGCATCATCACCGCGATACCACAGCACCACAGGTAGGCTGCGCATCAACGAGCCGTTCCCGTTCGCACGTTCATCCATGCTACCCGCATATAGACTTGGCATACCTTGTTGAATTTGCCGAATCGCTTGTGCGGTTTGTACACCCACATCAAAAACATGATGATCTACCGCATAACGACCTTTTTGATACCAATCAACCAATCGTTGCCCAAAGTCATCCACATTGAAACCGCCACAGTCCAGCAGCGATTCAAGTAATGCCAGAGCCGTTGCACCGTCATCTGACCATGTACCCACAGGCGTATTGGTATAAGTGCGCTTAAAGTCACGTGGCGGCTGCATATCAATGTGTTCAAGCGCTGGCAGTTGTGCAGGCTTGTTAAACTCGTATGGCACACCAACCGCATCACCGAGCAGTAGCCCCCACAGGCCACCCATGAGTTGATTGGTATTTAAGATAAAATTTTGTTTCATATAGCACTCAATTGAAATGATTTTGCAGTGCTCAACAGCTTAACTGCTCAGTGTTGATTTAGCAAAATCCGGATGGAATAAACCCGCCATCACCTCAACCAGCCGCCCTACATGCGCTTCGGTATGTGCCGCGCTCAGCGTTACTCGTAGCCGTGACGTCCCCTGTGGCACAGTCGGCGGACGAATCGCCACGGCCAATATCCCTTGATCGGCCAAGCGTTGCGACAAGGCCAACGCTTGCGCGGCATCACCCACCATAATCGGCTGAATCGCGGTGTGGCTGTCAACCAATTGCCAGCCCTGCACCCGCAAACCGGCACGCAATTGGGCAATGTTGGCCTGTAGTTGCTGTTGGCGTTCGGGTTCGCGCGCAATCACATCCAACGCTGCCAAGGTCGCTGCCGCCAATAGCGGTGGGTTCGCGGTGGTAAAACAAAACGTGCGCGCCCGACTGGTTAAATACTCAATCAACTCGTCTGACCCCGCCACAAATGCGCCAAACGTGCCGACCGCTTTGCCCAAGGTTGCCATATAGACATCAACAGAGGGCAAGGGTTGCGGGCGTAGGCCAAAGCCATGCGCGTCGTCAATCATGAGTGCAGCGTGGTGCTGATTGGCAAGGATGATGAGGTCGGTGAGCGGCGCTTCGGTGCCATCCATGCTAAAAATTTGATCGGTAGCAATCAGTTTGCGTGGTGCGTCATCCGTGGCAAGCCAGTGTTCTAACATCACCAGATCAAGATGCGCATAACGACGCATTTTTGCACCAGATAAACGCCCACCATCCAGCAATGATGCATGGTTGAGGCGGTCTTGATACACCACGTCTTTGGCGGACAGTAGCGCGTCCATCACACCCAGATTTGCCATATAACCGGTCGAAAAGAGCAACGCACGCGGATAGCCAGTCAGGCTGGCCAAGCGTTGTTCAAGCTGATCATGCAGGCTGGTATGGCCGGTGACCAGATGCGCAGCGCCCGCACCAATCCCATGTTGTTGAAGGTGATGATGAACGGCTTCGGTGAGCGCGGGGTGTTCGGCCAGCCCCAAATAGTCGTTGCTAGAAAAATTCAGGTACTGCTGACCGTCACGCCAGACGTATGGGGTTACGCCGCGTTCAACCGCACGAGTACGACGGCTGAGGTGTTGGGCTTTGAGGTCGGCCAGTTGTTGGTCGAGTGCAAAGTGGGCAAGGGTCATGCTGATATGCCACGCAGTCGCTGGCTTATCCGATCATTGCATCCACAGCGGTCATTTTGACTGAAACCTTGGGCGCTTCACGTTTAAGCCCCAGCGTTTCAAACAACTGATTGTCCCGACCGGTATTGGCATTTGGGGTAGTCAGTAGTTTTTCACCATAAAAGATCGAGTTGGCACCGGCCATAAACGCCATCGCTTGGTCACTGTCGCTGAGCGACTCACGACCCGCAGACAGACGAATATAGCTTTTGGGCATAATCATGCGTGCCACCGCAATGGTACGCACCCACTCCAATACCGAGATTTGCGGTGCATCGGCCAATGGTGTCCCCGCGACAGGGACGAGCATGTTGATTGGCACAGATTCTGGGTGAATCGGTAAGGTTGCCAGTTCATGCAGCAAACCGACGCGATCTGCGCGTTGTTCACCCAGTCCCAAAATGCCGCCGCTACAGACTTTCATGCCGGATGCGCGGACATGTTCGAGCGTATGCAGTCGGTCGTCATAGGTGCGGGTGGTGATGACGTTGGGGTAGTGTTCACGCGAGGTATCAAGGTTATGGTTGTAATAGTCTAGTCCAGCGTCACCCAAGCGTTCGGCTTGGCTGGCGGTGAGCATGCCCAGCGTCATGCAGGTCTCAAGCCCCATGGCTTTGACGCCTTGCACCAGTTCAAGTACATACGGCATGTCGCGTTCGTGCGGGTTGCGCCATGCAGCGCCCATACAAAAGCGTGACGAACCGTTGGCTTTGGCTTCGGCGGCGGCGGCCAAGACTTTATCGACGGCGATTTTTTTTTCGGCTTGCAGTGCTGTGTCGTGATGGCCGGACTGCGAACAATAGTTGCAATCTTCGGGGCAGTTGCCGGTTTTAATCGAGAGCAGTGTGCTGACTTGTACCGTATTGGGATCAAAGTGTTGCCGATGCACGGTTTGTGCGGCAAACATGAGGTCATTAAATGGCAAGTCAAAGAGGGCGGCAATGTCGTTGCGGCTCCAATCATTGCGAATCTGATCCTGATCCTTCATAGACAAGCACTCGTGTTGATTTTAAAAAATGACCCACAATTCAAACAAAAGCCTGTGTCACGCCGTTGACGTTGACACAGGCTTTGGTCGTTGATCTTGTCGCTGCATTGCGATTAACGACCAAGCGCGGCGCGTTTTTCTTGAATAAAACGTTGCACGGCTTTGGTTTTTTTCAAGACGGGCTTGGGGATTTTGGGGGCGATGAGTTTGGCGGCTTGGTTAAACCACATCAACAACGAGAAGTCGCCTTCCATTTGAATCGCACCGGTTTGCATACCGGTCATAAAGGCAGTGGGATCGCCTTTAATGAGGGTATTAAAGCCCGTGTCGCTGTTTTTAAAGCGCAAGGTAAAGTCTGGCTGTTTGGCTTTGCCACCGGAATGGCAAACCTTGCCATTTTTAATGCTGTAATGGCGGGCAATGCCATCGGCGGCTTCAATTTGCAGGACAAACTCGCGATTTTGCAGCATGGCCATAAAGGGGGCGCTGGTATGGGCAAGTTGTTGCATGCGTACACCTAAACCTGCAAGCAGCAAGTCAAATGGTGCTGTGGTCAGTTGAAGAAGTGGTAGTTTCACAACAGGCAGGTTCATGGTGTGGCTCAAACAAAAAGAAAACCAGAGATGGTCGAAACTGTAGCATCGCCCCAGACAGATTGCCATGTTCGCGTCATGGTTGTGTGCGGGCAGGAATGCCACTGACACGGGCGATCAAAACGTCACTGCCGACTCAACGGTCGGCAGTGGGGTGGTGCGAGGGATGGTGATGGATACCCCGCGCCCTTAATGGTCGGTTTCGAGGGGGCTGAGTTCTTGCATTCGAATGGGGCGATGCTCCACTTGACGGGCCAAGCGTTGTGCCAGACGGAGTTCAGTCCGCTTTTTCTCGGTGGCCGACAGCCACACGGTCAACATGCCCAACGAAAGCGCCAAACCGGCAATGTATCCTTGAAACACAGACCATTCAAAGCTGATGTGGGTGACATATTGAACCGCTTCTAGAAAGGTAAAATATCCCATTCCGGCCAGCATAAAGCCGAGCCAACGCCGATAAGGCGAGAACAGCAGGATCACGACGCCGGTCAGTACAGCGGCAAGTCCAACGGTTTGTAGCGTTGTTAGGTGAACATTCAGCACAATGCGTCCTCCTCATGAATGGGGCGTAAAAACCCAAACAGATGTCGTCTTTTGGCGGATGCCGTGGCAAGGCCGCCTTGATATTGTTAACCATTGACTCAAGGGGGCAGCGTCCTGCTATCCCCTGTGCACTGAGTTGATTATGCGCAAGTCGGCCAATTTTAAAAGACCGTCGATCCTGCGAAGCGACACCGGATGTCGCCTTCTCATCGGCAGTGTGTCATAGGTTGATGGGCGGATGACAGCACTTCGTCGCCCATCATCATTTATTCATCACGCGCATGGTGGTGGCTTTTTTTATGCCCGTGATGGATTTTAAGTGCTTCATGTTTATGTTTATTGTGCGGATGGAACGTCGTAGTCGCGTACCCCCAATAGGTACAAAATACCGTCTAAGCCGACGCTTGAAATGGCTTGATTGGCATTTTGCCGCACCAATGGTTTGGCACGAAATGCTACACCCAAGCCTGCAATCGCCAGCATGGGCAGGTCGTTTGCGCCATCACCCACAGCAATGGTTTGTTCTAAACGGATGCCTTCACGGTCGGCCAGTTCACGCAGCAGCTCGGCTTTGCGTGCGCCGTCAACCACGCGGCCAATCACTTTGCCAGTCACTTTGCCGTCTTGAATATCTAAGACGTTGGCGTGGACTTCATCAATGCCCAACCGCTGTTGCAGGTATTCGGCAAAGTAGGTAAAGCCACCGGACAAAATGGCGGTGCGGTAGCCCAAGGCTTTGAGGGTCGAGATCAGTTGTTCGGCACCTTCGGTGATGGTCAGCCGTTGCGCAATGCCTGCCAAAACGTGGCTGTCTAGGCCTTTGAGCAAGGCTACCCGCGCTGCAAAGCTTTGGTTAAAGTCGATCTCGCCAGACATGGCTTGTTCGGTGATTTCGGCCACCCGATGACCCACGCCGGCTTCTTTTGCGAGTTCATCAATGACTTCTTGCTCAATTAACGTGGAGTCCATGTCAAAGCAGACCAACCGCCGGTTGCGCCGGTAGACGTTGTCTTCTTGCACGGCAATGTCAATCGAGAGTTCAGCCGATAGGCGCAGACAGTCGGTGCGTAAGGTGGCTGCGTCTAATAAACGTCCGCGTACACCAAACTCGACACAGGCTTTGCCGTCTTGCGGGGCGGTGTGTAGGCCGCTTTCGGGTAGACGGCCGGACAAGCGGCTTAAGGTTTCAATATTAAAGCCGTATTTTGAAATAATGCCCGAGACCGCCGACAGATGCGCAGGGGTGAGGGCGCGTGCCAAGACGGTGACAATATGACGGGTTTGACCGCCTTCAGTGACCCAGCGTTGGTATTGGTCGTTGCCAATCGGTTTAAAGCGGACGGTGAGACCTAATTCTTGGGCAATCAAGAGCATATCGCGCATGGCAAGGGCAGTGGCGGTAGCGTCTGGACTGCCAGTCACAATGCCCAAGGTGAGCTGATCATGAATCACGCCTTGGCCGACATCCAGCACATCAAGGCCGTGGCGGTCTAAAACGGCCATCAGCCGTGTAAATTGGTTGGGTTGGTCAGGCCCTAAAAACGACATCAGAATGATTTCACGCATTGCATCAGCTCGTGCTTGAGTGACAAGATGCGTCGAATCATAATCGATTCGCCAACCTTTTTGCCGGAAGTCCGCTTGAACGCTCCTCGTCAAGGGCTGTATGCCGCCCTGCTTGCCACCAGTTTTGCCTTGCATGCCGCCTTTATGGTTCAGGGCACGGCACACCAATTAGACGTGACGCGTGCCGCTCAAGGGGCGTTAACCATCAATCAATTGGCGGCTGATGCCCAAATGGGGCTCAGTACCAACGACACCGTGGCGCTGGCGTTACTCACGTCACGGTATGGGGATCGTCCCGATGTCGCATCGTTACGCATTTTGGCGGCCAATAAACATGTACTGTCCAGTGGCGGCAATGCACCCACCCGTGATGGCGCTCGTTTTGTGCAAGTGGTGCGTGTGGATCAACAACAGGTGGGGTCGGTTGAGCTGACCTTGATTGAGCCGAGTCGCGGAGAGATTGTGCGGGCGCAATGGCTGCCGCTGTTGTTATCGTTGTTGCTGCATGCGTTGTTGTGGGGCTTGTATCGCGTTGTGGCACGTCCACCAATGATCAAAACACCCAGCACGCCGACACCTGCCATGGTTGTTGATACCCCACCCATGCCCGCACCTGTGGTGCCAAGCCCGATGCCAGAGCCAGAGCGCCATGATCCCATGGTCATCCGTATTGGATTTGATGACCCGCGCCAACTGTTGGACACCTTGAGTACAGGGCTGGCCGAGCCGTATTTTTTGCTGTGCCAAACCTTATTAGATCAATCGATCCTCACCCTCAATCGTATGCAGACAGCCACCGTCCCCAGTGTTCAGGTGGTCAGCCGCTTTTCGGCAGAAGGCGCACGAGTTGGCCTGTCGGGTGATACAGAAGCAGCGTTGGCCGAATATGCCGTGGAGTTGGCCAGCCTCTTTAATGCGCTGTCTGAGGTGGTGTATCGGCGGCATCGTGAACAAAAACATTTTGCCTTGCATTGCTGTATTGCGGTGGCTTCTGTGCAGGCGGATCAGACCGCTCGGGTGCTGGCGGACCGCTTGCTCAAACACGTGAAGCCCAATGGCATAGTGATTCATGTGGGTGAAACAGTCGTCACGCGTCTGTTGCGAACTTGCCCACTGTCTGCACTACCGCACCCACTTGACGCACAAATGCGCGAAGCCATGGTGTTGGATGGCGTCGGCGCAGAACAAGCCCGTCGCATTGCCGATGCCCGCAACCGTATTTTGGGAGCCAAGCGCGAGGAAGAAGCGCCTTAATCCTTGGTAGATGGACTTTTCAACAGGAGGGCGCAGCATCACCCTCCTGTGGATATTGTGGTTAACCGAGTAACACCCACACCCCTAAAACCGCAAAAATCAACGCGGCCACCGCATGAATCGCCCGCAGTGGCAGCCGTCCGGCCATTCGGTCACCAATCAACACCGCAGGGGCATTGGCCAGCATCATGCCCACCGTCGTGCCCGCCAACACGGTCCAGAGCGTGTCAAAACGAGCCGCCAGCGCCACGGTGGCAATTTGGGTTTTGTCACCGATTTCGGCCATAAAAAACAGAATAAACGTGGTGCCCAAGACCCCAAAGCGTTGCCAACGGGCAATCGATTGTTCTTCATCACCCAATTGGTCAGGGATTAACATCCAGCCAGCCATCAGCAAAAACGACAGACCCAGAATCCAGCGCAATACATCAGCACCCAACAGGCCGGTCACCCATTGACCCAAAGCAGCCGCCAAGGCGTGGTTGAGCAAGGTTGCGGCCAATATGGCAAGCAGAATGGGTACAGGTTGACGAAAACGCGCCGCCAACAACAACGAGAGCAGTTGGGTTTTGTCGCCCATTTCGGCCAAGGCGACAAGGCCGGTGGAGATTAAAAACGCATCCATGGTGAGGATCTCATGGGCTGGCAGCCAATAACCAATGACACTGCCGCCTCGCCAGCCCATAAAGGATACTTCAGACGTACAGGGTCAAAGGTCTTGCCAGTCGCACTCAGGGGTCACGTTGCGTGCCCATGAGGGATACCGTCGCCATGCTGATGTGCAGCAAGTGTGTTGACAACGGCCAGCGTCCACCGCTTGACGGTTGTGGATGGCTGAGGCTACTCCCCAATGAAGGACACAGGATAGCAAAAACGCGTCATGCAGTTCAAAATGGTTTTTGTGTTCAGTGGTCGAATCGGCTCGATGGCTGCACCAGTGAAGCGCCAATCACAGGGTTGGTGACGCATTATTATCGCTCTAAAAGGATCAACCACATGACATTCGGCAGATTAAAGTATTTGGGGACGGCCACGGTGCTGTTGGGTGTGACGGTGACCAGTCAGGCGGCACTCAACATCAAAGCAGGGCTGTGGGAAATGCAGATGCAAAATAGCTTAAACGGCAAGGCGCTCCCCGATATGAGCCAAATCATGGCAAAAATGCCGCCTGAAGCCCGCCAAAAAATGGAAGCAGCCATGATGAATGACAACGGGGGGATTCGTTTTGGAGCCAATGGCAACATGCGCCATTGTTTGACCGCCGCCCAAATTGCCCGTGATGACCTGATGGTACAAGACCCGAAAAACCCCTGTGCCATCAACGTGGTCAGTCGGTCAGACCGCACCTTAAATGTGAGTATTCAATGTAGCAAACCTAAAGGTTATGGCTCGGCACAAACGGTGGTTGATCAAGGGATTCGCTACACCACCACCTCCGATTTGACCCTAGAGCAACAAGGCCAGCCCATGCGTCTGCAGTCTACTGTCAAGGGCACATGGTTGGGGGCAGATTGCAATGCATCACCCGCCAGCACGCGCAAAAAATAGCCCCAGATGCGCGCGCACAGGTCCGGCCTGTCCTTTTGTCAGTCGGACATGGGCGCGACAGTCAAACAGAAGCGCAAAAAAACCGTTAGAATAGCCTCCCATTTGACAGGGTTGGCGCAGACATGCGCGGCAAGGTGACATGATGAAGCTCAACACGGTTGAAGAACTGATTGCCGATATTCGTGCAGGTCGGATGGTCATTCTCATGGATGATGAAGACCGCGAAAATGAAGGTGATCTGGTCATGGCGGCGACCCACGTTCGCCCCGAAGACATCAACTTCATGATTACCCACGCGCGGGGCTTGGTCTGCCTGACCCTAAGCCGTGAGCGTTGCGCGCAGCTTGATCTGCCATTGATGGTGCAGCGTAGCGGTGCGGCGCATGGCACCAACTTTACGTTGTCGATTGAAGCCGCCGAAGGCGTCTCGACCGGTATTTCGGCTGCCGACCGTGCGCGGACGGTACAAGCCGCCGTCGCGCCAATGGCCAAGCCTGCTGATATTGTGCAACCAGGACATATTTTTCCGTTAATGGCGCAATCGGGTGGCGTATTGCACCGTGCGGGTCATACCGAAGCCGGTTGTGATTTATCACGTTTGGCAGGGCTAGAGCCTGCGGCCGTGATTGTTGAAATCATGAACGACGATGGCAGCATGGCGCGGCGGCCTGATCTTGAAATTTTTGCCGAAAAACACGGCATTAAAATTGGCACGATTGCCGATTTAATCCACTACCGCATGTTGAATGAAAAAACCATCGAACTGGTCAGCAGCCAAGTGATTGACACGGTTCATGGGGCGTTTACCTTGCATCGCTTTAGCGAGTTTGGCACCACCGACACCCATCTGGCGTTGGTGAAGGGCAATCCAAGCGAAGGCGTGACCACCGTGCGCGTGCATGGCTTAAATCCATTGCGTGACCTGTTTGGTGCGGCCTATCAAGGTAAACCAACATGGAACATTCATGCGGTGCTTGAAACCCTACAAGCCAGCGAACGCGGTGTATTGGTGTGGATTAGCCACGGCGAAAGCCTTGATTTGGGGCAGGCGTTAGACTCGTTTAACTCGAGCAAGCCTGCGGCCAGCTTAGGGGCGCAGCAGTACCGCAGTATTGGCACCGGCGCGCAAATTCTGCGTGAATTGGGCGTGCGCCAGATGCGCTTGCTCAGCTCGCCGTTGCGCTTTAATGCCTTGTCAGGCTTCGATCTTGAAGTGGTCGAATACGTATCACCCACCGTCTAACGGTGTTTTAGTCGTCTTATTGGAATGTCCGGAGTTTTTTTATCATGTCGATTCAAACCATCGAAGGCCAATTGCATCAAGGCAACGAAGGCCGTTATGCCATTTTGGTCGGTCGTTTTAACAGCTTTGTGGTCGAAGCCCTGCTTGACGGTGCGCTTGACACGCTCAAGCGTCATGGCGTTGAAGACAGCCAAGTGACCATCGTTCGTGCGCCGGGTGCGTGGGAGCTGCCAGTCGTGGCCAAAAAACTGGCGGCTAGTGGCAAATACGACGCCATTATCGCCTTGGGTGCGGTGATCCGTGGCGGCACACCCCATTTTGAATTTGTGGCGGGCGAATGCGCCAAAGGCTTGGGCGTGGTCGGCTTAGAATATAACCTGCCGGTTATTTTTGGCGTGTTGACCACCGACAGCATTGAGCAATCGATTGAGCGTGCAGGCACTAAAGCCGGTAATAAAGGCGCAGATGCTGCCATCACCGCCATCGAGATGGTTAACTTGCTCAAGGCTCTATAATGAGCAGCAAGCCCAACCCACACATCAATGCCGCCAAAAATGCCGAGCGTGCGCGTTATGCCGCTCAGCGTGCTGCGCGTCGCTTCACCATGCAAGGTTTGTATGAGTGGCAGATGACCCACAATCCTGCGCATGAAATTGAGGCACGCACCCGTGCCGAAAACGCCATGCACAAAGTGGACATCGGCTATTACCACACCTTGCTGATGAACATTATCCGTGAGCATGAAGCGCTTGATGACATCATCAGCAGCGTATTGGATCGGCCATTTGATGCGCTTGATGGCGTTGAACGTGCCATTTTGCGTTTGGGTGCGTATGAGCTGCGCGACCGGATTGAAGTACCGTACAAAATCGTGCTTGATGAATCGATTGAACTGGCCAAGCAATACGGCGCAACCGACAGCTATAAGCATATCAATGGTGTGCTGGACAAACTGTCCCGTCGTCTGCGCCCGCAAGAAGCCGGTGAAGCACGGGCGAGTGACTGGAGCCATCCGCAAAAGGATGCCCGTTTGGCTGCCAGTGCTGCGGTGGCTGATGTCGATGCCGATGCGCCGTCTGATGCAGACACGGCCATCACATCGCCACAGCCTGATGCCTAAGCGCATCAGCCCGATTGATCCGTGAGTCTGCACCCCTGCATCGAATGATGTGGGGGTGTTGTGTTTTTGGCAGCTAACGAGCCGCGAATCATGACCGAATTTGAACTGATTCAACGTTATTTTGCCCAAGCCGCCGCCGCGCAACCGCATGGCGCTGACGTGAGCTTGGGCATTGGTGATGATTGCGCCCTCATCACCCCGCCCATGGGTCAGCAACTGGCGATTAGTACCGATACGCTGGTGTCAGGTCGGCATTTTCCGGTCGATACTGATGCGTTTTCGATTGGCTGGAAGGCAGTGGCAGTGAATCTATCCGACCTTGCCGCGATGGGTGCTACGCCGCATAGTGTGCTGTTGGCACTGACCTTGCCGGACGCCGACGCGGCATTTTTGGCCGAGCTGTCCCGTGGGATTTTTGCCCAATGTCAGCAACATGGCGTGCGCTTAATTGGCGGCGATACCACCCGTGGCCCCTGTTTAAGCCTGACGTTGACTGTATTAGGGTGGTTACCGACAGGGAGTGCGGTGTGCCGTCATGGTGCACAGGTGAATGATTTGATCGTGGTGACGGGCACACTCGGTGATGCCGCCTATGCCTTGCGTCACCCGCACAGTCCGTTGCAACATCGGCTGGATCGACCTGAGCCGCGCAGCACACTCGGGCCGCGCTTACGGGGTGTGGCGTCGGCCATGTTGGATGTGTCGGATGGTTTGGCACAAGATTTAGGCCATATTTTGCGTGCCAGTGCGCTGGGGGCAGCGCTGATCGCCGAGCAATTGCCCTTGCACCCCATCGTGGCGGCCTTGCCGCTGGCCGAGCGGCTATCGTTGGCACTTACCGGCGGTGATGATTATGAATTATGCTTAACCGTCGCGCCCCATCGACTGGCCGAATTACACGCAGTGGCCGATGCCAGCCAAACCCCCATCACCGTGATTGGTCAAATGACTGCGCAACGGGGTTTGCGTGTGCTGCATCACGGCCAACCCGTTGATATGACCCTCACAGGATTCTTACATTTTGACCGCTGACCACCCGCCGTTGCCGCCTGCACGCCCATGGGCCTCCATGCAAAACCAAGACCGTCTGTGCTACACCTTAGGGGTTGGTTTTGGCACAGGTTTAGCGCCCAAAGCCGCTGGTACTGTGGCCTCGTTTGCCATTTTAGCGCTGATGCCCATGTGGGTATGGGTCGGGTTTTGGCCGTCCGTGGTGGTGATGCTACTGATGAGTGTTGTGGGTATTCCCATTTGTGGTCGCACGGCTGACTTAATGGGCGTGCATGATGACGGCCGCATTGTCTGGGACGAGTTTGCCGGTCAGTCCATTGCATTACTGCCGCTGTTATATCTGCCGTCTACGCTGGGCTGGAACCTTGGCACAGTGGTGAATGTGCTGATCGGGTTTGGCTTATTTAGATTATTTGACATCTGGAAGCCGTGGCCGATCCGCTATCTTGATCAGCATGTACATGGCGGGTTGGGTATTATGGCCGACGATGTCTTGGCGGGTGTGATTGCTGCGCTGCTGTTCATCCCATGGTTATGGTTTGGTATCGCGTTTTAAGACCCATCGATTGATGCGGTCTGGCATCACCGCTGTATGCAATGATGGTTTAAACATTGAATGAATGTCACAGAATAGGATCAACTCATGGCATTGACCGTTATTATTTTGGCTGCGGGTAAAGGTACGCGTATGAACTCGCGTGACCCCAAAGTATTGCAGCCCTTGGCCGGTCGCCCATTGCTGGCGCATGTCTTAGAACAAGCCCATCGCCTTGAGGCTGAACGTATCATTACCGTCTATGGTCATGGTGGTGAGCGGGTCAAGGCCGCATTTGCCAATCAATCGATTGATTGGGTCGAGCAAGCCGAACAACTGGGCACGGGTCATGCTGTGCAAGTCACCTTGCCAGTCCTGCCGACCGACGGCCATAGTTTAATTTTATACGGTGATGTCCCCTTGGTGCGCCCCGACACCTTGCAGCGCCTACAAGACGCTGCCACCGACGGCATTGCCATGATCACCATTCATTTGGCCGACCCGACCGGTTATGGTCGCATCAAGCGTGACAACGGCAACATTGTGAGCATTGTTGAACACAAAGACGCCAGCGAAACCGAGCGTCAAATCAACGAAGTCAACACCGGTATCTATTGCGTGAACAACGCCTTGCTGCACCGTTGGTTGCCCCATCTGTCCAACAACAATGTGCAGGGCGAATACTACCTCACCGACATCGTGGCCATGGCCGCCGCCGAAGGACTGACCATTGGCAGTATTCAGCCCACGCTTGATTTTGAAATAGAAGGCGTCAATGACCGCCTGCAACTGTCGGCGCTGGAGCGGCGCTATCAGGCGTATCAAGCCACCCAACTGATGAAGGCTGGCGTCACTCTGTATGACCCCGCACGCTTTGATTTGCGCGGCAAACTGTCGGTGGGCCAAGACGTGCGCATTGACGTTAACGTGGTCATCGAAGGCGATTGCTACTTGGGCGACGGCGTGGTGATTGGTGCCGGTTGCCATTTAAAAAACACCCGCATTGCCGCCGGTACCATCGTGCAGCCCTATAGCGTGTGTGATGACGTGACCATTGGCGCAGACAGCCACATTGGCCCGTTTGCCCGTTTACGGCCGGGTACCGAACTGGCCGAAGGCGTGCATATTGGCAATTTTGTTGAAGTCAAAAATAGCCGTATCGGTCGTGGCAGTAAAGCCAACCATTTGGCCTATGTCGGTGATGCTTGGGTCGGTCAGGCCAGCAACATTGGTGCGGGCACCATCACCTGTAACTATGACGGCGCGTTTAAGCATCAAACCGTGATTGGTGACCATGCATTTATCGGCTCTAATAGTGCGCTGGTTGCCCCCGTGACCATTGGCGACGGCGCAACAATCGGTGCTGGCTCGGTGATTACCAAAGACGTGCCCGAGCAACAACTGGCTGTGGCACGCGGTCAGCAACGCCATATCAGCAATTATCAACGTCCTAGCAAAAATAAGTGAGCCTAACCTAATGTGTGGAATTGTGGGTGGTGTCGCCGAGCGTAACTTGGCACAAGTGTTGGTTGAAGGGCTAAAGCGCCTTGAGTATCGGGGCTATGACTCGGCCGGTTTGGCCTTGGTGCATGCCGGTCTGATCATTCGTGAACGGCAAGTGGGCAAGGTCGCCATGTTGGATGCGGCGGTTCAGGCTACCCATCCGCGCGGTCATTTGGGCATTGCCCATACCCGTTGGGCCACGCATGGTGTGCCGTCAGAAGACAACGCCCACCCGCATGTGTCGGGGCCGATTGCGGTGGTGCATAACGGCATCATTGAAAACTATCAGGTACTCAAAGACGAGTTAATCGGTGAAGGTTTTGAGTTTGTCTCGCAGACCGACACCGAAGTCGTGGCGCATTTGGTCTATCGCGCCTATCAAAAAACGCCTGACCTCATGAGCGCCGTGCAAGCGGTCATTCCGTTGCTGCACGGGGCGTATGCGCTGGGCATTGTGCATGCCGACAACGACAACGAACTGATTGCGGTGCGTGCCGGATCGCCGTTGGTGATTGGCTTGGGCATTGGCGAAAACTTTATTGGCTCAGACCAATTGGCACTGTTGCCGGTGACCAACCGGTTTATTTATCTAGAAGAAAAAGACATGGTCCGGTTGACCCGTGACCGTGTTGAAATTTTTGCCCAAGGTCGGGCAGTGCAACG
Organism: Pseudomonadota bacterium; assembly: GCA_041165345.1. Lineage (GTDB taxonomy): Bacteria > Pseudomonadota > Gammaproteobacteria > Pseudomonadales > Moraxellaceae > JBBKWH01. Next base: position 18,579 of record JBEANQ010000022.1, read on the forward strand.
CGAAGCCCACGAAATTGACGTGAGCGTGAGCAATGCCGACAAAGGCGGTTACAAGCACTACATGCTCAAAGAAATTCATGAGCAGCCCGATGCAATCAGCCGTACCTTGTCGGTTGGTTTGCAAGAAACTCAGCTGAAGCCGGAATTTTTGGCCGAAAAACAAGCCTTACTGGCCGACGTGCGCCAAGTGCAAATTATTGCCTGTGGCACCAGCTACCATGCCGGTTTGGTGTCCAAATATTGGTTTGAGCAACTGCTGCGGCTGCCGTGTCAGGTCGAAATCGCCAGCGAGTTTCGCTACCGTGATCCGGTTGTTCAAGACCACACCTTGCTGGTCTGTATTTCGCAGTCAGGCGAAACCGCCGACACCTTGGCCGCCCTGCGTGATATTAAAGCGCAACAGCCGGTCGGGCTGGTCGGTTTGGCCTTATGTAACGTGCCGACCTCGTCGTTGGTGCGTGAAACCGACCTGCACCTGTTGACCCAAGCAGGCCCCGAAATTGGCGTGGCCTCGACCAAAGCGTTCACCACGCAATTGGTGGCGTTAATGATGCTGGTGTTAAAGGTGGGCGACGTGCAGCAGCGCATGACCGCGGAACGTCAGCGTTGTTTGGTGGAAGGCTTGTGGCATTTGCCACAGGTGATCAGTGCCACTTTGGCGCTTGATCCGGCGATTGAACACATGGCCCATGCGTTTGTTGAAAAACGCCACGCGCTGTTTTTGGGTCGTGGGGTTGAGTTTCCGATTGCACTTGAAGGCGCGCTCAAGCTAAAAGAAATCTCGTACATCCATGCTGAAGGCTATGCCGCAGGCGAGCTTAAACATGGCCCGCTGGCCTTGGTCGATAAAGACATGCCGATTGTGGTGTTGGCGGCGCAAGATCACCTGCTCGACAAGCTCAAGTCCAACATGCAAGAAGTACAAGCGCGGGGCGGCGAGTTGTTTGTATTTGCCGATGCGCACAGTGGCATTCAAAGCGGCGAGCGTATGGCGGTGATTCACATTCCGTCAGTGGATGGCGTGCTCGCCCCTGTGGTGTACAGCATTCCCATGCAGTTGCTGTCCTACCATGTGGCGGTGCTACGCGGAACAGACGTAGACCAGCCACGCAACTTGGCCAAGTCGGTGACGGTGGAATAACCACCCGATTCCAGCATCATTGCAATGCACCTGACTGACACACCGCCAAACCTGATGGGTTTGGCGGTGTGTGGTTTAGATGGCACGGTGAACCACTTTCCCCACATACAACACGTCGCCGGTGGGTGCGCCGGTGGGCGAGCCGTGCTTGGGTTCTAGTGAGATGGCCAAGGTCGCGTCAGCGCTCACCAGACTGGCCGAGACATTAGACAAAATCGCCTGACCCTGCTGCACCCGTACCAGACCCAACGAGCGCGGTGCGTTGCTGCCCTGAATACTCCAGAGTTCTAAGTCACGGTCGGTGGGTACGGCGGCGGCATTGAGGTTGCTCAACACCAGTTGCGTGCCTTGTTGCCGCACAATCCATGCCGGTTGATCGCCATGATTGAGCACGGCCACGTCACGCAGCGGTGCTTGCACCTGTAGCGGTGGCGCAACCTGCGGCAACGTATTGGGTTGCAACACGATAAACGCGGCCAAGCCTGCAGCCACGGCAGAGCTTAGCCATGCCCACGGTTTCCATAGTGCGTCATTGGCAGCGCGACCAGCGGGCTGCGGATCAGGTTGTGCCGTGATCAGCGGAGTGTGGGTGGGTGTGGCGTCGGTTGGTTTGCCATCCAATTGTGCGTTAATGCGTTGCCAGACACGATCTGGCACAGGTGCATCGGGCAGCCAGTGTGCCAGCGGGTTGAGCAGGCGTTCCCATTGATGCACGGCGTCCATTAAGGCGCTGTCTTGCAGCAGTTTGGCTTCTAGTCGGCGACGTGCCGACGGCGACAGCACGCCCAAGACGTATTGTCCGGCGATGAGGTCTAACGCGTGTGGGGTTTTGGGGGTCATGTGAGCGCCTCCATACAGCGTTTAAGAACATCAAGTCCGCGTCGTATCCATGTTTTGGCAGATCCCAAGGGCACGTCCAATTGCGCCGAGACTTCTTGATGGGTCAGGCCATCAAAATAGGCCAGTGCAATACATTGGCGTTGTTGATC
>JBEANQ010000023.1:0-19973 GCA_041165345.1 Pseudomonadota bacterium
CGCTTTTTATTTGAACATCGCTTGCAAGACCACTGGAGTTGCCATGAGTCACGATCTGCATCATGCCCCTGACGCATCTGAAACCCTATTGCTGCCCAATCAACCGTCCGGACAAAGCCGCCGTGACTTTTTGAAAGGAAGTTCGCTGTTAGGTGCAGCGGGTTTTGTTGGTTCAAGTATGGGCTTAACAGGGTTATCCAGCATGGCCAGTCACGCATGGGCAGCAGGCTCGGATAAACCTGAAAAAACCACCGTTAAAATTGGTTTTATCCCCCTCACCGACTGCGCCCCGATTGTGGTTGCGGCCACCATGGGGTTTGACAAAAAATATGGCATCACCATTGAAACCTCAAAAGAAGCCTCATGGGCGGGTGTGCGAGACAAGCTCATCAATGGTGAACTCGATGCTGCCCATGTGTTGTATGGCCTCATTTACGGGGTTAACAATGGTGTCGGTGCAAATGCCACCCCGATGGCCGTGCTGATGAACCTCAATAACAACGGCCAAGCGATCACCCTTGCTAACAAATTGGTGCAAGCCGGTGTGGTAAACGGTGCAGGTCTAAAAAAATATATCGCCTCGGGCAAACAAATGACGTTTGCCCAAACCTTCCCCACAGGCACTCACGCCATGTGGCTGAACTACTGGTTGGCGGCCAACGGGGTCAACCCCATTAAAGATGTCAAAAACATCACCGTGCCACCACCCCAAATGGTCAGCAACATGCAAGTGGGCAATATGGATGGCTTCTGTGTTGGCGAACCATGGAATGCCCGCGCCATTGAAACCGGTGTTGGGTTTACCGCCGCCACTACCCAAGACATTTGGGTCAACCACCCCGAAAAAGTCCTTGGCTGTACGCGAGCCTTTGTAGAGCAAAATCCCAATACTGCTCGTGCCATGCTCATGGCAGTACTCGAAGCCTGCCGTTATTTAGATGATTTTAAAAACCGTGCGGCGGTCGCCAAGCTGATTTCGCAGAAGTCATATGTCAACTGCCCAGAAGCCACCATCATGGGTCGTTTCTTGGGTCAATATGACAACGGTGCAGGCAAAAAATGGCTCGACGGCAACATGATGAAGTTTCACAACGGTGGCAAAACCAACTTCCCGTATCTGTCAGACGGCATGTGGTTTATGACCCAGCATAAACGTTGGGGCTTGATGAAAACTGATCCTGACTATCTGGCCATTGCCAAATCGGTCAACCAAATTGACCTGTACAAGCAAGCGGCCAGCCAGCTCAAAATCGCCATTCCGGCCAGCCCAAATCGCAGCAGTAAACTCATGGATGGAAAAGTTTGGGACGGATCGAACCCCGCAGCCTATGCCGCCAGCTTTGCCATTAAAGCCTAACCTTCACGCATAGATCATTGAACATCGCACCTGTATGCCCAACGGCAGCAGGTGCAGGAGTCGACCGATGAGTACCGAAGCTGTAATTGCCGCTAAAACCCCAGACCGCACTGCCAATGCTGTGGCCACACGTCAGTCAAGCAGCGCCCAATTCACATTGGGTCTCGCTCGTAAGATCATCCCACCTGTCATGGGCTTGGCATTATTTATGCTGGCATGGGCAGTATTAAGCCATTTCCGTACCGAATTGCCCAACCCTATTGCCACATGGCAATCCGCTGTTGAACTGTTTGCCGACCCCTTCTACAAGAATGGGCCAAACGACATGGGCATTGGCTGGAATATTCTCTACTCGCTGGGTCGCGTCGGCACAGGCTTTGGCATGGCTGCAGCGCTTGGGATTCCGCTCGGTTTTATTATTGGTCGCTTTGCGTTTATTCGTGACATGTTTTCACCGATTATCTCGATTCTGCGTCCTGTTTCGCCATTGGCATGGTTACCAATTGGGCTACTGGTCTTTAAAGCGGCTGAACCCGCCTCTATTTGGGTGATTTTTATCAGCGCGATCTGGCCGATCATCTTGAACACCGCTGCAGGCGTATCACAAATTCCACAAGACTACCTCAACGTGGCTCGCGTACTACGGCTGTCTGAATGGAAAGTCTTTACCAAAATTCTACTGCCTGCCACCCTCCCGTACTTGCTCACTGGCATTCGCTTGTCGATTGGTGTGGCATGGTTGGTGATTGTCGCCGCCGAAATGTTGACCGGTGGTGTTGGTCTGGGCTTCTGGGTCTGGGACGAATGGAACAACCTCAACGTGGCACATATTATCATCGCCATTTTTGTGGTGGGTCTGATTGGTCTAGTGCTTGAACAAGGTTTGATTTTACTCACCAAATTGGTTTCACGCGGAGAAATGACATCATGAGCGACAACCTGATCATTACCGCTAAAATGCCTACAGGCTCACCTGCTTATGTTGAAATCGGCAATGTTGGCATGAGCTTTAAAACCAAAAAAGGCAGCTTTGTTGCGCTACAAGACGTCAACTTAAAAATCAGTAAGGGTGAGTTTATTAGTCTGATTGGTCACTCAGGTTGTGGTAAATCAACCTTACTGAACCTCATCGCTGGCCTAACGACCCCCACCGAAGGCCACGTCATTTGTAATGGCCGTGAAGTTGATGGTCCAGGCCCTGAACGCGCCGTGGTGTTTCAAAACCACTCGTTGCTGCCGTGGCTGACCTGCTTTGAAAACGTGTATCTGGCGGTTGAGCGAGTATTTTCGGCCAACGAAAGTAAGGTTCAACTGAAAGCCCGCACCGAAGAAGCACTGCACATGGTCGGTCTCACCCATGCCATGCACAAATACCCCGCTGAAGTCTCGGGTGGTATGAAACAACGGGTCGGCATTGCACGCGCCTTGTCCATGCAACCCCAAGTGCTGCTGCTTGACGAACCCTTTGGCGCGTTGGACGCCCTGACACGAGCGCATTTGCAAGACGAACTGCTGGGCATTGTGCAAGCCACCAAAGCCACCGTGGTGATGGTCACCCATGATGTGGACGAGGCGGTCTTGCTGTCCGATAAAATCGTCATGATGACCAACGGTCCGGCCGCAACGATTGGCGAAATTTTAACGGTTGACTTGGCGCATCCGCGTGATCGCGTCTCGCTGGCCAATGACCCGCGCTATCATCAATTACGCGCCAGTGTGCTGGATTTTTTGTACCACAAACAAAAACACCCTGTGTCTGCTGCATAACCAAGGACGGTATGTGCTCGACTAGGTTTTACACGTTTGCACAACGGGAAGCTTCGCGGCTTCCCGTTTTTTTGACCCCCAAAAAAATGCCCCAGTCATCATGGGGCATCGCTTGGGTCACCAGATCAAACGCTTATTTACGTTTGCCAGTATCACGGCAAGACTCTTGACTACAGATGCCATACAGATTGAGTGAATGACCAGTCAACTCAAAGCCTAGCTCGGCAGCCACACGATGTTGCTCTGCCTCAATCAGCTCGTTAGTAAACTCCACGACCCGTCCACAAATTTGGCACACAATATGGTCATGATGATCTTCTTGCATGATCTCAAACACCGAGTGGTTGTTTTCGAAATGATGCCGTTCAATGATGCCCGCTTGCTCAAATTGGGTTAACACACGGTAGACCGTTGCCAAACCAACGTCTTCACCTTGTTCCAACAAGGTTTTGTAAATATCTTCTGCGCTCAGATGGTGATCGGTTGCACTTTCAAGCAACTCCAAAATTTTGATGCGGGGCAAAGTGACCTTAAGGCCAGCCTTGCGAAGATCCTGATTGGTAATCGGCATTAGAAACACTCTCGCAACATAGTCAATCGTGGTTGGCTCAGGTCTGCATGGGCAAGCCACAGGCAGATGCAGTATGATCAAGACCCTGCGTGCATGCACCAGTATATGAGGGGATAGTGTAGCAAAATGCGAAAGATCATGCTGGCGCTGGTCGCCATCACCGCCTTATCGGGTTTCATGTCCGGTTGTTCGGTACTGAGTGTCTATCGAATCGACATTCCACAAGGTGCGCCGCTCACAGCTGCGCAAGTCAGTCAATTGCGAGTGGGAATGACACAACAGCAGGTACGGTATTTGTTAGGCAGCCCAAGTCTGACTGACACATTACAGCCTAATCGTTGGGATTATGCGTATCGCTACCAACCAGGTACATATGCCAAAAAGGTTGGGCTAAAACCCGTCACCAACCAACGGCTTTCATTGTACTTTAGCAATGATGCGTTGGCGCGCATTGAGGGTGCTGATAGCATTCCTGCGGCACAATTTGGCTTGCCCAATAGCCGTGATACCACACTCAACGCCGCTCCTCTGTAAAACGCAGGCTCTCCGGACTCTCGATGATCAACACAGTGTTGTTGATCATCGTTTTTTTATACTGCGGGTGGGCGTATTCGGGGACGTCGACGCCCAACAGGGTACCGGTCAGCACGTTGTCGCCGCACATCCTTCGGGTCACGGGTCAACGGGCGGTATAGCTCGACCCGATCTCCCTGCTGCAAGATGTGTTGCTGCACATCATCGACCCGCTCACCAAAAATCCCCACCGGCAACGGCCACGGTTGCTGTATCTGCAACAACACCTCACTGGCCTCAATGGCCTGCCACACCGTGCTAGACATAGGCAACGTTAGCACATGGCGAAACTGTTGTTGAGGTGATGCAAACACCACCTCAACGTCAATAAAAGCACGTGTCATACCGTGAACACTTGCATGATGACACCCACCAAAGCCAAGCCAACAGCTAAGGGTAAGACCACTCGCATCACCACACGCCAGAGGTTATACATCCACTCTTGCTCAAACCCTAATGCTTTACGAACATGGCTAATTTTCATTTGCCAGCCACTAAAAAGTGCATAAAGTAGAACAGCCAATAGGCAAAGGGCTCCCACGACCATCATCAACAAAGATTGGATGGGCAATACCCAGAGCGCCAGAGCACCCGTCACCACCATGACTTGCACAAGAACAGGTATAGCGCGTGCCTGTAACTGGCTGCGCAGCATGGCGATCAAGTAGGCAGCACCACACCAGAATGCGAGTGCATACAATGCCTGTGCTGCATCCCCCCGAATACCTTGAGAAAACGCAAATAAAACACCACCCGCCAACTGCGCCCCCCAAATGGGCAGCGCCAATTGACTGGCATGTTGTGTAGGCAAACGCTGCAAGGCCTGTTGCCAGTACAGCCCCAAACCCAAACCACTCGCCACCAAGGCCAAGATAATGGCAGATGCCCATTCCGACCATGACACTGTAGTCCATACCCAATGCCCAGCCCCTAACGCAAAGGTACTCAGCTCAACCGCAGCAAACGCGCACACACACCCCAGCAACATGGCCAGTCGTGGCCATACAGCAAGTATCACGGTCGCCACGGCCATCATTGGCAGTAACACCAACACAGGAACAGTCAGCCCCAACGCTTGTAATGATGTCCCTGCATACTGTGTCGCTTGTGCCACCATGCCACCAGCAAGCAGTGCCATTGCAGCAACCGCCACCCACCCCACTGTACGCCATGCAGGTGCTGCATCTGCCTCACGTGTTAACGATGGCAATGCTTGCAAGGGTGATGTTTGACTGCGACGTGCCAACGCCGTTTCAAGCAAGGTTAACGGCAATGCCAATCCCACCATACACAGGAGCCAAATCAACCAAAAATCAATCTGCTGAGCCTGTACTAGGCCATGCACAGGCGTAAACCAACTCGACAGCAGCAGCCCCATCAACAACGCGACAACAGGCGACTGAAAGCGATTCCATACAGAAGCAGTCATAGCAATACATCTCAATTGAATGTCACCCCCCCACCATGATGGGGCGATTTTAATAGGATTTGAGTCTACACAGCAGGTGTGTCCTGTCTCACCAAAAACAAAGCCCCGTCAAACGGGGCTTTGCACAGCAGCGTGCATGATTAGTGCAGGCCACCCATAAAGTTAGACAGATTTTCGATGTCTTGGTCTGACAGTTTGCTGGCCACCATTTGCATGATGCCAACATCACCGGCTTTTGCACCGTCATTCATGCGCTTAGTGCCAGTGGAATCATTACGACCCGCTGCCCGAAACGCCATCAACTGCGCTTTAATATAATCTGGATGCTGGCCGCCAACTTTAGGAAATGCAGCAAATGGATTGCCTTTACCAGCAGGACCATGACAGCCTGCACATGGCACAACGCCCGTTGCGCTGTTGCCACCACGGAATAACTTCTCGCCCAACGCCACAGTCGAAGGATCAGCCAAGGACACTGCTGATTTCTTAGACGAGAAATACACCGCCACATTGGCCATTTGTTGCTCGGTTAAATTCGCAGCCTGCACGCTCATGATGGCATTTTTGCGGGCGCCACTTTTGAAGTCCATCAATTGCTTGTAGATATACTTGGCATTTTGACCCGCCAAACGAGGAAACGTTGGCGAGCCGCTATTGCCATCTGCCCCGTGACATGCGGCACAGACAGAAGAAGCCATTTTTTGGCCTTCAGCTGGCACACCCGCAGGCATGTTGACCGCAGCATGGGCTGCGCTCAGGCTGGCCATCGCAAAGGCAGCGGCAATCAGTTTTTTCATAACACAGCATCCCAATCGGTTTTCAAAAGATCCGGTGCGCATCTGGCGAGTCGTGGAGGCTATCGCTCACTTCGACATCAGCTGGATCAGCGCGGCATAATCGGCATCAGTACAACTGTCACACAGGCCACGGGCCGGCATGTTCTTGTAGCCAGTTCGGGTGCGCTCAACCAACAGCGGCATGCCCTGCTTAAGACGCGGGGTCCAAGCGGCTTTATCACCACTCTTCGGCGCACCCAACACACCAGCCCCATGACACGTTGCACAGGACTGGCTGTACAGCGTATTGACATCAGCCTGTACAGGACTTACCCCCCATCCCAACACTGAGATCAACAGCAAGTGACGTAACATCGTGTTCATGTCTTCCGCTCCTTACACAGGACTGGTTTACCCACATTCGGGCAGTATGACAGAAGTCTTGGCTGGGCTGTACCACACTCAAGCGGGGTGCATTATATCGTCAAGTGCACAGAACTTTAATAGCTTTATAATAAGCCTGATTCCATGAACAATGACCCAACATGACCCATTCATCCGATGAGCCCGCGCAAAGCCCACAATCAGCGGCTGTGACACCGTCTACCGACGAGTCAACCCAGCCGTCGGTTCAGGCCACCATGAACTGGTTACGACAAACGTCGTTTCAAACCAGCGCCCCTAAACTGAGCCTTTGCCCACCGGACATCGGCTACGAAATCGCGTTTGCTGGCCGCTCTAATGCCGGAAAATCAAGCGCGATCAATGCCATGACCGCTCAACGTCAATTGGCTCGCGCCTCCAAGACACCCGGCCGCACCCAAATGATTAACTTCTTTGGCATGGGTGATGAATCACGCCGTTTGGTCGATTTACCCGGTTATGGCTATGCGGCTGTGCCCGAAGCCATGAAGTTAATTTGGCAAAAAGAGCTAGAACGCTACCTCATAGCCCGCAAAAGCTTAACCGGTTTGATCTTGCTGATGGATGTGCGCCATCCGCTTAAAGACTTTGACCGCATGATGCTGACATGGGCCAAATCACGGAATTTATTTGTCCATGTGCTACTGACCAAATCCGACAAGCTCAATCGCGGCCCTGCCAACACCACCTTGCTGGAGGTGCAAAAGCAACTGCGTGAAGACGGACTGGATTTTTCAATCCAATTGTTTTCGGCATTACGGCGGCAAGGCTTAGAGGAATTGGCCGCCGTGATTGGCGAGCGCCTGCACTACGGCGAGCCTGATCCGGTGTATGACCCATTTGAGCAAGAAGACGCCTAAGCTGCGCATCATCCTGTGGTTCGCCCCAGTCATCGACCTGCGATGTTGGGGCGATGTGGCTGGTGCTTAACGCTCTTCGGTTTCACGCAGACGCATGAGACCCTCTTGCGCGGTGGTCACCACCAACTCGCCGTTTTGCCACATGCGGCCAAAATTAAGGCCACGGGCATTGCTGGTAATGGTGGCATCCATGTCGTACAACAGCCACTCATCAGCCTTAACAGGGCGGTGAAAATAGATCGAATGATCAAGGCTAGCAGCCTGCAAATTGGGGGTCATAAAGCTAATGCCATGCGGCATTAAGCCTGTCCCCATCAGTGCATAGTCCGAGGCAAAGGCAATCAAGGCTTGATGCAATGCTGGATCATCTGGCAAATCTTGCGTCTCGACCCCTGCTGCTCGCATCCAATGCGCCCGTGCTGGCGCTTCTGGCTGGGGCATAAACGGGTTGGTCGGGTTAATCGGCCGAAACTCAACATGCCGCTCACGCATAAAATTGGTACGGACTTTTTCTGGCAAAAAAGGCGCAATAATTTTTTTCAGCTCTTGCTCATTTTTAAGATCTTCCGCCTTGGTATACTCAGGCATATCCACCTGATAATTAAGACCTTCTTCGAGAGGCGCAAACGACACCAACGCGGTAAAAATAAGCTTACCATGCTGAATGGCTCGCACTTGGCGACTGACAAAACTTTTGCCATCGCGCAAGCGATCGACCTGATACACAATCGGCGCATCAATGTCGCCGCCATGCAAAAAATACGCATGTAGCGAATGTGCCGGACGGTCGGTGGTGTGTGCTGCTGCACGCAATGCCTGCCCCAACACTTGCCCACCAAACACACGTTTGCCCACAAAGTTACGGCTTTGCCCGCGATACAGGTCTTCTTCGAGCTTCTCGAGGGTTAAAACCTCAAGTAATTCGTCCATCAACGTGGTCATGGTGCAAGTCCGGTGGCAACAAGAGAGCTTCGATTCTAGCCCCGAGCGCAAGGTTTGAACCAGCATTCACATGACTACTGGGTCAAACTGTGTACAAAAAATTTACAACCATCTGGATTTTTTCAGCTTTCTCCACACCAAAACGGACAATAGCAGCATCAATAACAACGCAAAATAATAGCCATAATGCCAATGTAGCTCGGGCATGTAGTCAAAGTTCATGCCATAAAAACTGGCGATCATGGTTGGAACAGCCAAAATAGCGGCCCACGACGCCAAGCGTTTAACGATTTCGTTTTGCCCCACCCCAACCAAGGCCAAATAAGTGTCCATCGACACTTGCATCATTTCGCTCAGCCCTTGTACCGCATCCAAAGAGCGTAAGACATGATCTTGAATATCGCGAAAATAAGGCGTGGCGCTTTCTGGAATATAGGTCGCTAGATCGTCGTGGTCATGATAAATAAAGTAGCTACAAATGTCTTGAACAGGCGTAATCGCTAAACGCAAACGCACCAAATTTGCTTTAAGATCATACAAGTGTCGCAAGGTACTGCGGCTAAAGCGCTCTGAGAAAATATCGCGTTCTTGTTGGCGCAAATGCTCGCCCAATTGATCGGTAATGGGCAAAAAGTTGTCAACGATATAGTCTAAAATGGCATACAACACATAACCCGGCCCCAGACGCATTTTGGCCGGATGCTGTTCGCAATGCGCCCGCACCGGCACATAACTGAGCGACGGCCCTTGGCGCACACTAATAATGTAGCGATCACCCAAAAACAAATAGGTCGCCCCATAGACAATGTCACTGCCCGACAGTTGCGCCGTGCGAATCACCACAAATAATGAGTCACCGTAGCTTTCAACTTTGGCACGTTGATGATTGCGCGTTGCGTCTTCAACCGCCAATTCATGTAAGCCAAACTCATGCTGAACCTCGGCCATAATGTTGGCGGATGGCTCATGTAAGCCAATCCAAACAAACACATCTGAATCTTCAGCGAGCGCTTCACTCACATCGGCCAATACCAACGCACCCAACCGATGACCATCGGAACGTCGATAGGCCACACAGTTCACCACACCCGCTTGTGCCACAATCGATGCATGCTCTTCTGGATGAAACATCGCCTCTCCTTGTTGATGGAACGAACGTCAATAGCGCAACGCAAACAAAATGTTCACCGTAGGCGCTCAGTCCTGCCATCGGATTGTCTACGGTTTGTGGCATGATAAGCCGGTTCAACATGATGACATGGCAGAGAATCCCGATGACCAAAAAAAACCGTTTTGGCGCTATCTATCGTCGCCTTTCCGGCGCATTGATGGACTTGGCTGTCAGCCCGCACGTTCTTGGCGACATTCCAACCCCGTTACAACACACCAGCGCTGACACCGCCAGCAGCACGGTGCAGGCTGATGATGCCAGCCCAATGTTGGAAGCAGCCGCTCAAGCGCCCAGACCGATCTGCTATGTCTTACAACAATATTCTCGTAGCAATGCCTTACTGGTCGATGGCGAAGCACGCCGTCTCCACTTGCACGCACCGCTTGAATCCATGGACAGCTATTTGCTGAGCGAAGATGCCTCGGTGGTGTTTTTGCAGCGTCGCGCCACACCCAGCGCATTCCATCAACAGCATTTATATCCGCCGCGATTGGTTCGTCTGCTGGATGCGCTCGAACAAAACCCCGCCCTTGATGTCGATCTCGTACCCGTTACCGTATTGTGGGGACGCGAACCTGACAAAGAAGACTCATGGTTTAAGCTGATGATGGCCGACTCATGGGCCACACCCAGTGCTTTTCGGCAGTTGATGAACATTGGCGTCCATGGCCGCGAAACCTATGTACAGTTTCATGACCCCATGTCGCTACGCGAGCTGTGCGCGCAAGGCCAGCAGCAACAACCCAATTTATCGCCCGCCTCTTTTGTGGTGCGCACCCTCACCGACTACTTGGCACGCCAACGTGAAGTGGTGTTGGGGCCGGATTTATCCGACCGTCGCAACTTGGTCGATGACCTGCTGCAATCGACCGGCATTCAACAAGCGATTGCCGCAGAAGTGATTCGCACCAACCAACTGCCAGAACCCCTGTTGATCGAAGCACGAGGATATCTAGAGGAAATCGTCTCGGACTATTCCAACTCGGCCATTCGCATTTTTGAGCGCGGCCTCAATTGGCTGTGGACGCAACTGTATGACGGCGTGGAAGTTCATCACTTTCAAACCGTGCGTGAACTGGCCGAAGACTACGAACTGGTCTATACCCCATGCCATCGCAGCCATATCGACTACCTGTTGATGTCTTTTATCATTTACCGGCGCGGCCTGATGGTGCCGTACATTGCCGCTGGTGATAACCTCAACATTCCGATTGTCGGACCTTTTTTGCGACGCGGCGGCGCGTTTTTTATTCGGCGTTCGTTTAAAGGAAATCCGCTTTACACTGCTGTATTTAAAGAATATTTACACAGCATTGTGACCCGCAACACCCCACTCGAATACTTTATTGAAGGCGGACGCTCACGCACAGGGCGTTTACTCCCGCCCAAAGCCGGTATGTTGGCCATGACCGTTCATAGCCATATGCGAGGCGCAGGCAAACCTATTGCCTTTATTCCAACCTATGTGGGCTATGAGCGCCTCATGGAAGGCGGCACTTACGTCGGCGAAATGCAAGGCAAGCCTAAAGAGGCTGAATCCATTCTGGGTTTACTGCAAGCCGCCCGAAAAATTGAACGAATTTTTGGCAAAGTGCATGTCAGCTTTGGCGAACCCGTCTTGCTTGACCACGTTTTACGCGCCCACGGCGTGGACGAACTGCGGATTGAACGCAATGACGACCCATTGCCGATAGAAGCCACGCGTGCCATCAGTGATCTGTCCACACGCATCATGCAAAACATCAATCGGGCGGCGGTCATTAACCCTGTCTCACTGCTGTCGTTGGTGTTGTTGTCTACGCCCAAACACGCCTTAGACGAAGAAGTCTGTATCAAACAGCTCGACACCTATCGCGCATTGGCACAGTCCGCCCCCTATGACGATCGCGTTGAAATTACCACCCTGTCGGGTCGTGAAATTATTGCATATGGCCTCAAGCTGAAACTCATCAAACGGGTCAACCACTTGCTGGGTGACATGATTGCCATTGAGCAAGGCCAAGGCGTGCTGCTGACCTATTTCCGCAACAATATTTTGCATCTGTTTATTTTGCCTTCACTGGTCGCCGCCCTGATTCAACACAATGGCAAAATTAGTCGCGACAATATTGGCAATGTCATTCACACCCTGTATCCATTTTTACAAGCAGAGCTATTTTTAAAATGGCCTCCCGAAGTGATCTCAGACGTGATTGACCGCGAACTGCACGCCCTCATTGACGCAGGCTTGGTGCTTGATGATGGCAACGATACGCTGTACAGCCCTACGCCCAACAGTGAAGCCTTTAACCAACTCACCGTCTTGGCAGCACCGATTCAGCAAAGTTTAGAGCGTTATTTTATGACCCTGACCTTAATCAGTCAGCAAGGGTCTGGCCGCATGACCGCCAAGCAAATTGAAGACCTCAGCCATCTACTGGGTCAACGCTTATCTGTACTGTATGAATTTGACTCACCAGAGTTTTTTGATCGGGCGTTGTTCCGCAGCTTCATTGAGGCTTTGCGTGAAATGGACTACTTACAAATCGGTGAGGACGGCATTATTCATTTTGATGACCGCATCAACCACATGGCCCAAGACGCACGTTTGGTGTTAAACGTTGATACGCTAAACACCCTACAACACATGACCTGCGTCACTGATGACGAGGTTAATGCTGCGATGACCGCCCTTGCCAAGAAAAAGGAAAAGAAACCACGCCGTTAATCACCGATCTATTTAACAAAAAACGCCCCATGAGGGCGTTTTTTGTGGTGAAAACCACGCTTTAGGTCTACTCATCCGTGAGAGCACATTCAAAGCTTGATGGATCTTGCTTACAGCGAATGCGCTTCAGTAACGAGGTCATTTTTTTGTTGTAGACCCCTGACTCCACCAAATCAATGCGCATTTCTCGCATCAGCTTGATGTAACCCACTTTGTCATTGTTGGATAGATCCATCCAATATTTTGCGTCAATACTGCTTTCAATGCGTTGCAGGTTTTCCATCATGCGATTGGTTTGACTAGCAAACCATGTACGACCTTGGGAAGCCAATGTTGCAGGAAACGCATCCCGTTTAAAAATCACGTTCATGGTCACAAAAGTCACCGGAAAACGAACAATGGCTCCCGTTGTTCCAATGCCTTTACGTAATTCAAATGGCGCAAAGGCCATCGCAGGTGCGCCAATAATATCAACTTGATGGGTATTAAATTTGGTTGAAATGGTGGAGACCGTTACAGGTACTGGCTTTGCACCAATTTTTTTGACCATTCGAAGCTGTGCTTGATCGTTTTCAAGCACCGCAAATCGCTTGTCTTGTACCTTAGCAAGGTTATTCACATTTCGATCATTGGTGACCAAATAGGCGGCTCCCATCGGAAACACCCCTGCAACCTCATAATTGCCATTCACCATTTCATTGGCCAATTTAGGATTGCCCATCATGCTTAACGCCACTTTGGCCATTGCATTATTGGACACCGCTCCAATGGCATTAATCGAGCCGGTGTAGCTATTAAACTGACGGGTACTAAAGTCGGTTAACGCGGTTCCCTCGCATTTACCGCTTTGAAAATCGCGCAAGGCTTTGCTTTCATCCGTGTAGGGAATCAATTCCAGATTCACACCACTGCCTTTGGCAATGACGACAAAATCTTTAATCAATGAGTAGCTATCTCCCGATGCTCCCATCACATCAAAGACGCAAATCGATTGGGCACCAGCCGTTTGTGCCGCCATCAATGCTGTAACAGCGACACCACAGCATATGCCGTGCATGAGGGTTAAACGCTTCATACGATCCATCCTTTGGGACGCTTTAGAGTCATTATGTGCCTTTATTAAACCATCTGTGTCCATCTCTCAAGGGCTGATGTGTCGGAATGCCTATTCTTCCGCTTAAAGGAGCGTAGTTACTTCACAACTCAATATTTTTTCGCAGTGCTGCTTAAAAGACTATGAACTCACTTTCATCGACATCGTCAAATCGGCTGTTGATCCGTTTTGTCGTCAAGCTCCATTCCACGTCGGATTGCACTGGAGAAGGGCGTTACTGTCACAAATACCCCTGCTGCCAACTGGGGTAACGCAAAACATAACCACTCTGCTGAAGTGCCTGATTGGTAATTTTTTTACCGCTTTCAGTGGTCGGGATTCGTTCGACCATTGGTAATCCATGTTGGTTGGCAAGACCCGCTAAAACCTCATCAAGCGGAGTTGGTTGGTCATCTGTGGCCAAATATAATGATCGAATGTTCGGTACCACCACCAGATGCGCCAAGAAACCGGCTAAATCTTCAACATGAATCCGGTTGGACCATTGTCCCGTCGCCACGGGTTTACTCGATTGTAGCCAGTTCAACAGGCGGTCACGCTGTGGTCCATAAATCCCACTGGGTCGCACCACCACTAGACGATGACCCCATGCTGTGCGCCATGCTTGTTCGGCATGCCACAAGGTGGCTCCATTGTAGCGAGTGGCATTTGGAAGCGTGGACTCATCAATGGTCTCGCCGTGATTTTCGCCATGCACACTAGTGGATGACACAAACACCAAGCGCTGCAAGGGATGCACAGCCAGTGCATGTGTCAAGGGAGCAATGCTGTCGATAAAGGTCTGCTGATAGGCGGCAGCGTCATGGGCATCTGGAGCCAAAATGACATAGACCCAGTCAATGGGTCGCAAGGTGCTAAAGTCGGCTTGATGCGCAGATTGCACCCACCATTGCACACCAGCCACGACTTGATCGGGTGGCCGCCGCCGCATGCCTGTGACGGTATGCCCTTGGGCGCATAACAATGCGGCCAAACGACTGCCTGTGTCGCCCATTCCGACAATCAAGATATGCATTTTTTGACCACTGGCTTTAGACTTGGTTCATGAGTATATCCCTTCATGATTTATCAGGGGTGGGTGATGCCACCTTGCAACAGTTGGCTAAACTGCACATCCATACGCCGATTGATTTGTTATTTCATTTGCCACGCGGCTACGAAGACCGCAGTCGGGTGGTGGCGCTGCATACCTTGCGCGTCGGGCAAAGTGTGTTAATTGAAGGCACAGTGCAGTCTATAGATCATCCGGCAGGCAAAAAACCATCTTTGGCGGTACAGGTAGCCGACGGCATGGGGCGAATTACCCTGCGCTTTTATCAGGTCTATGCCGGACTCAAAGAAAAATTTGTCGTGGGACGCAGTGTGCGTGCCTTTGGCGAAGTGCGCTTGGGTTCGCGCGGTCTAGAACTGTATCATCCTGATTTTCAAATGGTCAGCGTTGGAGCAGCATTGCCGCCCTCACGACTGACGGCCATTTACCCCACCACAGAAGGACTGACCCAAGCGCGCCTGCGTGCCTGCGTCGATCAGGTGTTACGGCGTTTTCCGGCGAATTTGCCCGAACTACTGCCCGAAGGGGTGTCACGCACCTATGACATGCAAGCGGCCTTGCGCTATGTGCATCAGCCGCCCACCGACGCCAATATTGATGAACTAGACCACGGCTGTCATCCCGCACAACAACGACTGATTTTTGAAGAACTGGTCGCGCATCAAATTAGCCTACTCACCCGACGGCATTTTGTCCGTGCGATTCCGGCACCGGCCTTTGCACCGAGCCAACGCTTGGCGGCTGGACTGTTGGCGGCGTTACCGTTTACTCCCACAACAGCACAACAACGGGTCAGTGCCGAGATCCGTGCCGACCTACAACAGGCCACACCGATGCTACGGTTGGTGCAAGGCGATGTTGGCTCAGGCAAAACACTGGTGGCCGCATTGGCGGCCTGCCAAGCCCTTGAAGCCGGTTGGCAAGTGGCACTCATGGCACCCACCGAAATTCTGGCCGAACAACACGCGCTAAATTTTCGGCAATGGCTCGCCCCTTTGGGCATTGAAGTCGCATGGTTGGCAGGCAAACAAAAAGGTCGAATTCGCCAAGCCGCCGAAAACGCCGTCACCGATGGCGTGGCGCACATGGTGGTTGGCACTCATGCGTTGTTTCAGGCTGCGGTGCAGTTTCATAACCTTGGTTTGGTGATTATTGATGAACAACACCGCTTTGGCGTGGATCAACGCCTCGCCCTCCGCGAAAAAGGCACATTGGGTTTAGCGCCGCATCAATTGGTCATGACCGCCACCCCCATTCCGCGCACCTTAGCCATGAGTGCCTATGGCGACCTAGACACCTCGGTCATTGACGAACTACCGCCCAATCGCACACCCATCACCACCGTCACCGTCCCGTTTACCCGCCGTGATGACGTGATTGACCGTGTGGCTGCAAACTGTGCCAATGGCCGCCAAGCCTATTGGGTCTGCACCTTGGTTGAACAATCTGAAACCCTTGATGCCCAAGCCGCCGAAGACACCCATGCCGACCTTGTGGCACGTTTGCCCCATCTTAAAATTGGCTTGGTGCATGGCCGCATGAAAGGCGACGAAAAACAACGAGTGATGGCGGCTTTTAAAAGCGGTGAGTTGCATTTATTGGTCGCAACCACTGTCATTGAAGTCGGCGTGGACGTGCCAAATGCCTCTCTGATGATTATTGAAAACGCCGAACGGCTGGGGCTGTCGCAACTGCACCAACTGCGTGGCCGTGTGGCACGGGGGTCAACCGCCAGCTTTTGTGTCTTGATGTATAAAGCACCGCTGTCAGCCAACGGCATTGAACGCCTGACCGCCTTGCGTGACAGCACCGACGGCTTTGTGATTGCCGAAAAAGACCTCGAACTGCGTGGGCCGGGTGAACTGCTCGGTACACGACAAACCGGCGTCTTGGGGTTTCGTTTGGCACAGCTTCAGCGGGATCAACACCTGTTACCGCAAGCCCAACGACTGGCCGAACGGATGCTCAAGGACTACCCCATCCAAAGCGAAGCACTACTCACCCGCTGGCTACCAGACGCGCCCCGTTATGCCCATGTTTAAACGACTCATCTCATGCTAAACCGCACCCGCTGGCACAAGCACTGCCTGCTGTGTGCCACCACCCCTGCACCCGCACAGCAACCGCTGTGCCACGGCTGCCATACAGACCTACCGTGGTCGGCACAACCGGTGTTTTTATTTCAAGACATGACGGTGTACAGCAGCTTTGACTATGGCTGGCCGGTCAACCGGCTGATTCACCTGTTTAAATATCAAGCACGTCTCGACCTACTCCCCATATTGATCCAAGGGTTAATGACACAACCTACACCCCACATTGATGCCTTAGTGGCCGTTCCAATGTCGGCACAACGCCTGCGTGAACGAGGGTTTAATCAGGCACACATACTGGCCAAAGCACTCGGTCAACACTGGGGCATACCGGTCTGGCAAGGGGTCGAGCGGCAACGCCACACGCTCAGACAACAGTCGCTGGATCGACTCGACCGTTTAGATAACATGCAAAATGCCTTTGTGGTGCAGGCCTCCCCACCAACCCGCGTGATGCTGATTGACGATGTCTTCACCACTGGCAGCACCTTACATGCAGTTGCACAAAAATTAACCCATGCAGGAACGCAACAGCTCAGTGCCAGCGTCATTGCCCGTGTCAGCACCACAGGCCGTTAAGCTGCACTGCACATCACTTTGACCAGACAGACAGAAAGTTGCGTTTCCCCCTGCCTTTTCTGTTGATTGCTTACTAGAATAGACCCGCCTGATCACCCTTTTTGTCACAGCCTTGTGGCCTCTCTTTTTTGATTTTTGCAGGAGCAGTCGCATGCTGGAAGCATTCCACGCCACCGAGCGCGGTAACCTGCAAGAAGTGACCGTGCGGGGTGGATTTGATCTGGCCGATGACGTGGTGTGGATTGACCTCATCTCGCCCACTCAGGACGAACAACACTGGGTGGGTGACGCCTACAGCCAAAATTTACCCACCCTCAAATCACTCGAAGACATCTCTGCATCGGCTCGTTATTACCGCGATGATGACGGCGTACTGCACATTAGCACTTACTTTTTAACCAAAAACCGCGCCAGCCAAGCCGATGGCGACGACGACAGCAGTGGCCGCATTTTGGCCTCTGCGCATACCGTGGCGTTTATTTTGCACAAAGACCGCCTGTTTACCCTACGCGGTCAAAAACTGGTGGCATTTCGGGCGTTTCGGGCGCGGGCGCATCGCAACGACTACGACATGGACTACAAAGACCCCGTCTGGATTTTGCTGGGGCTGCTTGAAGCCAAGCTTGACGAACTGGCCGATATTTTAGAAGACGTGCATAAAGACCTCGAAGAATGCACCACCGAAGTGTTGAACAACCATCATCGTGAATACCACCTTGATCTGGACGACATGGTGACACGCTTAGCCCAACAGGACGACGTCTTGGGTAAAGCACAACTGTGCTTAATCGACTTGCGCCGCGTGCTTAATTTTTTATCACGGCCCCGCGCACTCGGCAGCCATATCTATGACACCGACGTGCGCGAACTCAACGAAGATGTGCGCTCGCTGGTCGAACACAATGCGTTTTTATTTCAAAAAGTGCGGTTTTTGCTCGACACCACATCCGGTTTTATTAACACCGAACAAAGCGACATCATCAAACGCTTTTCGGTGATTTCAAGCATGTTAGCGCCACCGATGCTCATTGCCAGTATTTATGGCATGAACGTTCAAGGATTACCGATGGCCAATGGGCTATATGGTTTTTTGACCGTTGCCACGCTTATTGTGGTGTTCTTTCTTATCCCATTGTTTTATTTCCGCTATCGAGGTTGGTTATAACCTCACCCGCAAGAACATTCATGCTGACCAACAACAAACGTTTTCGGTGTGCTTACCATTACGATACAATCTAGACACATCTCTACTTTTCAGGGCTTCTGCCGTGCTGAAAACCGCTTTTTTATTGGGCTGTCTGTTGCCAGTTTGGGCATCTGCCATAACCCCATTGCGGATCGGTGTGGCGGGTGGTTTTCATCCCACCATTCTGAGTCTTGCCAGTCGTATTAGCCATCACACCCAACTGCCTGTTCAAATCGACAGCGTGGGCATCATGCCGGCGTACCAGCAGCTCGAACAAGGCAACTCTCCATATGACCTGCTCATTTTGGGTGACGCGAGTAAGATGCAAGCACTCGGCCAGTCAGGGCAAGTGTTGCTGCAAAGCATTCAAACCATCGCACATAGTGATGTGGTGTTGTGGTGCCCAAATCCTGCTGTGACAATGCGGGTGGCACTCAATGATACAATCAATGAACCCGCTGTAAGACGTATTGCCGTGTCACCAGCCAACTCACCTGTCGGTAAAATTGTTGCTGCAATCGCTCACCCCTCTGCAACAACCCGCTGGATTCGTGCAGAGCATGCTTTAGGAGCATGGCGGATGGCTCGAACTGGACAAGCAGATTGCGCCTTCACTATGTTGGCACTCATGGCGCCCACCGATCACTACAACACGATTCCTAATCAATCATTACCACTCATTAGTGCCATCCCTCGTCGTAGCCCATATGCGTCACAAGCCATGATGGTCATTCAATTGCTACAATCGCCTCTGATCAAAGCAAGAATTATTAGTCGCGGCTATCATTAAACAAAGCGGCCAACTGAATCATCACCACAAACACTTCACCCACAGCATATAACGTCAAAATACCACTTCATAACCACATGTAGCACGGCCAACAATATGTCTAAAACTATAAAAAAACTCCTCGGCACGCTGTGCCTTGGAGCATTGTCGTCACTGACTGACATGACCTCAATCTTGCAGCATTGTTGAGGTCACACTCAGCTTAAGCCGGTGGTGTGGGCATCAGCATTTCTAAGTTTGACGCTCGCATAATCGCCTGCAACTGATTGGGAATATGAACCAACTGTAGTTGTATTTTGCCCTGAAACTGCCGAATCCACTGCACAATCAATGCCACAGTCAGGGTATTGCTGTGCTGTAATGCCGATAAATCCAGTTGAACATGACGCTCAGTGGTTGCCGCCAACACCTCGCAACCGCTTCGATAAATCTCGGCAGCATGGGCAAAATCGACCAGCCCCATCAAAAACAAGGTCTGTCCATCAAGCCGAATCTGAGCGCTCATGGTTTATTTTCCTGTGGTGCTAGACGTTGGAATAAACGTCTTAATGGCAGCATCCAAGTTGCCACGGTTTTGGTCAACC
>JBEANQ010000024.1:0-19633 GCA_041165345.1 Pseudomonadota bacterium
ACCACGCAATGCCATTGCCTTTGAGCAAAGCTGCAACACCCGAGGTCAAACCATCGACCACTTTGTCTTTGCGCGCAAGCATTTGCGCCAGATCAAAGCTCACTTCACCAGTGCTAATGCCATGGCTGGATAAGTCATGTACGGTTGATTCAAAGCGATGCGATGAGTCCAGCAAAGCTTTGGAGGGAATACACCCCACGTTTAAGCAAGTTCCACCGAGTGAGGGCTTGCCTTTATGAATGCGTTTTTCGATACACGCGACGGTCATGCCCAACTGAGCAGCACGAATCGCAGCTTCGTAACCAGCAGGACCACCGCCAATCACGACCAAATCAAATTGCTGGGACATACGGAAACATCCTCCTTTTGTCCTTTAAATCAAGGCGATTGGTTGACGAGCAACCGGTCTAGCACAGGTTGCTCGTTGCCGCGCGACTGTCACGCGGCGTTAAAACCCTTACAGATCAAGCAACAACAATGATGGATCTTCGACCAAGTCTTTAATGGTGACCAAGAAACTCACCGCTTCTTTGCCATCAATTAACCGATGGTCATACGACAGTGCCAAATACATCATCGGCAAAATCACCACTTGACCATTGACCGCCATCGGGCGTTCTTGGATTTTGTGCATGCCCAAAATCGCCGTTTGTGGCGGGTTCAAAATGGGCGTCGACAACAGCGAACCAAATACGCCACCGTTACTGATGGTAAAGGTTCCGCCGGTGAGGTCGTCCATGCCCAACTTGCCATCACGGGCTTTTTTGCCGTAGTCGAGAATGTTTTTTTCAACTTCGGCCAAGTTCATGCGGTCAGTGTCACGCAGCACCGGCACGACCAGACCACGGTCAGACGACACCGCAACACCAATGTCGTAGTAACCGTGATACACGATGTCATTGCCATTGATCGACGCATTGACCGCCGGAAAGCGCTTGAGTGCTTCGGTGGCGGCCTTCACAAACAGCGACATAAAGCCCAGACGCACACCATGACGCTTTTCAAAGCGCTCTTGGTAGGTCTTACGCATGTCCATGAGAGGCTTCATGTTGACTTCATTAAACGTGGTCAACATGGCTGTTTGTTGGCTGGCAGCCAGCAAACGCTCGGCCACTTTGGCGCGTAGACGGGTCATTGGCACGCGTTTTTCAACCCGCTCACCCACAGCAACCGACAACGCAGTCACAGGCGTAGCCGCAGCTTTTGGTGTCGTCAAATGGGTTTGAACGTCTTCTTTGGTGATACGTCCGCCCCGACCTGTGCCATCAATACTGGCAGCATTGAGGTTGTTTTCAGCCACCGCTTTACGCACCGCAGGTGCCAAATCGGCATTGATGTCCGCAGCAGCGGCATCCGCAGTGGCAGGACGTGGCACAATGGCCGCAGGACCCGCTTGGGTGTTTTCAGACTGGCTCGCAGCCGACGCACCGGCTTCAAACATCCCCAATACTTCATTGGACAGTACGGTGTCGCCTTCTGGATGGGCAATGCTCACCAGTACGCCGTCCGCAGGTGCAACCACTTCAAGCACAACTTTGTCAGTTTCGATGTCAACCAAGACTTCGTCACGGCTAACCGAATCACCTACTTTTTTGTGCCATGTGGCGACCGTGCCATCAGCAACGGACTCTGGAAATACTGGAGCTTTAATTTCGGCGGCCATGTTATGACTCTCCTTGCGTGTCGTTTGGCATACCCAAGGCAGATGCAATCAATGCAGTCTGTTGGCGAGCATGCAGATAGGGCGAACCACAGGCCGGTGCAGCAGCGGCTGGGCGACCTGCGTAGGTCACTGGCACGCCTGCATGTACGGCATAGGCAACCGGATAAAGCAACGGGGCAATAAACGACCACGCGCCTTGGTTTTGTGGCTCTTCTTGGCACCAAGCAATGTGTTTGGTGTTGGGATAACGAGCCAGTTCTTCACGAATGCGGGCTTCTGGGTAGGGGTACAATTGCTCGACCCGTACCAGTGCAACGTTGTTTAGACCGAGTTCACGGCGTTTTTCGAGCAAGTCGTAATAGACCTTGCCACCACACAACACCACACGGTCAACCGCTTGGGTATCAAGGGTATCGACTTCGCTGATCACCGTTTGGAAACGACCATCGACCAGTTCTGACAGGTCTGACACCGCCAATTTATGGCGTAGCAGACTCTTGGGTGACATGATGATCAAGGGCTTACGCAACGGACGAACCGCTTGACGACGCAACACGTGGAAAATCTGTGCCGGTGTCGTTGGGGTACAGACTTGCATGTTGGCTTCAGCACACAACTGCAAGAAGCGCTCAAGGCGTGCAGATGAATGCTCAGGGCCTTGACCCTCAAAGCCATGCGGCAGCAGCATGGTCAAGCCACACACCCGCTCCCACTTGGTTTCGCCGGAGCAAATAAACTGGTCAATCACCACTTGTGCGCCGTTGACGAAGTCGCCAAATTGCGCTTCCCATACCACTAAAGCCTTCGGAATCGTTGTGGCATAGCCATACTCAAAGGCCAACACGGCTTCTTCGGACAGCAGCGAGTCATACAACGCGCACCACGGCTGATCCGGCTTTAGATGTTCCAGTGGTGCATAACGCGCACCATCGGTTTGGCTATGCAAAATCACATGCCGATGCGAAAACGTACCACGACCAATATCTTGACCGGTCAGACGAACCAAATAGTCTTCATCTAACAAACTGGCATAGGCCAAGGTTTCCGCTGCACCCCAATTGAGGGGCAACTCACCTTGTTGCATTTTGAGACGGTCATCAATCACCTTGCCCACTTGGCGTTGCATGACAAAGCCGTCTGGCAACGCACGAAGACGCTCAGCCAAAAACTTCAGCCGCTCAACAGGCACACCCGTTGCCCAGTCATCGACCAAGTCATGACCCAAATACGGGCTCCAGTCCACATGCAAGTTGGTGTTCGGCTGCAAGACCAACGCGTTGGCCACATGCTCACCTTTTTCGAGCGCCTCGCGGTACTCTTCCACCATCGCATCGGCATCACCACGGCTTAGCACTTGTGACGACACCAATTTGTCGGCATACAAGGTACGCGTGGTCGGCAGCTTGTTGATGATTTGATACATCAATGGCTGCGTTGCAGACGGTTCATCGGCTTCGTTATGACCGCGACGGCGATAACAGAACAGGTCGATCACCACGTCTTTTTTAAACTGCATGCGGTAGTCAAGCGCGACTTGGGTGATAAACAACACCGCTTCAGGATCATCGCCATTGACGTGAAAAATCGGACACTGCACCATTTTTGCCACATCGGTACAGTATTCGGTTGAACGCGCATCTTCAGGGTTACTGGTGGTAAAGCCCACTTGGTTGTTAATGACGATGTGCATGGTGCCGCCAGTGGTATAGCCGCGTGTTTGCGACATCTGGAAGGTTTCCATGACCACGCCTTGACCAGCAAACGCAGCATCACCATGCACAATGATCGGCAACACTTGCTGACCATCATCATCACGACGGATCTGACGCGCCCGTACTGAGCCTTCAACCACAGGGCTGACAATTTCAAGGTGCGACGGGTTAAAGGCCAGTGCCAAATGCACTTCGCCACCAGGGGTCATCACATTGGATGAGAACCCTTGGTGATACTTCACATCACCCGAGCCTTTTTTATTAAAGGTCTTGCCTTCAAATTCGCCAAACAAATCGGCAGGGTTTTTACCCAAAATATTGACCAGCAGATTCAAACGCCCACGGTGAGCCATCCCGATGACGACTTCACGCGTGCCTACACCACCCGCCCGTTGAATCATCTCGTTGACCATGGGAATAAAGCTTTCGCCACCCTCTAGGCCAAAGCGTTTTGCACCCACAAACTTACTGCCAAGGAATTTTTCCAATCCTTCAGCAGCCGTCAGACGCTCAAGCAAACCCAAGCGACACTCACGTGAAAAACTCGGCAGACCCCGTGCGCCCTCAAGGCGTTGTTGAATCCAACGTTTTTCTTTGGTGTCGACAATGTGCATGTACTCAGCACCAATGGCGTTGCAATAGATAGAATCCATTGCGGTGACCATTTCGCCCAAGGTCGCTTCAGCTTTACCAATCGCCAGATTTCCTGTTTGAAACACAGTGTCTAAATCTGAACGAGATAAGCCATGGGCAGCCAAATCTAAATCTGGCACATGCTCACGCAGGGCCAGACCCAGCGGATCAAGTTTGGCTTTTTGATGACCCCGATTGCGATACGCGGCGATCAGTTGCATCACACCGACTTGGCGGCGTTCATGTTCGCTCGATACCGAGCTTTGCAACATGGGCTGAACACGCGTGCTGTTACGCGCCAGCAATAAAAATTGCTCGCGAACATTGCTATGTGGCTGATCGCCTTTGGGATATTGATCGAAATACGTGCGCCACTCGTCACCGACGGAATCTGGTGCGGTGAGATAGTGCTCGTAGAGTTGCTCGATATAGGCAGCGTTTTCGGCGGACAACTGGGTGTCCTGCTGCGCATCTACCTCATGCATGAGTCTGCTCATCTTCTAATCGCAAAAATGCAAGCTGCCGGATAAGGCCTGCTTACGCCCACAGACGTCATGGGATGCATGACCGCCTGCTGCTCACCCAAGAGCTGTTACGGTATGGTCGGTCGGTATAGGGGTGCCTATCACCGACCACCATCACCTCGGTAAACGTCAGCAGCCACTGGTGGTTATTGTGTCTTAGAACCGTGCCTTCTAAGCCAACATCACCACGCCTGTGCCACTGTTCATACACCGTACCCGCACGCATGCGGGCATTTTTGCAAATCGAATTGGCCAAAGGACGCGTTACACTCACGACACTTGGCGAATTCGACTCAAATTCACGCACGTTTCATTTCATCCTGCCGTTATTGCAGGGGTTTGACTTGGTGCAAAATCGTAGCACGCTCCCAAGCACTGCCCTGATTTTTTTGCTCAATAGCTATCATTAAGTTAAAAAATATTGCTTCAGCACCATGGCCAGCCTACTTCAGCAAAGGTCGTGCCTAAATCTCGATTCTCACTCAATATTCCGTTTAGTTGTTTGTTTTTTATGCAAACCAAGTACCAAGACGCCCAATGTTGATGCAGATCATGGAGACATTTCAGCGCATCTCCGCCATGATGCCTCTAGATGTTGCCACCCAAAAACCTTTCAATACAAAAACGCCCTGATTTAATGCAAAAATACGCATCATGCACATCTATAGATCATCAATATGACGTTATCGCCCTTCATTTGTGCAACAAGCCCTGAACAAGGCAAAAAAAAGCACGCCGAAGCGTGCCTTTTTTCAGTGCAACCGGATTAACCCGCTTGATCCAAGATCAAGTTACGGATATGACCAATCGCTTTGGTGGGATTTAGACCTTTCGGACAAACCGACACACAGTTCATGATGCCACGGCAACGGAACAAGCTAAAGGGGTCATCCAAGTCAGCCAAACGCTCAGCGCGGTCGGTGTCACGGGTGTCGGCAATAAAGCGATACGCCTGAATCAACGCCGATGGCCCCAAGAACTTGTCTGGGTTCCACCAAAAGCTTGGGCAAGAGGTTGAACAGCACGCACACAAGATGCATTCGTACAATCCATCCAGCTTTTCGCGGTCTTCAGGTGACTGCAAACGCTCGGTCGGTGGCGCGGGCTGATCATTAATGAGGAACGGACGAACTTTTTCATACTGGGTATAAAACTGGGTCATGTCGACCACCATGTCACGAATGACTGGCAAACCCGGTAATGGACGCAATACGATCTTGTTGGGCAAGTCGTTCAAGTTTTGCAAACAGGCGAGACCGTTTTTGCCGTTGATGTTCATGCCGTCCGAACCGCAAATACCTTCGCGGCACGACCGACGGAACGACAAGGTTTCGTCCATTTTTTTCAGTTTAATCAACAGATCAAGCAACATCCGATCTTCATCGGCGAGCGTAATCGTGTAGGTCTGCATGTACGGCGCTTTGTCCTTGTCTGGATCATAGCGGTAAATTTCGACTGTGCGGGTTCCACGGCTCATTTTGCTCTCCACACCTTAGAATGTACGCGGGGCTGGTGGGACGGCGTCCACAGTCAGCGGCTTAGTACGAACTGGCTTATACATCAAACGGTTGTCAGCGGAGTACCACAAGGTGTGCTTGCGCCATTCCTCGTCATTACGTCCGTTGGCCATCGTGGGATGGTTGGCTGGATGCTCATAATCAACCACAGTATGCGCACCACGACATTCTTTACGCGCAGCAGCCGAAATGATGGTGGCTTTTGCGGCTTCGTACAGGTTTTCCACTTCCAGCGCTTCAACGCGGGCGGTGTTAAACACTTGCGATTTGTCTTTGAGGTGAATGTTTTTGACACGGTCAGCCAGTGCCAAAATTTTTGTCACGCCTTCGTCCATGCTCGCTTGCGTACGGAACACGCCCGCATGCTGCTGCATCACACGACGGATTTCGTCAGCAACGTCTTGCGCATGTTCGCCCGTAGTGGAGTTTTGCAACTTGTCCACACGCGCCATGGTTTGTTCCAGCACTTTGACCGGCAAAGGCTTGTATTCGCTGGTGGAATGACGAACCAACTCGATGATGTGATCACCCGCGGCTTTACCAAACACCACCAAGTCGAGCAACGAGTTTGTGCCTAAACGGTTTGCACCATGCACACTCACGCACGAGCATTCACCAATCGCGTAGAACCCTTTGACCACTTGGTTCGGCGTGTCGCCTTGTGGCACCACCACTTGACCATTGATGTTGGTGGGAATACCGCCCATCTGGTAGTGAATGGTTGGGACAACCGGAATCGGCTCTTTGGTGCAATCGACGTTGGCAAATTTCTTACCAATTTCAAAAACCGATGGCAGACGCTTCATGATGGTTTCTGCGCCCAAGTGGGTCAGATCCAACACGACATAGTCTTTGTTCGGGCCACAGCCACGACCTTCCTTAATTTCTTGGTCCATGGAGCGCGAGACAAAGTCACGCGGCGCCAAGTCTTTTAAGGTGGGTGCATAGCGTTCCATGAACGGCTCGCCATTGCAGTTACGCAACACACCGCCTTCACCACGGCAACCTTCGGTCAGCAATACGCCCGCACCGGCCACGCCAGTCGGATGGAACTGCCAAAACTCCATGTCTTGCAATGGAATCCCTGCACGCGCAGCCATGCCCAAACCGTCGCCAGTATTGATATAGGCGTTGGTTGATGCTTGATAAATACGGCCAGCACCACCCGTCGCAAACAGCGTCGCTTTGGCTTGAAACACGCCAATCGTACCGGTTTCTTGGTCGACTGCGGTCACGCCAAGCACGTCACCGTCTTCGTCACGGATCAGATCAAGCGCGATCCATTCCACGAAAAACTGCGTGCCCATCTCGAGGTTTTTTTGGTACAGGGTATGCAACAACGCATGACCGGTACGGTCAGCCGCTGCACACGCACGCGGCACGGCTTTTTCGCCGTAGTTGGCGCTATGACCACCAAACGGACGCTGGTAGATCGTGCCATCGGCGTTACGGTCAAAGGGCATGCCCATGTGTTCTAGCTCATACACCATTTTCGGTGCTTCGCGGCACATAAACTCAATCGCGTCTTCGTCACCCAGCCAATCAGAGCCTTTAACGGTGTCGTAGAAGTGATAGTGCCAGTTGTCTTCACTCATGTTTCCGAGCGACGCCCCAATACCACCTTGAGCGGCAACGGTATGCGAACGCGTTGGAAAGACTTTAGTCAGCACCGCCACTTTTAGACCTGCACGTGCCAGTTGCAACGATGCACGCATCCCTGAACCGCCGCCACCAACGATCACTGCATCAAAACCCAATGTTTTGATGTTTTTGATTTTATCTTTAGACAAAACTGCCATGATGGTTTCCTAATCAGCCCCAGAAAATCTGGATACCCCAGACCGTGAAGACAAACACTGCAATGACCATTGCAGCTTGGAGGACCAAACGCAGACCATTGGCCGAAGGGCCCATCTGGCGAGTCGTCACGTAATCGGTCAACACCGTCCACATGCCAATCCACGCATGGCCTGCCAAAGAGGCCACAGCCAACAGGCTGAAGATCTTCATCGGGGCTGTCATCATGAAGCCAAACCACTGCTCATAGCCAAATGCAGGGTGGAGCATGATCCAACCCAACACCACGACAGTATACGCAGCCAAAACAATGGCAGAAATCCGCTGGACGACCCAATCACGCGAGCCTGAACCAGTTAAACCGGTTGCACTTTTCATCAGAACATCACCCAGACGAAGGCCGCGAGAATGCCAATCACCGACAGGATCAGCGTGAAGGTTGCCGCAGCACGGCCACTACCCAATTCTTCAGCCACACCCACATCAGCGAGCAAATGCTTAACGCCAGCGAAGAAATGGTAGATCAGGCCGGCCATAAAGACCCACACCACAAAGCGCACCAGAAGATTGCCAAAAATCACGTCATGAACGTGGGCAAACGACTCTGGTGATTGAAGCGAACCCTGTAGCAACCACAGCAGCACAGGGATCAACAAAAAGATGATGATTCCGGACACACGGTGCAGAATCGACGCAATGGCCACTGGTGAGCGCAGATTAACGCTCAGCACTTGGCCCATAGACAGATTGACAGGTCTGTTGCTTTTCACAGCGGGCATCCTGTAGCAGGACCCAGAGAGTTGGGTCGAATATCAAAAGGAAAGCTGGCACGACAGCAGAGAAATTACAGGCCATCGCCTGCACGAAACGACGAGAAAGTATAGTGAGCTTGCGCAACAAATACAAACCAGACAGGTCTTGCACAATTTTTTGCGTCCAGAATGAGATATTTCAGAATAAATCGGCGTCATTCATATTTAAAATGCCAGAAAAACTGCTGTTGGCATAAGATATGCTGGCCTTTGAACCGAGAGTCAAGGCATACGCTTCGGCGTTTTTTGATTGACATCGTCACGGTTCAAACTAAGCTTATAGCGCTTTTTAAAACGGCCTTTGTCGACCTAAGCCCCGAAAATCCGTTTTCAGCTTGGGCATCCGGCCGTGATGTTCCCTATTCAGGAGAGTTTTAATGTCTGGCACGACTGGCAAGAAAGCCGTTCTTACGCTTAACGACAAGCAGATCGACCTGCCCATTTACAGCGGCACGCTAGGTCCGGACGTCATTGATGTCAAAGATGTATTGGCACAAGGCCATTTCACGTTTGACCCAGGCTTCATGGCAACAGCCGCCTGTGAATCCAAAATCACCTTCATCGATGGCGATAAAGGCGTTCTGCTGCATCGTGGCTACCCAATTGCTCAATTGGCCGAACACGCCGATTACCTTGAAGTCTGCTACCTGCTCTTGAATGGCGAGCTGCCAAACGCAGCGCAAAAAGCCGAATTCGACGAATTGGTCATCAACCACACCATGGTGCATGACCAACTGCGTAAATTCTTTGAAGGTTTCCGCCGTGACGCGCATCCAATGGCCGTCATGTGTGGTGTGGTCGGTGCCCTGTCTGCGTTCTACCATGACGGTCTGGACGTTGCCGATCCTAAGCATCGCGAAATCACCGCGATTCGCTTGATCGCCAAGATCCCAACCATTGCCGCCATGTGCTACAAATACAGCGCAGGTCAGCCTTTCGTCTACCCACGCAACGACTTGGGCTATGCCGAAAACTTCCTCAACATGATGTTCTCTGTGCCTGCTGATCCCAACTACAAGGTCAACCCTGTATTGGCAAAAGCCATGGATCGCATCTTCACCTTGCACGCCGACCACGAGCAAAACGCCTCCACATCGACCGTTCGTTTGGCTGGCTCAACCGGTGCCAACCCATACGCCTGTATCGCTGCGGGCATTGCGGCCCTTTGGGGTCCAGCACACGGTGGTGCAAACGAAGCCGTGCTAGAAATGCTAGATGAAATCGGCAGCGTCGAAAACGTTGCTGCGTTCATGGAAAAAGTAAAAACCAAAGAAGTCAAACTGATGGGCTTTGGTCACCGCGTCTACAAAAACTTTGACCCACGCGCCAAAGTCATGAAGCAGACCTGTGACGAAGTGCTGGCTGCTTTGGGCATTGATGATCCACAGCTTGAACTGGCCATGGAATTGGAACGCATTGCGCTGTCTGATGAATACTTTATCAAGCGTAACCTGTATCCAAACGTCGACTTCTACTCAGGCATCATCTTAAAAGCTATTGGTATTCCAACCAGCATGTTCACGGTAATTTTCGCCTTGGCACGCACTGTGGGCTGGATCAGCCACTGGTTAGAAATGCACAGCGCTGCTTACAAAATCGGTCGTCCACGTCAGTTGTACACTGGCGCGACCCAACGCGACTTTCCATCGATTGACCAACGTTAATTGATGGCCTAAAAAAGACCGCTTCGGCGGTCTTTTTTTTAGCTGCTGTTTGGGGTGATCCACCCTGTCATAAAAACGGCAAGCAACGCTCATAAGCTGTACAATCCTGCCCTTGCGCCCGCCGCACAAAATAATCTTGTACCAATTGTGCTTGTTGCTCGACCCCATAGTGCAAAAAAAGCTGACCGTCTCGCAGCACATAGCGGTAGCGCCGATCAAACAACGCACGCCTGAAGACGTGAATCCCCTGTTGTACTTGCCACACGTGGGTCAGCTCATGAATCAACCACCCTTGCACAGCCAATGATGCCAACGCAAAATCATCTTGCCAGTCATCAGGATGAAAATAGACATGGCCATTGGGACTGATGGCATAGCCTCTAAACACCCAACCACAGGCATAAAGTTTAATGTCATCAAGTGCTAAAGACACCCCAAACACGCTCACGGCCAACTGCCGTTCATGAATTGTTAATCGACGCACCTGTTGCAGTCTCGATATCGAACAGGATAGGCTAGAACATTGATTCACAGAAAATACCGCTTGGCATGATCAGCGGAACAAAAGAAGCGGCCGCGCTGGATGTTTCCTTTATCTTCACGGGCAAGCACACCGCAGTATTCACAGGCTTTCATCTCAAGCTGTTGAGGTGGCTTTGGCATACGCGGATACATGAGCTGCCAGAAGAAGCGCATGACATAGACCACAATAAGCGTGATGACCAACAGTTTGAACAT
The DNA here is from genome assembly GCA_041165345.1 of Pseudomonadota bacterium. Taxonomy (GTDB): domain Bacteria; phylum Pseudomonadota; class Gammaproteobacteria; order Pseudomonadales; family Moraxellaceae; genus JBBKWH01. The sequence goes on from JBEANQ010000024.1 coordinate 11,061, forward strand.
AGTCGCGATCCTTTCTATACAGGACACGCCCTGTCCAAGCTGTCCCACCTGCTATATAGTGCGTCACAGTGTAACAGTCCACCCCAAACGGGTGTTGCAACGGAATTTGAATACTCATGAGTGACTTAACGCTGGCGCTAGCCCAATCCCATTTTCAAGTGGGTGATTTAATGGGCAATGCACGCCGAATGGTAAGACAAGCCGAAATTGCCCGCGAACGTGGCGCACACGTTATTATTTTTCCAGAACTTGCGCTCACAGGCTATCCCCCCGAAGATCTGTTATTACGCCCTAGCCTTCAGCCACGCGTTCAAGCTGCAATGGCAATACTCAAAGCCGTTGAAGGCATTGTCTTGGTGGTAGGCTACCCTCATGCCGACCAACAACGGCGCTTTAACTCGGCGGCGGTCATTGCCAGCGGACATCAACGCGGGTTTTATCATAAGCAATGTTTACCCAATTATGGCGTGTTTGATGAGCAGCGCTATTTTCAGGCGGGTCGTAATCAGGTCATGTTTGACTTTGCAGGACGTAAAATCGGCCTGTTAATTTGCGAAGACCTGTGGCAAACCGCGCCCATGCAAGCCCTACAAGACAACGGCGCGGACCTTGCCATTGTGATCAACGCTTCACCGTTTGAAATCGGCAAGCATCAACAACGGCGCACCCTGTTGCAGACACGGGCAAAAACTCACAACATGCCCATCGCCTATGTCAACCTTGTCGGCGCACAAGATGACTTGGTGTTTGATGGCGGCACACTGGCGGTCAATGCCGATGGTTGCATCGCCGTAGATGCACCACGCTTTACCGAGCAGCTCACACTGGTGACGCTCAAAGCCGACAGCAACCAATTTGACCTGATTGGCGAAACACCGGCGCTCTCTACACCCGCCGAAACGTATCAAGCGTTGGTCATGGCGGTGCGCGACTACGTCAATCACTCCGGTTTTCCAGGGGTGATTTTGGGCTTGTCAGGGGGCATTGATTCGGCGCTCTCCTTAGCGATAGCCGTAGACGCCCTAGGGCCTGAGCGGGTCAACGCCGTCATGATGCCCTACACCTACACGGCGGCCATCAGCCTTGAAGACGCACAAGCACAAGCCCGACGTTTGGGCGTGTCTTACCATGTCAGCGAGATTCACGGCTTAGTGCATGGTTTTCAGCAGGCGCTAGCCCCCTACTTTGGTGATCGCCCAGCCGATGCCACCGAAGAAAATCTGCAAGCCCGCGCCCGTGGCACCCTGCTGATGGCACTGTCTAACAAATTTGGTCATTTGGTCCTCACCACCGGCAACAAGTCGGAAATGGCAGTTGGTTACGCCACCTTATATGGTGACATGGCAGGTGGCTATGACGTGCTTAAAGACGTGTATAAAACCCAAGTGTTTGAACTGGCACGCTATCGCAACTCGCTAGAAAAAATACCGGTCATCCCCGAACGTGTCATCACCCGCCCGCCGTCAGCAGAATTGCGCCCCGACCAAACCGACCAAGACTCATTGCCGCCTTATGACATCCTAGATGCCATCTTGTTTGGCTACATCGAACAAGATCAAAGCCTTGATCAACTGGTTGCACAAGGCTTTGATGCCGACACCGTCAAGCGCGTGCTAACACTGGTAGACCGCAATGAATACAAACGTCGCCAAGCCGCGATTGGTCCACGCATCAGCAGCCGAGCCTTTGGCCGTGAGCGGCGTTATCCGTTGGTGAATGGCTGGGCTTTGGGACAATGATTCCAACGCCCCCGACCAATGCGCACATTTTGGCGCAACAACTGCTCGACGCGCAGGTCCGTTATGCCAAAGAGCGCCTTGCCGGTGAGCATGCCATCGACATCATGACCCATGCCATGGACGAGATCTTGGCGCGGGCAGAACACTTCCAACTCAACGAAGTGGTCAGTGCGCAGGCGATTCGAGACGTGGTCACCACCTACGCCTTTGAACTCAACTTAGGCGGGGGTGTTCTTGAGCTGATTGGCGCAATGGCACGTCAACTGCATCATCAATTTAGCCAAAATGCGCCTGCGCTCAAACACCTCATGACCGACCGTAGCATTCTGCAATGGATCGAAAAAATCATTGAGCTAGAGCCGCTCCGGCAGCAACTAGCCCAGCACGTCTTAAGCAGCCAAACCGTTCATCGGATGCTGTCCCAAATGCTCACCCTCATGCTGCGGAGACAGTTTCCGCAATGGATGCAGCAGTTACATGAGCAAATGGAACAACGCGCCAATCGGCCACATCGGTTTGCAGGGCTGTTTAATCGCTTGGCACAACAAGAAGACCAACTCAACGAATGGCTGATTGAACAACTGGTGCAACGCATTCAAAACACCAGCAGTCATCTACTGTCGTTAGATGACGTCGAACTTCGTGACCTGCTCAACCAGTTTTGGCTGGCAATTCGAGAACTCAAACTCGACTACTTTGCCGAAGCGCTCGACCCATTGGATGTCGAAGAATTTTTTGTACTGGTCTATGACGACTGGCGACGCCTACGGCAGCACTCGTTTGTACAAGATTTGATTTTAACCGGCGTCGATGTCTTTTTTGACATCTATGGTGAATACACCTTGGTTGAATTGATTGATGAAGTCGGCATTACACGGCAACACATGATTGGGGAAATCATCCGGTTTGCTCCCCCTGTCATTGCAGCCCTTAAACACAGCGGTGACCTAGACAGCTTGTTACGTTTGCAACTTGAACCCTTCTATCACCAGCCAGAAACACTGGCCTTGTTGTCAGATGCCCTAGACGCCAACCGCTCTAGTCCGTAAAGCGCGCTCACCTGCTCTCGGCATCCACGCTCGACAGCAGCGGCGCACACCGACTTGACGCCCAACACCCAAACGAAAAAACCCCAAACCGATAAGATTTGGGGTTTCTAGGTTTACGATGAGTCATCGTAAACAAAATAGAGATGGTGGCTATGGCGGGACTTGAACCTGCGACCCCCTGATTATGAATCAGGTGCTCTAACCAACTGAGCTACATAGCCAAAACCTGAGCGCATATTATGACTATGCTGGTTTTTTCCGTCAAGCATTTTTCAGCTTAAAAAACCAACAGTCACGCGATCAAGCAAAAAAGAGGTGCGGAGTGGGCCTGTAAGCCGGGTTCTGTCGAGAACGATCATTCCTCTAGGCGCACCGTCACCGATGCGCTCAAGCAACCTACCCGCATCCGACGCGGGCCACGCCATGAATGCCTATTTGGTCTTGCTTCAGGTGGGGTTTACCGTACCGGTCTGTTACCAGACTCGTGGTGCGCTCTTACCGCACCGTTTCACCCTTACCACGCACCCTTGCGGGCCGTTCGGCGGTTTACTCTCTGCTGCACTTTCCGTCGGCTCACACCGCCCAGCCGTTAACTGGCACCTTGCCCTATGAAGCCCGGACTTTCCTCCCCTGCATTAGTCACGAAGACCTCCGCAGCGGCGACCGTCCAGCCCACTCCGCGCGCGCATGGTAACAAACCTGACCGCTCAATGCTCAGGTATTTTTAAGGGCAATCAACCGCTCGTACTTCGCCATCAACTGAGAGGGGCTTTCGACGTGATCGGGATCATGCGGAATACAATCATCGACAGGACAAAATAACGCACACTGCGGCACATCAAAATGCCCAACACACTCTGTACAGAGACTCGGATGGATTTCATAGATCACCGGCCCCATAAAGATGGCATCGTTTGGACACACCGGCTCACACACATCACAATTGATGCATTCATCGGTAATTTTTAGCGCCACAGTCGCCCACCCCGCCCGCAATCACACCCTACCAACCGCCTTTGGCGTGTTTGTCTGCAAAGGCCTGTGCCACACACACCGGCACAAACTTGGTCACATCACCTTTTAAACGTGCAATCTCACGCACTAACGTCGAAGAAATAAACGATAAATGCTCGGATGGCGTCAAAAACACCGTCTCAAAACCAGCATCAAGCTGGCGGTTCATGTTGGCCAACTGAAACTCATACTCAAAATCAGACACGGCTCTTAAGCCACGCAATACAGCCGTTGCTTGCTGGTCACGAAACAAATTAACCAATAAACCACTAAAGCCAATCACCTCAACGTTTGGCAAATGTCCTAAGGTCTCGCGTGCTAAGGCCACACGCTCCTCTAAGCTAAACACAGGGCTTTTGTGATGACCAGCAGCAATCGCCACAACCACCTCGCCAAACATGCGTGAAGCACGAGCCACCAAATCGGCATGGCCATTGGTGATCGGATCAAATGTACCGGGATAAATAACACGGGTCATGAGCACTACTCGATGAAACCTGAATGTGCCGCCATCTTAGCAAAAACAATCAACGTACTGGTGAAAGTCGCAACTGATAACCAAATGTTGCACTGTCGAGGCACAACTTACGGCAAAATAAGCACATGTGAGGATTGAACCCATCATGAGTAAAGAGAAAACATCATCGGGCGGCACCATCGCCCAAAACCGCAAAGCCCGCCATGAATACTTCATCGAAGACAAGATTGAAGCAGGCTTGGTGTTGCAAGGCTGGGAAGTAAAAGCCATTCGTTCAGGCCGCATGACCATCACCGAGGCGTATGTCATCTTTAAAAAAGGTGAGGCATTTTTATTTAACAGCCAAATTACCCCACTCCTGTCGGCGTCAACCCATATTGACCCTGAAGCCACCCGTAACCGAAAGCTACTCATGTCTCGTCGGCAGCTTGAAAAACTGCAAGCTGCGATTAGCCAACAAGGCTACACCTGTGTACCCCTTGCCACATATTGGAAAGGCTCGTTGGTCAAATGTGAAATTGCTTTGGTTAAAGGCAAGCAACTTCATGATAAACGCGCGACAGAAAAAGACCGTGATTGGAAACGCGACAAACAACGCGTCTTTCGCAATCAGTAAAACCTGAATAAAAAAACCGCATCACATGATGCGGTTTTTTATTTAATACGTCTTAATGCCAGTTGGCTGCCAAGACTGGCGCCAAAGTGGACTGTTGACTAACGGACAATGACGTTTGACCACTGGCAGGCATGGTCATGGTCGACATCGCACTCACCAAATTTTCAACTTGTTGATGGCTTAAGGTTTTACCATCACCTGCGTTGATCGTCTCAACATGATAGGCATCACCCAAGTACCAATCTCGAATTACTGTGCGGTCAGTCGTACCAATCACCCGCACTTCTAAGTTATTACCCACATGCTTAAACCACAGTTGGTCTGAACGAATATCTGCACCCATTTTCAACACATCGGTATTACCCGCAGTGCTGTCGTTTTCGACAATCGTGTCAAGCATATTGCCACGGTTAAACAAGTAAGTATCATTGCCTAACTTACCCACCAAGGTGTCGCTACCAGACTGACCATTTAATATGTTATTTGCATGATTGCCAGTGATCACATTGCTAGCACTGTTGCCAGTGCCGTTAATATTACCTGTACCACCTAGAGTCAAATTCTCGACATTGGTCTGTAAAGTGTAGCTAAAACCAACTTCAACACCATCAGTCCCTTCATTGGCATTTTCAACAATCACATCTTTAGTGCTACTCACGACGTAAACATCGTTGCCAACCCCACCAATCATGGTGTCATTTCCTACACCACCATTCAGACGGTCATTCCCTGCATAGCCATACAAGGTGTTATTCAGGTTATTACCATAAACTCGGTTATCTAACTCATTGCCAGATGCAGTCAATGCGGTCGCACCGGTCAAGTATAGCCACTCAACATTTGCACCTAACGTATAACCATCTAATGCAGTCGTAATTTTATCAGTTCCTTCAGCAGCCAACTCAATCACGCTGTCGGTCAGGCTATCTACGGTATATGAGTCATCACCAAGGCCGCCTTTCATCAGGTCATTGCCTAAACCGCCGTCAAGCAGGTCATTTCCGGCATAGCCATACAAATAGTCATTACCACCAGACCCATGCAAAGAATCATTGACATTACCACCATAAAAATATTCATCTCTGGTGTTACCCGTAAAATCGTTTGACACCTGCTTTTGTCCACAAAAAACAAGATCTAATGTCGAATTAGACGCACTACCTTTCAAAGAAGAAATCGCTGCATCAGTTGATAATATTACTTGATCTGAAAAAACAATTTTCTCAACTGATGAGTTATATTTACTATAAACTGGATCAATCAAGCCACCACCTGAATTTGTTATATTTTTATCATAATCAATATATTGAAATTTTACAAAAACACTAATACCAAGTAATTCTGACGACAGTACGAGATCATTCATATCTCTAGTCATTATAAAATCACTACGTTGATAAGCGGATAAATCTAGAACATCTTGCGCGACCCCATTTCCTGTATAGTTTTCATCAAAAACAGCCAAAATAGAGTTCTGTGCAGTGATTTGATAAATATCACCATCCTCCAAGGATATATCTCTTGCCAAAAGCACACCTTGGCGATTTAAAATATATGTATCACTTCCATCAAAGCCATAATAATAATCTAATCCCTGCCCCTGTGTAGCATCACTGCCATTAGAGTAGAAAACATCAGCTTCTCTTCCACCAAATATACTCTCCGAAACATCTTGATCAGGATCAAAAACATTAGATGACAATAAGTTACCAGAAATCATCAATGCGTAATCAGATGCATCAATCCCACTTTTTCGAAAATCGACAGTTCCAACGAGGTGGAAAGCATCAATGTCTGCAAAAGATAAAGTCTTGTCAGAAAAAACCAGTTGCGTATGTGTAGGAGCACTAAAAACATTTGATCCTATACCAGAAAATGTTGAACTTCCATTTGCGTTCGTTAAAATAGGATAAAAATAATCTTTAATAGTGACAACATCAGCTAAAGAGTAATTAACTTGCAAATCAAAACCAGCCTTACTAAAAGAAACATTCTTTGACGATACATCCGAAAAAACAATGTCTCTTTGATCAAGCGTTGTTGCAGACAAGCGACTACTTAGCTGAATAATATCGACCCCATCTCCGATGGAGAAATAAATATGATCATTACCACCACCACCAGCAATTAAGTCATTACCTAAACCAGCCGTAATATCATCATTACCAATTGTGCCAACAATGGTGTCATTATTGATTGTTCCAATAAGCATAAAAAAATCCTTAACTTGTCTTTAGGTCTGACTTCACACGATATTGAAATGACTTCTGATCATACCCAAACGATCATAAATCAAGACGGATTAAAAACCCATTACAACAACAAAATTTGTTAAAGAATCCTTCATATTAGGGCAAAAAATCCAATATGAAGGTTCAATTCAAAAAACTAACAGAATGTTAGTGTGCCATAACAATTATTATAAGCAGCATCCAAGCCAACGATATTACCATCTCGAGCTGCTGAAGTTTGCGTAATATTACTTAATATACCTTGGCTAGTCACATTACCTGAAGCATCATATCGGGTTGACAATGGATTATTAATATCCAATGTAAATGCATCTGGAAGATATAAAGCAAAACCTTTTGGCATTTCCTTTAAGTACCCTGGATACTGAATGGCTTGTTTTTGCATAGACAAACCAAAAGACGATGAGTTAACATCAGTTTGATGTAAATTCGAAGCGTTATAGGGCAAAATATAGTTATTTAAATCAGTATTAATATCTGCATCTGCCTTACCATCAACAATTGACTGATTCGTTGTTGCATCACTGCTATAAATACGCAAACCTTGAGCCATCTGGCGTTTAATCGTGTCAGCAATACCACCACGTAGCAATGGAAGTAGTGTAGGCCCCAAGGCACTGACCAAACCACCAGCATCTGAATCTACAAGCTCAAGTGGGCTCGCTCCTACTGTCGTACTACCATCAGTATTACCATAAATAATACTATTTACAATGCCTCCAAAATTAACACCGCTAATAAATGCTTGAGTTTGACGACTACCAAAAAGTTCTATACCAAGTCCAGTTCTGGCAACACTTTGATACCCTACTAATGCCTCTTGATAACGAATTTTTGCAAGTCCTAAATTTAAAATCATATCATCACCCAAGTTTAAATATCCTCCAGCAGGAGTTCCTTTCCCTCCTCTCGTACCAGTTACAGGAGAACCCCAACTACTCGCTCCATTGTTTTTAATACCCGTAGTGTTTGCATTTGTTGCAATACAAGACGTAGGATAACGACATGTTACAGCGACGTTTGTATCACCACTAATATTTAAATTTGCAGCTGCTGTTAAATAACCACTCACGCTATTAATATTACCAAAACTTAAAGGACCACTAGAATTATCTGCACCAAATCGAACCCCTGCAAATTCGCGCGTAGAAGCCGATGTTGGATTTTTAATTGCGATCTGCAAAAAAGGGTTTGTTAATGTAAAGTCCTTTAAATTTGAGCGTGATGCAGTGCTGCTTACCCCAGAAACACTATTGGTTCCTGACACAGGAATACACACACCTGATGAGTTTGTCACGCAACCAAAAGAAACACTGCCTAGGTCAATATCACACGCACCAGTGGCATTTGCACCATCACACCCTAACTTTAGTGATCGAATATTAGCGTTCAGATTGAGTACTGCCTGTATACCCAACTTATAAA
>JBEANQ010000025.1:0-19309 GCA_041165345.1 Pseudomonadota bacterium
TTGCTTTGCTTAATCATCTGGAACACTGATATGAGCGCCATCAACTTGATTCGTCCACTCGCCCCCATGAGCCCGCGTACACTCTATACGGCTGACCACGAAGCCTTCCGTGACACAGCACGCCGTTTTTTTGAAACTGAAATTGCACCTTTTCATGAAAAATGGGCAGAACAACAACATCTTGACCGTGGCCTGTGGAATAAAGCCGGTGCGTTAGGACTACTCTGTGCCACCATGCCCGAACAGTACGGCGGCAGTGGTGTTGATCGGTTGTACAGCGCCATTTTGATGGAAGAACAAGCCTATGCGCTGGACTCAGCCTCAGGCTTTGCCCTGCACTCAGACATTGTGGCCAACTACATTTTCAACTTTGGCAATGACGACCAAAAAATGGCATGGCTGCCCAAAATGGCAACCGGTGAAGCGGTCGGCGCGATTGCCATGACCGAACCGGGTACCGGATCAGACCTGCAAGGCATCCGCACCACCGCTGTGGCCGATGGCGACGACTACATCGTCAATGGCTCAAAGATTTTTATCACCAACGGCTATTTGTGTGATGTTGCCGTGGTTGCGGTCAAAACCGGCAATAGCGACAAGGGCGCGGCTAATATCTCTCTGCTCATTATGGATGCACATGCCAAAGGTTTTAGCAAAGGTAAGCCACTGAAAAAAGTCGGGATGCACGGTCAAGACACCTGCGAACTGTTTTTTGACAACGTGCGCGTGCCAAAGGCCAACCTGCTGGGCATGGAAGGTATGGGCTTTATCATGCTGATGAAAGAACTCGCATGGGAACGCCTCATGGTGGGTCTTATGTCCCAAGCCGCCGCCGAAGCTATTTTTGCGCATACCGTCCAATACACCAAAGACCGCAAAGCCTTTGGTAAGCCAATTGGCGCGTTTCAAAACACCCGCTTTAAGCTGGCCGAAATGCGCACCAAAATCGATATTGGTCGGGTCTATGCCGACCGCTGCATGGAACAACAAGTGGCAGGTCATTTAAGCGTTGAAGCCGCTGCCGCTGCCAAATACTGGCTCTCTGACATGGTCAACGACGTCGTGGATGAATGCGTTCAGTTGCATGGTGGCTATGGCTTTATGATGGAATATCCCGTTGCCCGTGCCTATGTCGACAACCGCGCGCATCGCATCTATGCGGGCACCAACGAAATCATGAAAGAGTTGATTTCACGCGGTTTATAAGGCATCTCAAACGTGTGGCTCGTGATTACTTTTGCTGCATTAAAAGTCAGAAGCATTGCGACTCAAACTCAAAAAAAGCGCCACGGCAATCTGCACCGTGGCGCTTTTTGTTGAACTGACTGATATTACTGACCGTCAGAAAGGGCTTTGTTAGCCTATCAATCATTAAACAGGTTTTCTTTTCTGCATCAATGCAGCCACCACCGCAGGTAAAATACTCAACACCACAATACCCAAACTAATCACCGTCACATTGTTTTTAATGATTGGAATATTTCCCAGCGCAAAGCCGGCCCAAATAAAGGCATTAATCCACAAGACACCACCTAACACATTAAATTTAGCAAACTGACCATAAGGCATCCGACTCACTCCCGCCACAAACGGCACGAGTGTCCGAATGATCGGCATAAAACGCGCCAATACAATAGACTTTCCGCCATGGCGCACAAAAAACTGCTGTGCCATTTGCAAGTGATCCTGCTTAATCCAGCGAGAGTCCCATGTATACACCCGACGACCAATTTGCTGCCCAATCGCGTAATTCACCTGATCCCCACTGATTGCTGCCACCATTAACAATCCAACCAACAACCACGGATTGAGCAATCCCGTTGCACCAAACATGCCTGCGGTAAACAATAAACTATCACCGGGTAAGAATGGCATCACAACCAGCCCTGTTTCTACAAAAATAATCAGAAACAAGATTCCATATACCCATAGCCCATAGTCACGAATAAAATCTGCTAAATAGTGATCAACATGCAAAATCAAGCTGAACCATTCCATCATCACATCACAGGCATTATAAGATTGCACATCTTACCAGCCTCTGACTCCTTCCTGATATGGAGGATGCTTCGCTTCCTATCGATTGATTCACGACTGGTTAACGAATCAAACGCTCACTCAACATCTGCCATGCCTCTGGACTACTTATGCTTTGCCAAAATAATGCAGGACTAGGTGCTAAGTACACCCCACACAACACAGCAGCATACACGCCAACAAACCAAAACTTATCCTTTAGCGTAAAAAATTTCAGTGCTGTGCCAAATGATCTTTTTAACGCCATATTGGTTAAATTAACGCTATATAACTCATCCAAGGTTAAATGAATCAACGCCCCAAAACTGACAAAATTACCGATCATCCAGCTATTTTTAGCAGACATGCCAAGGCCATAGCCACACCACAACACCGCCATCACGCCAAATAACAACGCATAGGGCACCGAATGCATCACCCCTCGATGCACGGTTAAGGCTGTAAACAACCGAAAAACACCATAACGAACCACCGCAAACGTCAACGCCCACAAGCCAATTAACTCAAATAGCATTAAACGTGGACCCAACCAAATCACTGCACCAAACGCAATAAACATCGCAAACACGGTAAATCCAACCGTCAGGGGCGTTGAATTATCCGAATCTAAATCTGGCAATAATCCCCCAATCGTGCCCATCAATACACAGGTCACAAACATGGGAGCAGACAAAATTCCAGCTTCAAACAACACCAAACCGGCCAGACCACTGGCTGCAAAGGCCACATTCACATGCGTATTAAAATTAGCCATGCTCGACTCTCGTTTCCATCGCATCACACACAGGATTAATCAACTAGAACCTGATTCAACCAACGGCCAATCGCCTGAATCTCAGACAAACACACCTCATGTGCCATTGGGTAAGTCTGCCAGTCAATCTGGTAGCCATGCGCCTGTAACCATGTTTTAGCCTGTTCACCCAATGCCAGAGACACAACGGGGTCATGGTTGCCATGCGCCACCAAAATGGGCGTATGTTGATTGGCAACTGTGCGCTGTTGGTGTAGCCAATCAGGTGCCGGAATATAAGCAGACAAGGCAATGACACCCGCCAAACGCTTAGGGTACGTCAGCCCAACACTATAGGCCATTGCGCCGCCTTGCGAAAAACCCACCAGCACAATCTGGTGTGCCGGAATACCACGTGCAACCTCATGATCAATCAAGGCATTTATCTGCTCACGGGTGCGCTCAATGCCCGCTTGATCAATCTGCCGTGCGCTGCCTGACAAACTTAAAATGTCATACCATGCTGGCATCACATAACCACCATTAATGGTGACGGGCATCTCTGGCGCATGCGGGAAAATAAAGCGTATTGCACGGCTTTTAGTCAAACCTAGTTCGGGTACAACCGGCACAAAATCATGACCATTCGCCCCCAATCCATGCAACCAAATGACTGCATGGGTGGGTTGTGGTGCCGTTTCAATCTCAATATGGGGTAATACATCCATCGCAACGTCCTCTTTTCACTCACAATATCAACATGCGCTCAACCACACATGCTGTACCTGACTCAATAAAAAAACCGGCCATCAGAGGCCGGTTTTTATTCTGCAATTAACGCTTATTCAGCGTCTTTGGCAGCTTGTGCAACATTTGGACGGTCAACCAATTCAACATAAGCCATGGGTGCAGCATCACCGGCACGGAAGCCAGCTTTTAGCACACGCAAATAACCGCCGCTACGAGTTTTGTAGCGTGGGCCTAGCTCGTTGAACAATTTACCAACCATCGCAGGGCTGCGAGTGCGGGCAAATGCCAGACGACGGTTAGCAACCGTGTCGTTCTTGGCCAAAGTGATCAGCGGCTCAGCAACGCGGCGCAGTTCTTTGGCTTTTGGCAATGTGGTCTTGATCAGCTCGTGTTCGAACAGCGAGTTGGCCATGTTTTGAAACATTGCCTTACGATGGCTGCTGGTACGACCAAGTTTCACACCACTATTACGATGACGCATGGTGATTTCCTCAGATTAACGGCTGCGATAGGCAAAACGGTCGTCTACGCGCAGGCTGGCAGGTGGCCAGCTCTCTAGGCGCATACCGAGCGACAAGCCCTTCGATGCCAGAACATCCTTGATCTCAGTGAGCGACTTCTTACCCAAATTCGGGGTTTTCAGCAGCTCAACTTCGGTACGCTGTACCAGATCGCCGATGTAGTAAATGTTTTCTGCTTTCAGGCAGTTCGCCGAACGAACCGTCAGCTCCAAATCATCGACCGGACGCATGAGGATCGGATCGATCTCTTCACGGCTGGCGACAGGCTCTGGTGCATGATCCTTTTGCAGGTCGACGAAGATGGCAATCTGCTGTTGCAGGATCGTCGCGGCCTTGCGGATCGCCTCTTCTGGATCAACAGTACCGTTGGTTTCCAGTTCGATGACCAGCTTGTCTAGATCGGTGCGTTGCTCTACACGGGCGTTTTCGACTGTGTAAGAGACCCGCTTAATCGGGCTATAGCTAGCGTCGAGTTGCAGACGACCGACCGGACGGCTTTCACCTTCTGGAAAACGGACATCCGCAGGCTCGTAGCCACGGCCTTGTGTGATCTTCAAACGCATTTTCAGGTGGCCATTGGCACCCAAAGTGGCGATCAAATGATCAGGATTCACAATCTCGACATTGTGAGGCAGACGAAGATCGGCTGCTGTCACATCGCCAGGACCCTGCTTGTCAAGCGTCACGAAAGCTTCGTTTTGCTCAAACAGCTTGATCGACAGACCTTTCAGATTCAGCAGCAGCTCGACGATGTCCTGCTGGAGGCCTTCGAGCGTGCTGTACTCATGCTCTACGCCTTCGATCTCTGCTTCAACCACCGCTGCACCAGGCAGCGAGGACAGCAGGATACGGCGCAGGGCATTGCCCAGCGTATGACCGAAACCACGCTCGAGCGGCTCGAGAATGACCTTGGCCGTGGTTCCACTGGCCGCATCCACCTTGATCGCGTGGGGGGTCAGGAACTCGTTTGCAGTACGCGTCATGTTGCCACCTCGACGGATTATTTCGAATACAGTTCGACGATCAGGCTTTCGTTGATTTCAGCCGGTAGGTCCGAACGGTCTGGAGCAGACTTAAACGTTCCTTCCATTTTGGCATGATCAATTTCAATCCAGCTCGGCAGACCACGTTGAGTGCCCAGTTCGATTGCGTTTTGATACGCAATTGTTGCTTTGCACCTTCGTGCACAGCAATCACGTCGCCCGCTTTGACTTGGATCGACGCGATGTTTACGCGACGGCCATTCAAAGTGATCGAACGGTGGCTGACCAACTGACGTGCTTCTGAACGAGTGGAGCCGAAGCCCATACGATAGACCACGTTATCCAGACGGCTTTCCAGCAGCTTGAGCAGGTTTTCACCTGTTGCGCCTTTGGAACGAGCAGCTTCTTTGTAGTAGTTGCTGAATTGACGCTCAAGCACACCATAAATACGGCGAACTTTTTGCTTTTCACGCAACTGGGTTGCATATTCCGAGGTCTTGGCGCGGCTTGGGCCGTGCTGACCTGGTGGCTTGCCAGCTTTTTTCGTTTTCACATCGAAAGGCTTAACACCCGACTTCAAAAACAGGTCGGTACCTTCGCGACGTGCGAGTTTACACTTTGGGCCGATATAACGAGCCATGGTTCTGTCTCCTTACACGCGACGTTTCTTGGGCGGACGACATCCGTTGTGCGGAATCGGCGTCACGTCAGTGATGCTGTTGATTTTATAACCCACTGCGCCCAGCGCACGTACCGCAGACTCACGACCCGGGCCTGGTCCTTTGACCATGACATCGAGGTTCTTTAGACCGTAATCCAGTGCAGCTTTACCTGCGACTTCGGCAGCAACCTGCGCTGCAAACGGTGTAGATTTACGCGAGCCACGGAAGCCCTGTCCACCGGAGGTGGCCCAGGCCAGTGCATTACCTTGACGATCGGTAATAGTCACAATGGTGTTATTAAAAGACGCGTGAATGTGGGCTACGCCTTCAGAGACGGTCCGAGTGACCTTCTTGCGGGCGCGAGTATCTTTAGCCATCTTTTAGCTTCCAAAAAAGGCGATTATTTCTTGATCGGTTTACGCGGACCCTTGCGAGTACGAGCATTCGTCTTGGTACGTTGACCGCGAACTGGCAAGCTACGACGATGACGCAGGCCACGGTAGCAGCCAAGGTCCATCAGACGCTTGATGTTCATGGAAATTTCGCGACGCAGGTCACCTTCGGTCGGAACCTTAGCGACTTCAGCGCGAATCGCATCCAGCTGAGCATCTGTTAACTCACGAATTTTGGTGGTTGGTGCAATACCGACTGCCAACAGAATGTTAGCAGAGGTATGACGACCGATACCAAAAATGTAGGTCAACGAGATGACTGCATGCTTGTTATCCGGAATGTTAACACCGGCAATACGAGCCATTCGTTTCTCTCCAAATAGGCGGTGCGAAAAAATATCGCCGCCCCTTCAAAACATGAAGGGGCGGATCATACCGCAGAGCGCCTGACGAATCAACAGTTCAGGATTAACCCTGACGTTGCTTGTGGCGGGGTTCGACGCTACAAATCACGCGAATAACCCCATTACGACGGACAACTTTACAGTTACCGCACATTTTTTTGACCGAAGCACGGACTTTCATGACGAAACCTCTTGAGAAGAAATTGGCCACAGTCGTTAACCGCGACCACTACCCTTTTTCATCAGGGATTGATTCTGGTATTGATGTGACGTCAGATGCGCTTGCACTTGCGCCATGAAGTCCATCACCACCACCACGACAATCAACAATGATGTTCCACCTAAGTGAAAAGGCACACCAAATGCTGCCTGTAATATCATTGGCATTAAGCAGACTGTCGCAATGTAAATCGCACCAATAAATGTCAGGCGGTTTAGTACATGATCCAAATAACGCGCAGTTTGCTCACCAGGTCGAATGCCTGGTACATACGCACCACTACGTTTTAGGTTTTCTGCTACTTCACGTGGGCTAAACACCAACGCAGTATAAAAATAACAGAAAAAGATAATCATGACACCAAACAGCACTAAATACAGCGGCTGACCAGGCGACAAAACCAAAGCGACATCTTGCAAAATGCGTTGTGCCACATTGGGATTGGGTGAATTACCAACCCACTGCCCCAGACTCGCTGGAAAAAGCAGTAATGAGCTGGCAAAAATCGCTGGGATCACACCTGCCATATTAATTTTCAGTGGTAAATGACTCTGCTGAGCTGCATAGACCTTACGGCCTTGTTGCTGGCGCTGAGCATAATTCACAGGAATGCGACGTTGGGCACGCTCCATGAATACGACAGCAGCAATCACAGCAAGTCCAAGTACCCCCATGATCAACAAACTGATTAATGTCGTTTGACCTTGGTTGACTGACTCAATCGATTGCACCACTAAACTTGGCATTCCCGCAACGATCCCTGCAAAAATCAGCATGGATATTCCGTTGCCTACACCACGTTCTGTAATCTGCTCACCAAGCCACATTAAGAACATTGTGCCTGCAACCAATGAGGTTACAGCTGGAATATAAAAGGCTAAACCAGCACTGAGTGTAACCCCTTGGCTAATTAAACCCGCCGACATCCCAACAGCCTGCACTAAACCTAACAATAACGTCCCTTGACGGGTGTATTGATTAATTTTACGCCGACCTGCTTCTCCCTCTTTTTTGAGCGCTTCTAACGACGGAACAACCGTCGACATCAGCTGAACAATAATCGAGGCTGAGATATACGGCATAATACCAAGCGCCAAAATCGACATACGCTCTAGTGCACCACCAGAGAACATGTTGAACAGGCTTAAAATGGTATTTTTATTTTGTTCGAATAACTGGGCCAACCGGTCCGGATTAATACCCGGAACCGGAATATGCGCTCCCAACCGAAAAACGACCATTGCACCCAGCAAAAATAGCAGTCGATGCATCAGCTCCCGATAGCCTTTAAGGCCTTTCGAGTTCTGCATGGTTTCGCGTGTATCAGGAGGCATGGCCACAGGCTTACTCCTCGACCTTACCACCAGCAGCTTCAATCGCTGCACGTGCACCTTTGGTCAAAGCGACGCCTTGAACGGTGAATGCACGGGTGACTTCGCCTGACAACACAACGCGTGCACGAGTTTTATCGTTACGCACAACGTTGGCTGCTTTTAAGGTGTCAAGGGTGATGACATCACCTTCAACTTTGTTCAACTCAGAGAGACGAACTTCAGCAGTTTTCATGGCCAGTTGGCTAGTGAAACCGAATTTAGGTAGACGACGATAAATCGGCATCTGACCGCCTTCGAAACCCGGACGTAGGCTAGAGCCTGTACGCGAGCTTTGGCCTTTCACACCACGACCGCCAGTCTTGCCAAGGCCGGAACCGATACCACGACCCACGCGACGCGGGGCGTGCTTGGAGCCTTCGGCTGGAGCGAGTTCATTGAGACGCAGAGTCATGGCTTATTCCTCGACACTGACCATGTAATAGACTTTATTGATCATGCCGCGATTGGACGGAGTATCGACCACTTCAACGGTATGATTAATACGACGCAGACCCAAACCCTGCAGACACAGCTTGTGATTCTTTAAGCGGTGGGCGCTGGATTTCTTTTGGGTGACCTTGATAGTTTTCATGGACACTTATCCCCGAATGTCTGCGACTGTCTTGCCACGCTTGGCAGCAACTTTCTCGGGCGAAGTCATGTTCTTCAAGCCTTTGAATGTTGCATACACAACGTTAGTGGCATTGGTTGAGCCGTAGCACTTGGCCAAAACGTTTTGTACGCCAGCAACTTCTAATACAGCACGCATCGCGCCACCAGCAATAACGCCAGTACCTTCTGAGGCTGGCTGCATGTAAATGCGGCTCGCACCATGGTTTGCGGTGATCGCGTGTTGCAAGGTACTGCCGTTCAGATCAACAGAGATCATGTTGCGACGAGCAGCTTCCAATGCTTTTTGGATTGCTGCTGGCACTTCACGAGCCTTGCCACGACCGAAACCAACACGGCCATTGCCATCACCCACAACAGTCAGTGCGGTGAACGAGAAAATCCGACCACCTTTAACGACTTTGGCAACACGGTCAACAGCAACCAGCTTCTCTACGAAGCCTTCGTTTTGTTCGACTTTAGCCATGATTAGAACTCCAGACCGCTAGCACGAGCGGCGTCAGCCAGGGCCTTGATACGGCCATGATACTTGAAGCCAGAACGGTCGAATGCGACCTTGGTGACTCCGGCTGCCTTAGCACGCTCGGCGATCAGAGCACCCACTTTGCCAGCGGCCTCGATGTTGCCAGTTGCGCCAGCACGCAGGTCTGCATCGAGAGTCGAAGCTTGGGCCAAGATCTTGCCGCCGCATGGCGAAATGATCTGAGCATAGATGTGACGCGGTGTGCGATTGACACACAGACGAGTCGCACCCAGTGCACGGATGTGCAGACGGGTGCTTTTGGCACGCCGCATACGGGATTGTTTCTTGTCGTTCATGATGAACCTCGCGCTTATTTCTTCTTGGCTTCTTTACGGATGATGACTTCATCCGAATACCGTACACCTTTGCCCTTGTAAGGCTCTGGCGGACGGAAAGCGCGAATATTGGCCGCTGCCTGACCCAGAACATGCTTGTCGATAGACTTGAGCACGATTTCGGTCGGGGTCGGGGTTTCGGCAGTCACGCCTGCTGGCAACACGAAGTTAATCGGATGCGAGAAGCCAAGTGCCATGTTTACGACGCCATCTTTGGCTTGGGCTTTATAACCCACGCCAACCAGCTGGAGCTTGCGCTCAAAACCGGCAGATACGCCTGTAACCAAGTTGTTCAAAACAGCGCGAGCGGTACCGGTTTGCATCCAGCCATCTTGCGAATTTTGAGTTGGAGAAAGAACCAGTTGGCCTTCTTCCTGTTTGAGCTCGACCAGCGCATGCAGGGTGAAGGACAGCGAACCTTTGCTGCCTTTCACTTCGACCTGCCGGCCGTTCAGAGTGACTTCAACGCCTTGAGGCAGAGTCACCGGGGCTTTAGCCACACGAGACATGAGGAATCACCTATTAGGAAACAATGGCAATCACTTCACCGCCAACGCCTGCAGCACGTGCGGCGCGATCGGTCATGATGCCTTTGTTTGTAGAAATAATTGCGATGCCCAGACCTTGCTTGACGCGAGGCAGTTCATCTTTACCACGGTATTGACGCAAACCTGGACGGCTGAAGCGTTTTACCGACTCAATGACTGGCTTGCCTTCAAAATACTTGAGGGTCAAGGTCAGTGTAGGCTTGCCGTCAACTGCGCTTACATCGACACTGTCGATATAACCTTCAGCGTGCAATACATCAGCAATCGCTTGCTTCAGTTTGGACTGAGGCATGGACACGGTTGGCTTTTTGGCCATTTGTGCGTTACGAACACGGGTCAGCATGTCCGCGACGGTATCTTGCATACTCATATATCGCGCTCCTTACCAGCTCGCTTTCACGACGCCAGGGACATCACCCTGCATGACTTTTTCGCGCAGTTTGTTACGGGCGAGGCCGAACTTGCGGAAATAACCATGTGGACGACCAGTCAGACCACAACGATTGCGCAGACGCACTGGTGAAGCATTGCGAGGCAGAGCCTGCAACTTCATCATGGCATCAAAACGCTCTTCGTCGCTGGCGTTGACGTTGTTGATGATTGCCTTCAGCTCTTCGCGCTTCCCGGCATACTTGGCGACCATTTTCTCGCGCTTGAGTTCGCGATTGATCATGCTCTTTTTAGCCATGAAGATCTCTCACTTGAACGGGAAGCCGAAAGCGCGCAGCAATGCACGACCTTCGTCATCAGTACTGGCGGTCGTGGTAATGGTAATGTCCATCCCACGGATACGGTCAATCTTGTCGAATTCGATTTCTGGGAACACGATCTGTTCCTTGATGCCCATCGAATAGTTACCACGACCATCGAACGACTTAGCGGAAAAACCGCGGAAGTCACGAATACGTGGAATAGTGATGGAAATCAAACGATCAAGAAATTCGTACATCTGCTCGCCACGCAAGGTGACTTTGCAGCCAATCGGCCAGCCTTCACGAATTTTGAAGCCTGCGATTGAGGTGCGAGCATGAGTGACGACGGGCTTCTGGCCAGCGATCAGTTGCATGTCCGCGACAGCGCCGTCTAGCAGTTTTTTGTCCTGCGAAGCACCGCCCACGCCCATGTTCAGCGTGATCTTAGTGATGCGTGGAATTTGCATCACGTTGGCAATACCAAGTTCTTCACGAAGCTTGGTCTTGAGTTCGTCGTTATAACGTTGTTTCAGTCTGGCCATTGCCTATCAACCTATTACTTCGCTGTCGCCACCGATTCACCGTTTGATTTGAAGAAGCGGGTTTTAACACCGTTTTCGTCAACACGGTAACCGATACGGTCAGCCTTTTGGGTTGCAGCGTTGAAAATCGCCACGTTAGAGATATGAAGCGAAGCTTCCATTGCGATAATGCCGCCTTCGGCACCAGTCGCTTGGTTTGCTTTGGTATGCTTCTTGACCATGTTCAGGCCTTCGACCTTGACACGATCACCAGTGACCGACAGGACAGTACCCTGTTTGCCGTTTTCTTTGCCTGCGATCACGATGATCTGATCGCCTTTTTTGATCTTTGCCATGATTGCCTCTTACAGAACTTCAGGGGCCAGTGAAATGATCTTCATGAACTGTTCTGTACGCAGTTCACGAGTAACCGGCCCGAAGATACGGGTGGCAATCGGGGCCTTGTTGTTGTTCAACAAAACAGCTGCATTGTCGTCAAAACGGATTACTGAACCGTCTGGACGGCGAATGCCGAATTTTGTACGAACAACGACGGCGTTCATCACGTCGCCTTTTTTAACGCGACCGCGTGGAATTGCTTCCTTCACGGTAACCTTGATAATGTCGCCAACAGAGGCATAACGGCGATGCGAGCCGCCCAGCACCTTGATGCACTGGACGCGGCGAGCGCCGCTGTTGTCTGCCACGTCGAGCATCGTTTCGGTCTGAATCATTGCTCTACTCCAAAACCGAGCATCATCGGCCAATCCGGAAAGCGGAAGATGCTAACCGAATTGGGACGATGATGCAATGGGAACTAGTTTTGCCCAGCAGCCTCGACCACCGAGACCAGAGTCCACGCTTTGGTCTTGGAAATCGGGCGACATTCCGTGATGGTTACAACGTCACCAATTTTGCAGACGTTGTTTTCATCATGGGCGTGTAGCTTGGTGGAACGGCGAATCATTTTGCCGTATACCGGATGCTTGATACGGCGCTCGATCAGGACGGTAATGGATTTATCCATTTTGTCGCTGACGACGCGGCCTGTTACGGTGCGCTGGGTGGTTTGCTCGGTCATTTGCCGTTCCCCTGTTTTTCGGTGAGGAGGGTCTTGATGCGGGCAATGGTCTTACGCGCAACTTGCACTTCGTGCGATTTGCCCAACTGACCAGTCGCCTTAGCCATACGCAGACGGAACTGGTTCAACTGTTGCTCATCGAGCGTAGTTTGCAGTTCTTCCACCGATTTTTCACGCAGATCTTTGCTATTCATTACATCACCGTCCGGAGCACAATGGTGGTCTTGAACGGCAGTTTAGCAGCAGCAAGCGTAAACGCTTGACGAGCCAACTCTTCGGACACACCTTCGATTTCGTAAAGGATCTTGCCAGGTTTGATTTCGCAAACCCAGTACTCGACGTTACCCTTACCGTTACCCATACGTACTTCCAGTGGCTTCTCGGTGATCGGCTTGTCTGGGAATACACGGATAAAGAGTTTACCGCCACGTTTCACGCGACGGGAAATGGCACGACGCGCCGCTTCGATCTGACGTGCAGTCATGCGACCGCGCTCAGTGGACTTCAGCGCAATACTGCCGAAGGAAACGGTGCTGCCGCGGTGCGCTAGGCCGGTGTTGCGGCCCTTGTGCACCTTGCGGAATTTGGTACGTTTCGGTTGCAACATGGCGAATTAACCTCTTTCTTCCGTTTTGCGGCTGCCACGATCACGGCCTTCACCACGGCGGTCATCACGACGGTCGTCACGACGGTCATCACGGCGACCACCACGCTTGGCGGGACGAGTTTCTTCAGCCGGTGCAGGGTTCATGACTTGCTTCATGCCACCCAGAATTTCGCCGCGGAAGATCCACACTTTAACACCGATGGTGCCATAGGTGGTTTCAGCACGAACACTCGCGTAATCGATGTCAGCACGCAGGGTATGCAATGGCACACGGCCTTCGCGATACCACTCGGTACGGGCAATCTCAGCACCGCCCAAACGGCCGGATACTTCAACTTTGATCCCTTTGGCACCAGCGCGCATCGAGTTCTGAACAGCACGCTTCATGGCACGGCGGAACATCACTCGCTTTTCTAATTGCGAGGTAATGCTTTCACCAACCAGACGCGCGTCGAGGTCAGGACGATCGATTTCATTGATGTTGACCTGAACAGGAACGCCCATGATTTGGGTCAGTTCACGTTGCAGTTTCTCAATGTCTTCGCCTTTTTTACCAATCACGATGCCTGGACGGGCAGTCGAGAGGGTCACTTTTGCTGCACCGGTCGGGCGCTCGATCAGCACTTTGCTGACCATTGCACTCTTGAGCTTTTTCTGGATGAAATCACGAACTTCCAGATCTTTCAGCAAATAGTTGGCGTAGTTTTTAGGACTGGCATACCAGTTTGCGTTGTGACGTTTCACAACACCTAGGCGGATGCCGATCGGATGGACTTTCTGACCCATATCAAACCCCTACCTTGACGGTGATGTGGCATGTACGCTTACTGATGCGATCAGCGCGACCCTTTGCACGAGGCGAGATACGTTTAAGGGTAATACCCTCGTCAACGTAAATGGTCGACACACGCAGCTCATCAACATCGAGGCTGTTGTTGTGTTCAGCATTTGCAATGGCTGATTCGAGGCACTTTTTGACCAGTACCGCAGCTTTTTTGTTGCTGAACGACAAAATGTCGAGCGCACGTCCAACCGGCTTACCACGCACGAGGTCAGCGACCAAGCGAGTTTTTTGGGCCGAGATGGCGGCACCGCGCAGTTTGGCAGTTACTTCCATTTTGAGCACCTTACCGTTTGGATTTCTTGTCGACACCGTGACCACGATAGGTACGGGTCGGCGCGAATTCGCCGAGCTTGTGGCCGACCATGTGTTCGGTAACGATGACCGGAACATGGTTGCGACCGTTGTGAACCGAAATGGTCAAACCGACCATGTCCGGCAGAATCATCGAGCGGCGCGACCAAGTTTTGATCGGCTTGCGCGTATTGCTGGCCACAGCCGCTTCGACCTTGGCGAACAAGTGCGCATCGACGAACGGGCCTTTCTTCAGGGAACGAGGCATATTCAGATTCCTTTACTTGACGCGACGATCGCGAACGATCATCTTGGTCGTACGCTTGTTGCTGCGAGTCTTATAGCCCTTGGCTTTCTGACCCCATGGGCTGACTGGTTGCATGCCTTTGTTACGGCCTTCACCACCACCATGTGGATGGTCAACAGGGTTCATCGCCATACCGCGAACGGTCGGACGAATACCACGCCAACGGCTTGCACCGGCTTTACCCAGCGAACGCAGGTTGTTTTCACTGTTCGACACTTCGCCCAGTACAGCGCGGCATTCGATGTGTACTTTACGGGTTTCACCTGAGCGCAGACGAACGATGGCATATGCACCATCACGACCGAGCAACTGAACCGAAGTACCCGCCGAGCGAGCCAACTGTGCACCTTTACCGATTTTCAGTTCCAAGCAATGCATGGTCGAACCGAGTGGCATGTTGCGCAATGGCAAGCAGTTACCTGGACGGATCGGTGCATCATCACCCGACTGTACGGTATCGCCAGCCAACACGCCTTTAGGGGCAATGATGTAGCGACGCTCACCGTCTGCGTATTTCAGCAGCGCGATGTGTGCAGTGCGGTTTGGATCGTATTCGATACGTTCAACAGTCGCAGGAATGCCGTCTTTGTTGCGTTTGAAGTCAACCAGACGATAATGCTGCTTATGACCACCACCCACATGACGTGTGGTGATGTGACCGTTGTTGTTACGACCACCGGTTCTTTTTTTGGCTTCTACCAAAGGCGCGTAAGGTTGGCCTTTATGCAGATGCGGATGGACGACTTTCTCAACGAAACGACGTCCGGGGGAAGTCGGTTTACATTTTACGATAGGCATGATTCTCGTCCTTATTCCGCAGCGGTATCAGCACTGTCAGCGGCATCGGCCATCTGAATGTCCTGACCGGCCTTCAGCGTAACGTAGGCTTTTTTGATGTCCGAGCGACGGCCAACGGTGCGGCCAAAACGCTTGGTCTTGCCACGAATGCTGACGGTGTTTACCGCTTCGACTTGGACGCCGAACAGTTTTTCGACGGCTTTTTTGATTTCCAACTTGGTGGCTGTTGGTGCAACCTTGAAAACCTGTACACCTAGCGTATCGCCAAGGATTTGGGCTTTCTCGGAGAACACTGGCCCCAAGAGGATCTGATACAGACGCTCGTTGTTCATCCCAGTTCTACCTCGAGTTTCTTGGCAGCGTTAACCGACATGACAACCTTCTCGAAGGAGATCAGGCTGACTGGATCAACGGCGGCGGTGTCAATGACATCGACGTGCGGTAAGTTACGCGCGGCCAGATACAGGTTCTCGTCAACCGAATCGGTGACGATCAAGGCTTTAGTGGCGTTGAGCGCGGTGAGCGTTGCCAGCAAATCCTTGGTTTTTGGTGATGCTACGTTCAGCTCTTCAATCAGTACCAAACGGTCTTGACGAACCAGTTCAGCCAGAATGCATTGCATCGCACCACGATACATTTTACGGTTTACTTTTTGCGACCAGTCTTGTGGACGTGCTGCAAAAGTTTTACCGCCGCCACGCCAGATCGGGCTACGGATCGAGCCTGCGCGAGCGCGGCCAGTTCCTTTTTGCTTGAACGGCTTTTTACCACCGCCAGATACTTCACCACGGCTCTTCTGAGCCTTGCTGCCTTGACGACCGCCAGCCAAATAGGCGACGACGACCTGATGCACCAAGGCTTCGTTGAATTCTCTGCCGAAGGCAACGTCGGACAGCTCAATCGCTGCACCGGATACAGTCTTCAGATTCACGTTATTTCCCTCAGGCCTTGATCGACGGACGAACGATTACGTCGCCACCGATTGAACCGGGTACTGCACCCTTCACGACCAAAACATTGCGTTCGGCGTCGATGGATACGATTTCGAGGCCTTGCACAGTGACGCGCTCGTCACCCATGTGACCGGCCATCTTTTTGCCCTTGAACACGCGGCCTGGAGTCTGGTTTTGACCCGTAGAACCGTGAACGCGGTGCGATACCGAGTTACCGTGTGTGGCATCTTGGGTACGGAAATTCCAGCGCTTAACACCGCCCTGAAAACCCTTACCTTTACTTTGACCAGTAACGTCAACCACTTGACCGACAGTGAACAGGTCAACGCTAATGCTAGCGCCAACTTCACGGCCGCTTAAGTCGGCTTCAGTTGCACGGAATTCCCATACACCACGGCCAGCTGCAACGCCTGCCTTGGCAAAGTGACCCTTCATGGCAGAAGTCACACGCGATTCGCGGCGCTCGCCAGTGGTAATCTGAATAGCTTGATAGCCGTCAGTTTCCAGAGTCTTGATCTGGGTAATGCGATTGGGATCGACTTCGATCACCGTCACAGGAACGGAGACGCCAGCGTCCGTGAAGACGCGGGTCATCCCGCACTTGCGACCGACTAGACCAATAGCCATTTGTTTAAACCTCTTGTTGAGCAGCAGGCTAGTCCTTCAAAAAGATGTAACCTGCCGAAACCCGTTAACCCAAAGCGATCTGTACATCTACACCAGCAGCCAGATCGAGCTTCATCAGCGCATCGACAGTCTTGTCGGTAGGCTGCACAATATCGACCAAACGCTTGTGGGTACGGATCTCGTATTGATCGCGCGCGTCTTTGTTGACATGCGGGGAGGTCAATACGTCAAAACGCTCGATGCGGGTGGGCATCGGAATCGGACCACATACCTGCGCACCAGTGCGCTTGGCGGTCTCTACGATCTCCTGAGCCGACTGGTCGATCAGACGATGATCGAACGACTTCAGGCGGATACGGATTCTCTGGTTAGCCATGCCAGCAACTCCAAACCAAAAAAAATTGTGCCCTTGACCGTTTCAAATAAATGAACGGCAAAGACGGTGAATTCACCAAGGTCGGGATCGATGCCCCAACTGTCAAAATGACCAGTATGCAGTTGCGCAGGGATTGGCCATCGAAGGTCACGCATTGTAGGGGGGAGCCATGTAAAAGGCAAGGCAAGTCTGTGAATCTTTTTTGACCATGTGTAGAAGATTGCCGCAAGTCTGGCGGTGGGCGAATTGCAGCATGGTTTAAGGGCGTGTCACAAAGTCTAGTGCGCGGCACAGTAGGTCATTGGCCTTGGTATATTGCTCGGTTGAGGCGGCACGTAATTGGCTGGTTGTTTGCACATAATCAAAACTTATCATGGCTTTATGGCTATCATCTTCCAAAAATAACGCTAGGCTTTCTGGCGTTATTTCGGGATGAAATTGAAACGCCAGCACACGCCCTCCCCATTGATAGGCTTGCTGCGCACAGGCCGCACTGTAGGCCAAAGGAATTGCGCCTGCTGGACACGCAAAGGTGTCGTGATGCCAGCTCAGTGGGGTGATGATTGCGGGTAGGCAAAAGATCGGGTGCTGGGGGTGCTGCTCTGTTGGTTGTTGTCGATACACCGGCCACCAACCAATCTCGGGGTGTCGGTTTGGCGTCACAGCTGCGCCAAGGGCTTGAGCAATCAATTGCGCACCAAGGCAGAGGCCAATCGCGGGCTGGCCTGCCCTAATAAAGGTTCGAATCCAGTCGATTTCGAGGCTTAGCCATGGATAGGTGTGGGTGTCATTCACACTCATCGCTCCGCCCATAATGATCAATAGGTCAATCGTGGTGGGATCGGGCAAACAGGGCCATGGTTGGCCGTCCTGCCACTCATCAAAATGGGTATGGCTAATGTCTGCCTGTTGCGCATTCAGCCAAGCGGTCATTCCGCCATGGCCTTCGCCTTGGATATGTTGAAACAGATGAATGCGCTGGCGGCGTTGCGGTGTGGGCATGATGGGTCGGCGCTCGGGTGAGGTTCGGTCTGATCACTCGACCCTACAACAGGTGTTACAGGCTGATTGATGGTTTACGGTATGGGATTGCAACAGCCTGTCACTTGACTGCCTAATGTTGGTTGTCCACGGCTTAACGACCCCACCAGAGGATCACCATGTCTGATGCAAACACCATAGGGGCGGATACCACATCAACCGCAACCACACTGATTCATCATCCGTATCACGCGCCCAGTGGTTTTGTGGCCATGACCGTGCCTGTTCATAAGGCATCGACCATTGTGTTTGACAGTGTGCAGCAGATGCGGGCGAAAGATTGGCGAGAAGCCGATACCTATACCTATGGCTTACATGGCACACCTACTACCTTTACCCTTGAGGCACGCATCGCCAGTTTAGAGGGTGGGCAACAGGCGCTACTGTGCCCAAGTGGCTTGTCGGCCATTGCTGTGGTGAATATGGCGTTGTTGCAAGCGGGTGATGAGGTGCTGCTGCCCGATAATATTTATGGTCCTGGTATGGATTTGGCACATCAGCTGTTGGCAAAATTTGGCGTGCAGGTTCGCACTTACAATCCCCTTCATGCTGCTTCATTGGCGTGTTCGGCTCACACTAAGCTGCTGTGGATTGAGGCAGCAGGCTCTATTACCATGGAGTTTCCAGACCTACAGGGCTTGGTGAAACAGGCCAAAGCCGCTGGTGTGATCACGGTGTTAGACAACACATGGGGCGCAGGTTTGGCGTTTCGACCGTTCGAGTTTGGCATTGATATCAGTGTTCACGCGTTGACCAAGTATCCAAGTGGCGGTGCAGATGTGTTGATGGGCAGTATTGTGACGCGGTCGTCGGCTTTACATCAGCGGTTAAAATCGGTACACGGTCAATTGGGGATTGGGATTGCGGCCAATGACGCCGAGCTGGTGTTACGCGGCTTGCCCACGCTCACGCTACGGTATGACCATCAAGACCGGCAGGCACGCCGTCTCGCCCTGTGGTTGAGTGACCGTGCCGAGATTGCCCAAGTGTTGCATCCAGCCTTACCAACGTCGGCAGGGCATGCTTATTGGCAGGCAGTGTGTGGCGATGCGGATCGGGC
>JBEANQ010000026.1:0-19101 GCA_041165345.1 Pseudomonadota bacterium
TGCGGATATTGACTGACTCTAAAATACGCAGCTTTCGCTGCTCAAGATCCTGTAACAGCTTCGGTTGCAACGTGAGATCAATGCTGGAAGCCAACACCTTAGCAGGGATTTTCAGCAGTTTCTCAGGATCATTTTCTGCCAGTGCGACACCGCCAGCTGTGACTGCCGAAATGACCAAATGCTCTTCTTCTCTGCCAAGGCTATTGATGGTGAGTAGTCTTACCAGCAATTGACCGCTCTGGCCGCATAATGGACGAATCGTCGAAAGCTGTGCGCCATAAGCCGCATAATCAAATGCTAGAGATGCTGGAGTCAGCGTTGCTTGCTTGGCCTCCTCAATCATAGCCTGCGCAAATGGATGACTCAAACGGTAGACGTGAGCATGATCATTAACACGTGCCAAGTCATAACGACCAGCGGGCAATACAACAGGTGAATGCGTAAAGGGTTGTGGCAGATTAAAACCATTGGCATCAAACGTCGGGTATAAATACGGATGCTTTTCTAGTGTTGCTTGTGTGAGTTGCAGCAACCATTTTTCATGGGTATCTCGCACACTGGCAGCGTCAGTTTTAATGCGATGCAGTACTTTTTCATCGAAATGTCCAAGCAACAGATCACGGGTCTTTAATAGCGCACTGTTAATGTCGTGCGATAGCTCTTGTTGTAGCTCAGTAAAACTGGCCTCAATCGTTTGCGTATCTCGGCACTCTTTATAAATGGCTGCAATTCTTTTTTCAAAATCTACGCCTGATCCAATTGCACCTAGCACTTCATCGCTTGCACCAAAAACGCCTTCAAACAACTGAAATTTTTCGGCAAGTAAATCGTAGACTCTGGAATCTGCGGCGTTACTGCGGTCTACAAAATTGACCACAACCACGTCGTGTTTTTGACCGTAACGATGGCAACGACCAATGCGCTGCTCAATACGCTGCGGATTCCAAGGCAAATCGTAGTTGATGACCAATGAGCAAAACTGAAGGTTAATTCCTTCAGCGCCTGCCTCTGTGGCAATCATAACAGTCCCTTGCTCACGAAAATAATCAACCAACGCTGCGCGGGTATCTGCTGTTTTTGAGCCAGTGACTCGGTCTGTATCACAATGACGCTCAAACCAAGATTTATAAATCTTTTGTGCTTCTGGACTGGTGTTTGTTCCATTAAACAAGACCAGCCCTTTACCATAATCTGTATCTTTAAGAAGTTGTTGTAGATAGTCCTGCGTTCGGCGAGACTCTGTAAAAATAATCGCTTTTTGCGCTGCACCTAACTCGCTCATTGCAGCAAAGGCTTTTTCTAGCGCACTGAGTAATGCCTGACCTTTAGACTGCTGACGAATATTTTTTGCCAGCTCACAAAATCCTTTTAATTCTTCAATCTCAGTCGCAATCGCATGTTTTTTAGCGGGTGATAACACATCATCTTCTTCAATATCATCGTCGCCAAACTCATCCATTGTGCCAGCAAGTGCCTCATAGTCCTCATCCAGACAATCTGCTAACGCATCAATTTCTGCCTGATCAAGCTTAGCCTGTAGACGGTTTGCCATGGTTTCTAGCGCACCGGCTATCGCCTGCGTAGAAGACGCTAGTAGCTTCCACAGCACCAACGAAATAAGCTGACGTTGTCCTTCAGGTAACGCCTCAAGCTGTGGGCGTCGTAAATAATCCGCTACCAACTTAGAAAGCTGCTGTTCTTCATGGCTCGGGTTGAAGTCTTCGACGAGCGCTCGACGCGCTGTGTACGATACGAAAGGCTGTACTTGTGACCGTAGAGTACGCTTACAGATCGGTGCAAGGCGCTGCTTTAGCTGTGCAAGCTGCTGATCTTTAGCACCCTGAGCAAATTGCTGCCGGAAACTATCCAGATCGCCAAAAATACGCTCATCGATCATGCTCACTAGACCGTATAGCTCTAGTAGAGAATTTTGCAGTGGCGTTGCCGTCAGCAAAATTTTATTATTCACATGTGACAGGGCATCTTTAAGTGCCTTCGCCATCACATTACTGTTTTTGTAAACGTTGCGTAGACGGTGTGCCTCATCTAAAACAACCAAGTCCCATGCAATTTGCTTTAAGTCTTTTGCCTTATTTCTAGCAAATTGATACGAACAAATGACTACACATTCGTTATATAAGAATGGCTGCTGCGTCGATTTTTTCTTGAGTGCATTGTAGCTTTTAGTCTCCAGAATAAAACTACGCAATCCAAATTTATCTGCAAGCTCTTGATACCATTGCTTACGCAAATTGGCAGGCACAATAATCAATATTTTTCTTTTTCGCTCTGCCCACGATTGTGCAATAACCAATCCTGCTTCAATGGTTTTACCTAGCCCAACCTCGTCTGCAAGAATGACACCGCGAGATAATGGATTACGGCATGCAAATAGTGCCGCCTCTACTTGGTGTGGGTTCAGATCAACCTGAGAATCCATCAACGTTGGCGCAAGTGCCTCTAGTGACCCATCGGCTACTTTGCGAGTAAGCTGCCAAGCAAGATAGGTACATTGCTGATTAGTTAACATCCTGTACTCATTCCCATTAAAAATAGTCGCGTCAGACACGGATTAGCCAAATATAAATAATCTTGGTTCAGAGTGGCTGTATCAACAAACGCCTGCTTAGATTGTATTCTTTCACACAAGTAAGCAACAAATATAATCTCCTAACAGCATCCAAGCCTCTGCAGTTGGCGACGTAGCGGCTCAGACAGGTAATAGGTTTGATTGGGTTGATACGACTGCAAAAACTCAGCCTGATAGCCGACGGGGGTTCGCGCTGCATGCGGTTGGTCGATATAGGCCAAAATATCGGTACTGTCTGCCGATACAGGGATAAACGACGGAAATCGGTCTACCACATCCCGTCGCAACGCTGTTGTATCGTCTGCGTCATCTATCAGTGAACCCAAGACCACAGGAAAATACCGTCTGGCACGTCCCTCACCCTGCACCCGTATTTGTCCGGCACTGACCATCTGTTGAATCAAGCGTTGTGCAGTACGTCGTGCGATTTCAGGGTGGCGTGTGAGTAGCTCTGCCAGCGTAATACCCTGCCCTGCGGCTTGAACGCTGTGTTGTATGGGGTGAATGCTGGTCATGCGACACCGTATATCTTGCGGTCAGTATGGCGCGATTGTGGCGCAGTTTGTGGTTTGTGCGGGAAACTGCGCCAGCGTGCTGAGTGATTTGTTTTATCACAACGGTCCAGCGGGGTCAGATGCCGTCATCTTAGAAGCACTCGACCGTCTTAAAGTTCACTATCTTTTGGATAACAGCACCACACGTTACCTTAGCGGAAAATCCATCAAATGATTCTGTCATTCCCGCGCAGGCGGGAAGTCATGCAGACTACTCAATATGGATACCCTTTAGATGAAGGGATTTTGCCCCATGTCACCCGCAATCCCATTTAGCCAATCAAAAGCAGAGCCGTCTGTACTTTAGCATCCTGTGTGAGATTCCTACTCACACAGGAATCCGTATGTTTAACTTTGCATCACATCAATGCTTTGCCCACCACGCGACCGGCCTTTTTGCTCTGCAAAAGGAGCATCATGGCAGCGCCACATGGGTAGCACACGGCCAGCGTCGTCGGTGACGCGGGTGGGTTTTAAAAACGCGAGGCGCATTTTTTCAGTGTCAAAATCGCTTTCGGTAAAGGGAACCACTTCTAACGGGAGGGTATCGGTTTTGGGCACAAAGGTTCGACCCGCGACAATCGGGGTGTTTGCACCCAACGCGCTGGCAACGCTTATCAGCGCCCCCATCCACGAGCCACGACGCAACAAACGCGGCAGGTCATCGACCAGTTTATGTAGGCGTTGCGGCGGGCAATACACCTCACGCAAGGTCTGTTGATAGGCGTCTATAAAGTCCTGCGTACTGGCTTTTTGTGGCCGAATCACCAGTGAGTAAGCGTTGTAGTCATGCAAGCAGGTGTTGGGCATAAAGCTGGGTTCGGGGGTGTCGGCCAGCCGATTAAACAACGGTGTACCCGGAATGGCGGTTTCAATACAGACAAACGTAGGAATATGCAGGCCACTGTCTTTCAGGTGTTTTGGAATACTGCGGATATAGTCCACATCGTCATGTAAGGGGCTGAGCATGAGCCCTGCAGTAACTAAAATACCTTCGGCACGGGCATCATTAAATACCCGCCGAACCTGCGACAGGCGGTTTTGGTGCTTGTTAAAGTCGGCGATCGCAGCCGGATTAAAGCTTTCTAGACCCACAAAGACGGTGCGGCAGCCGCTTTGATACATTTTTTTAAGCAGGTCACGTTTGGTTAGCACGTTAAAGGTCAGACAGGTTCCCCAAAAGATGTTGAGCGGCTTTAATTCATCGCAAAGGTCACGAAAATAATTGAGGTTTCCAGCCAAGTTGTTGTCATAAAACATAACCATTTGACGCCGCCAAAACGGTACTTTAGCGGTGAGATCCCGTTTGATGCAGATAATATCATGGGCGACTTTTTTAACCGGTTGGGTTTTAAAGCGTGTGCCAATGCCAGTTAATGCACAAAAATCACAGGTAAATGGGCAGCCCCGCGTCGCCTCTAGTGCAACCGGAAACAGTTGTTGATGCGCTGTAAACATTGTGCGCGGTGTTGGGATTTTTTCAGGATGATAGCCAGTCGAGCGATACAGGGGTTGCAGGCAGCCATGCTGTACGTCTTGATAAATTTGCGGGACGGTGTCTTCTGGGTCACCCACCACCACGGCGTCAAAATAAGGGGCGCACAGATGTGGAAAAGTGCTGGCCATGGTGCCGCCCAAGACGGTTTTTGCCCCACGATTGCCAAAGTAACGGGCAATCTGACGCGCACGATCAAAGTCTGAATGCACGCACGATAAAAACACAAGGTCATAGCGTTTGCGCCAATCGGGGTCGACCCATGTGTCATTAATGACTTCAATGTCGGCGTCGGGAGGTAAGAGTGCGGCTAAGAGCGGACCAATTTGCGGTTGTAAAGCGCTGCGGTGGTGTGCGCCACGGCGGTGGTAATCCATAAACACGGCAATGATGGCAACTTTCACAAACGGCAATCCTTTTTATTGTGGGGTCATCTTTTGATGACGGTGTTGGCCTATACGCCAATCGGTGTTAGGCAATACTATAAAGCATTCGATTTGAAAAAATATTCATATTCGCCGAATGGCATTCGGCGTAGGGTGGGTAGCCTTCATGTTAGCAGGGGTCTTGAATCCGTCGCCACGGTTGAATTTGCTCTAACTCAAAGGCCAGTTCAAGCAGGGTGCGTTCGTCACCATGGGCCGCCGCCAACTGCACGCCTATTGGAATACCGGTTTGACTCATGCCCATCGGCAACGAGATCGCTGGACTGCCATTGGCGTTATTTAACGGGGTAAAACTGACAAAATGGCGCAGCCGTTCCATAATCACTTCAAAGGGTTGATCGGGCTTTAAAAACCCCAATGGTGCTGGCACTCGCCCCAACACAGGGGACAATAAAACATCGTAGGTTTGCATCAGGGTGGCGTGTTCATGCCATGTACGATGCAGACGATACAGCACCATCGGCAGGGTTAGCCCCCGACGTTTAAAGCGACGGTCTAGCCCTTGCGTCAATAAATCTAACGCCGCTGGGTCAAAGCTTTCACCAAAGCCTCTTTTGCCATTGCGCCGAATCATAAAGGCCAAAAACGCCCAATAATCGGTAAAGTCTTCTACAAACACCGCACCCGCAGGCACTGCAATGCGCTCAATGTGGTGGCCTTGTTGTTGTAACAAGCTGGCGGTGTGTTCGACTGTGGCACGCGTTTCGGCACAGGTGGGCTGGCCGGTGATTGAGTCGACAATCAGCCCTATACGCAGCCGACGTTTGAGCGGACGCTCCACCAGCCCCAGTGGTGGCAAGGTCGGGTTGCGCCAGTAACGCTCTGCGCCTGCCAAAAAATGCGCGGTGTCACGCACACTGCGCGTTACCACGCCATCACTGATAATATTAAGGGGCAAAGCTAGTGCCATTTCACCGGTGACTAAGCGACCACGAGTGGTTTTAAGCCCGATCAGGCCACACGCTGAGGCCGGAATCCGGATTGATCCGCCACCATCATTGGCATGGGCAATCGGTACAACACCGGCCGCCACCAATGCAGCCGATCCACCCGACGACCCTCCGCAGCTATAGTCGGTGCGCCACGGATTACAGGTTGGCGCATCGTGCATAAATTCGGTGGACGCATTAAATCCAAATTCTGGCAACTTGGTTTTGCCCAACACCACCAGTCCTTGCGCCAAAAACTGCTGCGCAAATGCGCCATGTTGCGCAGCGGGTTGCGTAGGCACTGCGCGTGAGCCATGTCCTGTGGGCATACCTGCAAGGGCTGTGTTGTCTTTGACCCACGACGGCACACCCGCAAAAACACCCCCTGCCAAGGACGCGCCCTGCACGGGTGTTTCAGCAAGGGATTGCACCGCATTTAAATGCGGATTGACCCGTGCTAATCGTGCCTGTGCAGCCTGTACCAGTTCGTGCGTGCTGACGTCGCCCCGCTTGACCTGTTGCGCGAGGGCAACAGCATCATGGTCGCCCAATGCGTCGGCACCAAACGCATGACACCGGTGAACAACCCCCTGAGGGCGAGAACTCATATCAATCATCCTTGCGTGGTGAGGGTTCGCTCACCATCCACGCCTTTGGCTAGCCTTTATGTCAACATGAGCTGCTGCAAACAGCGGCTGTCACCACAATTTCAACCTTCCATGCAGGGTGAGCCAACGCCGCCTGCACACAGGCACGCGGTGGCGCATGACCTGCATTTAACCATGTATCCCATACGGCATTCATGCCCGCATAGTCGGCCAAATCACGCAGATAGACAGTGACCATCAACAGATGGTTTTTGTCACTGCCCGCCTCGGCCAGCAGTTGGTCAATCAGGGCTAATACTTCTGCGGTTTGACCACCAATATCAAGGCTGGCATCGTTGGGCACTTGTCCGGCCAAATACACGGTACCGTGATGAATGGCAGCTTCACTGTAACGGTCCGCCACGTGTAAACGTTGAATGGGCATGACTTGATTCCTATGGTTGTTCATGACTCAGCGCTGTCAAAGAGTGATGAACGCTGGAGGAGCTGAAAAAAAAGGGACTCATAGAGTCCCTCTTTTTAGGCTTTGTCCGCTTATTGCTCGGTGGTCAAGGCCGCCGCATCAACGTCCAAGGCATTCGGTTCACCCTCAAGGGCATCAGCCTCAACGGGGTGACCATCCATCATGTCCAGCACAGTGTCGTCTGCGTCGTCATCACATACGATTTCAATACAGACCACACCCACGAGGGTTTCTTTGCTGTCTAGACGGATCAGCATCACGCCTTGAGCATTACGACCCGTCACACTGACTTCGGCCACACGGGTGCGAACCATCGTGCCGCCATCCGAGATCAACAGCAGTTCGTTGCCATCGTTCACGGCGGTTGCACGCACCAACTCGCCATTACGCGCACTGGTTTTGACCGCAATAATGCCTTTACCGCCGCGACCCTTGGTGGGGAAATCCCCCACGGGTGTACGCTTGCCATAACCATTGGCACAGGCGGTCAACACTTCGCCACTTTCAGGTACCACCACCAACGACACCACACGGCTGACTATGCCCTGATCGGCGGTGTCATCGCTGCTGTCGTCAGTGTTGCCCTCAAGTACCGCATCGTCGCTGGCATCGTCCTCCTCATCCCAACCGGACGCCAAACTGACGCGCATACCACGCACCCCTTTGGCAGTCCGACCCATGGCACGGACTTTTTCTTCGGCAAAGCGAATGGCTTTGCCTTCGTTAGAAAACAGCATAATTTGCTGAGTACCGTCGGTAATCGCCACACCAATCAGGGTGTCTTCGCCTTTCAGGTCAATGGCGATCAACCCTTGGCTACGCGGACGGCTAAATTGCTCTAACGCCACCCGTTTAACTGTTCCCGAGGCCGTTGCCATAAAGACAAAATGCTCTTGCGGATAGGCACGCAGCGGCAAAATAGCGGTGACGCCTTCGCCTTCTTCTAAGGGCAGCAGATTGACCAATGGCCGACCTTTTGAACCACGGCTGGCTTGTGGCACGTCGTAGGTTTTGAGCCAGTAGACTTTGCCTCGTGTGGTAAAGCACAGCACCGTGGCATGGTTTGACGCCACCACCAAATGTTCGATGTAGTCGTCTTCTTTCATGCTGGTGGCCGACTTGCCACGGCCACCCCGACGCTGCGCCGCATAGTCTTCAAGCGGTTGGGTTTTGGCATAACCGGTCTTTGAGACGGTCAACACCACTTGCTCTTCTGGGATTAAGTCTTCACGGGTGAAGTCAATCCGCGATTCAATAATCTGGGTGCGACGGGTATCGCCATACTGAACCAACACGGCGTTCAGTTCAGCACGAATCACATCCATTAGCTTATCAAAGCTGTCTAAAATACTTTGTAATTCGGCAATTTGTGCCAGAATTTCGCTGTATTCGGCTTGCAACTTGTCTTGCTCTAGACCCGTTAAACGATGCAGACGCAGCTCTAAAATGGCGGCTACTTGCGCGGGTGATAAGCGATAACGATCACCTGCCAAACCAAACGGTTTGCTCGGATCTTCGCCATCAATCACGTCAGGGCGAATCGAGACGCTACCGGCTTTTTCAAGCAAGGCCAGCACACCGCCCGACTGCCAATCGCCCAATAATAAACGTTCACGCGCTTCACCGCTGTTGGCAGATGTTTTAATGGCTTGAATAATGCCATCAATATTGGCCAACGCGACAGTCAAGCCTTCTAGCAAATGGCCACGCTCACGGGCTTTACGCAGCTCAAACAGGGTACGGCGGGTGACCACTTCTTGACGATGGCGAATAAACGCAGCCACCAAATCAAGCAGGTTCATCAGCTTGGGTTGGCCGTTGTCCAGCGCCACCATGTTGATGCTGTACGAGGTTTCGAGCGGGGTTTGCAAAAACAGATTGTTGACGATGACATCGGCGTTTTCGCCACGCTTGAGGTCAACCACAATCCGCATGCCGTCTTTGTCTGACTCGTCACGCAATTCGCTAATGCCGTCGAGTTTCTTTTCTTTGACCAACTCGGCAATACGCTCAATCACCCGCGCTTTGTTGGCTTGATATGGAATCTCGGTAAACACAATGCTGATTCTGCTGGTTTTTTCATCTTCTTCAAAATGATACTTACCGCGAATATGCAAGCGGCCTTTACCGGTACGGTAGGCATCAACAATACCGCTTTTGCCATAAATGATGCCGCCGGTTGGAAAGTCTGGGCCGCTAATGTGCTGCATCAGGCCTTCAACGGTAATGCTGCTGTCATCCACATAGGCTAAACAGGCATTGATGACTTCGGTCAGGTTATGCGGTGCCATGTTGGTGGCCATGCCCACCGCAATCCCCGCCGCGCCGTTAATCAGCAGGTTGGGAATACGCGTGGGCATCACTTGCGGAATGCGCTCAGAGCCGTCGTAGTTGTCTTCCCAATCGACGGTGTCTTTTTCGAGGTCGGCCAGCAGGTCATGTGCCAAACGGGTCATACGTACTTCGGTATAACGCATGGCGGCAGGGCTGTCGCCATCGACCGAACCAAAGTTACCCTGACCATCGACCAGCAAATAGCGCAGGCTAAAATCCTGTGCCATCCGAACGATGGTGTCATAGACGGCAGAGTCACCATGCGGGTGATATTTACCGATCACGTCACCCACCACACGGGCAGATTTTTTGTAGGGTTTGTTGAAGTCGTTATGCAGCTCGTGCATCGCAAACAGGACGCGCCGATGGACGGGCTTTAAGCCATCACGCACATCAGGCAACGCGCGGGAGACGATGACGCTCATGGCGTAGTCTAGATACGACTGCTTGAGTTCGTCCTCGATGGCAATCGGCGAAATTTCCGATACGCTCATGTACGCTCCTTTTGATCAATACCGGCCAAAGGGAACCGATGGGCGAAAACCACCCGATCAATCCCAAAAAAACCTATTGAAACAGTAAATTAAAAACCACCCCGCCACGCATCCAATCGACAATGCAGGCCGGTGAAAAGAACCTGCGATGCTAACATATTTGCCAGAAAAACGCAGCCGTGATGATGAAAGCGCGTCAGCTACTGACGCTCAAGATATTGGGGTTTTAGCGGACAATCGCGTCGACCATGCAGCACTCATGTCCAGATAATTGGATAAAAAAGATCGCATGACGTGATGACCGTTAGGCTGGCACGCTCATGGGCTGAATATTGGGTCGGGGACGTTGCGCCACTAGCCACAGATCATACTTCGCCTGAACACGCATCAACAGATCCGCATGAATGCCTAAAGCTGCCTGTAAACGTAGCGCGACATCAGCCGTTAATGACGCTTTGCCGTTAATGATGCGGGATAACATGGCACGTGTAATCTGGATACGCTCAGCGAGTTGCGTAATACTGACGGGCTGACCATTGTCTTTTAAGCCCTCCAGCCATTCGGTGATGAGCTGACCTGCATGAGCAGGATTGTGCATATCTAAGCCTTTGTGTTTGAACGTCACAATCATTGATTGAAGGCCTAATATCGTATATCAAGAGTATACAGCAGTCGGTCAGCCCTCATCAACAAGGGCTATCCTTCACTCAACCCATGACATCGGTTTTTTATGATTTGTTGATTAAGTCTTTCACCATCTGGGCAGTCTCAAGCGGGCGTTCCAATGGAAACATATGCCCGCCTTTACTCAATTGGTAAGGCACGCCCAACTGGCGTTGCACGCGCTGCGGAAAGCCCCGCTGATAAAACAAGCTGTCTTGCCCCACCACCAAATGCGCAGGCACTTGCGGCGCACGACGGGGCTTGAGCCAAAACCATGACGGATTATTGCGAAACACCGCCACTTCAACCGACTTAGGAATGGTCAGCGTCACGCCACCCTCAGGCGCATCTTTTAGCCCATGTTGAATATAGGCATCAAAACACGATTGCTCAAAGTGGGCAAAAAAACCACGACCACGCAACTTGGCCGCCGCTTCCTCGCGGCTTGCCCAGTGATCTCGGCGTTTATCCGACAGTCCCGCAGGGGTCAACTTGTCCACCGTTGCCGGATGAAATAGCTTGGCCAAATGCAAGCCAAGCGAGTAATGCCCATTAATCAACGGAGGATCTAGCATGATGACCCTGCTCATCAGATCAGGCCGTTGATACGCGGCCATAAAACTGAGTAGCGATCCCAATGAGTGCCCCAATGCAATAACTTTCCGGCCTTGCGCTTGGCGCTCAATGCTGTCGATCACTTGCTCGACCAACTTCGGCCAGTGATTGGTGACCGGATACTGGGGGTCAACGCCAATCAGCGGCAAGGTCACAATGTCGTAGTCGTCACGCAAAGCGGCAAACAAGGTTTCATAGGTAGCCGATGGAATCCCATTGGCATGGGCAAAATGAATCA
The DNA here is from genome assembly GCA_041165345.1 of Pseudomonadota bacterium. Taxonomy (GTDB): domain Bacteria; phylum Pseudomonadota; class Gammaproteobacteria; order Pseudomonadales; family Moraxellaceae; genus JBBKWH01. The sequence goes on from JBEANQ010000026.1 coordinate 11,430, forward strand.
GTGGCTTCATTTCACATCTGCCGCCTGTTCAGCCAATGACAGTTTGAGCGATGCGCCCAAACCTTGACCCATGCTTGATCCCAAACGAGCGGCCAGCCCTTCAAATGGGCTGTGTTCAACATCATATTTTACAGTGTGATCAACCTTTAAATGACGTGCTAACGCATTGACGCCACCGCGCTGATCGGCCAAACCAAGGGTGATGGCTTGTTCGCCACTCCAAAACAATCCTGAAAAGGTGTTGGCATCTTCTTTTAGACGTTTACCACGACCGGCCTTTACCGCAGCAATAAAATGCTGATGCACATCATCCAACACGCCTTGCACATGTGCTTGCTCAAACGCATCAATCGGTTTGGTCATACTTAAAATGGCTTTATGCGCGCCGGAGGTCATGGTGCGGTCTTCAACGCCAAGTTTTTGCGCCAATCCACCAAGGCCATAGTTGGGCATAATTACCCCAATCGACCCGACAAGGCTGGAAGGATTGACCCAAATTTCATCGGCAGCTGATGCAATGTAATACGCACCCGATGCGCCCATGTCGCCAATCACCGCATAAACTTTTTTGTCTGTATGCAGCGCGCGTAGACGACGAATCTCTTGCCAGATTTCATCAGACTGAACGGGTGACCCACCTGGTGAGTTGATATTTAAGACAATCGCACGGCTTTGCTTGGCATCAAAAGCATCATCTAGAGACTGAATGATGTCATCGCTGGCCACGCCCCGACTGCCACCAATTTCACCATCAATATCAATGACGGCCAAGTGGGGTTCAGAATGACCCGTGCCCATTGCGTCGTCTGAACTACAGCCACGAGACAACGTCACAAAGACCATCACCACATAGCCCAAGGTCAGCAGTTTAAAAAAAATGCCCCACCGACGACTACGGCGTTGTTCTGCCACCGATGCCATTAAGACGTTTTCGAGCAATTGCCACTCAGGACCATTGGGCGTGCGTGGGGTGGGTGTAGATGACGATTGTTCTGGTTTGGGCGGCCAGTCGGACATGACATTCAACCTGAATAAAAAAGAAAGGTGAGGCACAGACCACTGTGCTGCGCGGGCTACGATGCAACAAAATCAAGTGATTGTCTATGCACAGTCCGTGATCATCGCGTTGCGTCATTCGCGGCGATGACCAGACAAATGCGCTTGAATCCGTACAGGGCTTCTCCTACTCTGTCGGCTTTCTGTTCGCTTGAGCGTGCCCCATGGTCGACTCCCAACTGCCGCCCCAAGGCCACCTAACTCCTACACGCGCCTTGCTCAACACCCTTGGCCGGTTGCCGTTGGGTGTGCTGCAAGGGTTGGCACGGTTGATTGCGTGGGTGCTGCTGTGTGTGCCCGAGCAAGGCATGGCGCGGACGGTGCGACGCAATTTAATGCTCTGTTTTCCGCAGTGGTCAGCAGACCAATTGACCCATATGACACGGCAAGCGGTGCGGCAGCAGATGCTGACTTCGGTTGAATTTTTGCGGGTGTGGGGCAATCCGCCCGAAGACTCGCTTAAACGGATTCATACGGTGTATGGCCGCGAGTTGCTTGATCGTTCATTGGCCGACCCACGGGGCTGCATGGTGATTGTGCCGCATCATGGCAATTTTGAAATGATGAACGCATGGCTCAGTCAGTTGGCAGCGCCGGTCATTATGTATAAGCCAGACAAAAACCCTGATCTCGACCAGTTTGTGCGCACTGCACGCAGTCGGCTCAATACCACGTTAGCCCCTACCGATGAGCGTGGCGTTCGGCAGATTTTTCGGGTACTTAAACAGGGCGGTTTGACCATTTTGCTGGCCGATCATCTGCCCGAACCCTCTGGCGGGATTTTATCGCCGTTTTTTGGCTGGCCGGTCTTGACCAGCACACTGGCCTCTAAGCTTGCCCATAAAACCCAATGCGCCATGTTTATGATGTCGTGCATTCGGCGTGATGATGACCCCCAACGCTTTGATATTTTTATTGATCCGGTCTGCAATGGTTTACACGATGCCGACCTACAAGTATCGGTCGATGCGCTCAATCGCAGCATGGAAGTGCTGATCACGCGTCACCCCACGCATTATCATTGGGCGTATAAACGCTTTAAGCTCACGCCCACACTGCCCGATTATTATCATATTGATGCCGACGCTGCACAAAAGCTCAGCCGCCGCACAGACACGGCGACGGACGCGGACACTCATTCAGTCTGATGCGGTTTTGCTAGCACGGTGAGCGGCGTGACCGTCCACCAAGGCCGTCGGTCGCGCCAGCGCTCCGGTTCTAAGGCGGCAACGGGTTGACCCAACCGATAGATTAACGTCCCGCTGTCAATAGTCGAATCGACCGCAATGTGTTGCTGGCGCAACCGATGCAGCACCGCTGGTGCAGGATGGCCGTAGCGGTTCATAAACCCTGCTGACACCACCGCCCGTTGTGGCGCAACAGCCTGCAAAAAGGCCATGCCACTGCTCGACTGGCTACCATGATGCCCCAATACCAACACGTCACTGCGCACATCCACACACAGCAAGGCCAGCATCTGCTCGGTCAATTGTCCGGCATCACCGGTTAACAGGATGCTGTCACGATGACCCTGTAGATTGGCCGGTGCGGTTATTTTTAGCACACACGACCCGTCGTTATCGGTCAGTCTGGTTACGTCGTCCGGCCACGGTGCCAATACGGCAAAATCGACCCCATCCCATGTCCAAGAATCGCCTGCCCGACACGGCTGCATATGGAGCAAGCCGTGCGCTTGGTCAGGCAGCGCCTGACTGCCATACAAACGATCTACCTGTTGCGCATTCAATACCGCATTTGCGCCACCGGCATGGTCGTTGTCGGCATGACTAATCATCAGGGCATCTACACGCCGAATCCCCGCCGAATATAATGCTGGCAACACCACACGCTCCCCCATGCCTTCTCGTTGATCCGGTCGCTTTGCACCGGTATCAAACAGCAACACATGTTTGCGGGTTTGCACCAACACACTCAGCCCTTGCCCCACATCCAACACCTGCACTGTTAAGGGGGCATCGATCGAGCGCGGCGCACATAACGGCAGCAACAAAAACACCGCCAGCCAACGCGGCACCACCCCACGCGGCAGCCTCCACAACAGCAATAACAACACCAATGCCAGCCCACTGACCACGGTTAAACGCAGCGGCTGCAACGCATGTGGAAACACCTGCACAAGCTGAGTCAATGCCGCATGAAACACATCCAAAATGGCCAAATCCACGGACCACAGCGCATCACCCCATGCCGAAACCAATGACCACAACAGCAAGGCCAGCAGGTTTAAGCCCACCACCACCACGCCCAACAGCGGAATCGCCAGCAGATTGACTGGCACAGACAACCACGAAAACTGCCCAAAAATCACCAACACCAAGGGCAGCATCAACAGCGTAATGCCCACTTGTGTGCGCAGCAATTCAAGCACCGACGTCCATGCGCGTGACCGCCAATGCCCCAGACCTGACAAGGCTTGAGCGCCCGCAGGCTCATATTCGGCCTGACGTTGACCCAACAGCATCAACAAGGCCACTGCCCCAAACGACAACCAAAAAGCCGCCGACAACGCCGCCAACGGATCACCCAGCAGCAGCACCGCCACCGCAACACCTCCAATGACGGGTGATGACCATCGCCGACGCGCTGCACTCAACACGGAGACCAGCGTCACCATCAGGACGGTTCGCTGCGCGGGCAACTCCCAACCGGCCAGCATGGCATAGCCCAACACCGCCAACAGCAACACGGGCAATTCCCAGCGGCGGCGCTCCATACGCAAGTACAGCGTCGGCCAACGGTTTAACAGGTGCCGCCACAACCAGACCAACACCGTCGCCGCCAACAGTACATGTGGACCAGAAATAGCCAACAAATGACTGATGCCAGTTTGCCGATACAACTGCTGTGTGTCGGCATCAATCAACGCCCGATCACCGGTCAGCAAGCCTAACAACACCCCTTTAGAGGGCGAATCAAACGTGGCCAAGTGCTCACGCAAGGTTAAGCGCAACGGATTCACCCAAGCCCTCACTGACACCGGCGTCGTCTCAGGCATCGCTAACGGAACCGCCGACAACAACACACCAGTGGCTTGAATGTGTCGTCCCAACAACCAGCCCTCTAAATCAAACGCGCCCGCCGACACCTGCCCATGAATCGGCTTGAGCCGCACCTGAACGCGCCAACGGGTATGGGGACGCAAGCGCTGTGCCTGTTGTTGTAAAACCTCCGATTGTTGGGCGGACGCCGCATAGGGCAGGCTTAACAACCAGTGTTGCGATGGATGATGCGCACTGGCTTCACTGCGCACCACTTGCCGCCACTCTGCGCCGGTTTGGTCGCTCAGGGCCTGTACTGTCACCACCGCCGTGGTGGTCAATGGCTGCGTCAGCCGTCGTGCCAACGCCTGCTGCAAGGTGTGTTGCCCATACTGCTGCCCTGTGTACAGCATCAGCACAACAGCCAACACCCGCACAAAGCTGCGATAGCCCCATCGCAACCCCTGCCCACACCACCACAATCCTGCAGCACATATGGACAACAGCACACACCACGCCAAGGGCAAGACCAGCCACTGACTGCCCCACACCGCCATGATGACGCCTAAAACAAACGCAATTAACAGCGCAAACATATCGAAATATCCAATAAAATGGCGTTGTGCCGCTATACTCAGGCCCGTTATGCCGGTCTTGCCTTGAAGGTGTAAAGGGTCAGACCGTCTCCGTCAGGTTGTGGGTTGACCTGTTGCGATCCTTTTGTGGTCCTATTGTTAGCTTGTGGCTGGGCGATGACCAGCCAAAATCGCGAATTTGATCAATGCCTAAGCATCTGTTTCGACGTTACTTGCCATCGCCTGACCGTGTGATGGCGCTTCCGGGTATGCATCGTTTTGCACCGCATTTATCCGACCCTAGCTTGTGGCATCTCAATCGGCGGTCTGTGGCTGGCGCAATGTATTGGGGGTTGTTTTGCGCCTTTTTGCCCATGCCCTTTCAAATTATTCCCGCCGCATTGGGGGCTATTTATTTTCGGGTCAATTTACCCCTGTGCATTGCATTGGTCTGGCTGTCTAACCCTATCACGACGATTCCTATTTTATATATTGCCTACTGGCTAGGCTCATGTGTATTAAATGAGCCCATGCTCAACATGAGTCGGGTTTCGGCATTATTTAGCCAGCTTATCAGTTGGGTCATGCAAACCGGCAGCAACCCTTTTCAGTACGGCAATAATGCGGTGTCTCTGTGGCCATTATTACTGGGCTTGTTATTAGAAGCCCTTCTGGCCAGTGTAATTGGGGGAACAGCCACACGCCTTATTTGGCGTTGGATGGTGATTCGCCATTGGCAGCAGCGACATCGCTGCCCCCGCTCCCCAGACTCCCCGCCATAACCTCATCACCTGAAGTCATCCATCGCGGTACGCATGCCGTGTGAGCCGCATTGCAGACGCTCACACCACCAACCCCACGCGTGCTGCGCTACATCGACAACCAACGACCATCTTGCATATGCAACATGCGGTCGGCGGCTTTGGCGAGACTTTCGTCATGCGTGACCACCAACAACGACATATCTAAGGTTTGACGCAAATCGCGCAACACGGCCAGCACGTCTCCGGCGGTACGACGATCCAAATTACCCGTGGGTTCATCGGCCAACACCACCGCAGGCCGTGTCACCAAAGCGCGTGCCATGGCCACCCGTTGCCGCTCACCCCCAGACAATTCACTGGGCTTATGGGTCAACCGATGGTTTAAGCCCACTTTGTCTAGCAAGTCAGTGGCACGAGTGCGGGCTTCATCAATACTCACCCCTTGGCGCAACAACAGCGGCATGGCAACGTTTTCAACCGCATCAAACTCGGGCAACAAATGGTGGAACTGATACACAAACCCCAAGTATTGATTGCGCAAATGGCCCCGCTGGGTTTCATCAAGCTGGCTGAGTGGCTGCTTCATTAACGTCACCGCACCAGCGGTAGGCAAATCTAAGCCGCCCAACACATGCAGCAAGGTACTTTTGCCCGACCCACTCGCGCCCACAATCGACACAAACTCACCCGCCGCAATCGACAGATCAAGACCATGTAAAATGGTCACATGGTGACGACCCTCATGAAAGGTTTTGGTCACCCCTATGGCAGACAACACGGATACAGATTGAACATCATTACTCATAGCGTAAAGCCTCCGCAGGCTGAATTTTGGCCGCACGACGGGCAGGATAAATCGTCGCCAAGAAACTTAAGGTCAGCGATACACCCACAACCAACACCACATCGGTCCATTTCAACTGTGAGGGCAAATAATTAACAAAATAGGCGTCAAACAAATGCAAACCAAAGGCATTATTGATCCACCCTAAAAAGTCACTAATCCCTAAAGCCGCACCAATGCCCAACACTGCCCCCGCAATCGTGCCAAATGCGCCAATAATCACCCCTTGCACCATAAAGATATGGGTAATGGTTCGTGGCGATGCCCCTAATGTACGCAAAATCGCAATATCAGATTTTTTGTCAGTGACCACCATCACTAGACTCGACACAATATTAAAGGCAGCGACCAACACAATTAAAAACAGCAGCAGCGACACCATGGCTTTTTCCATTTGAATTGCTGAAAACAAATTGCCATGCGTTTGCGTCCAATCACTGGCATATAAGCCACCAGACAACTGCCGTGCTAAGGTTTGTGACACTTGCGGGGCTTCAAAAATATCATCAAGCTTCATGCGCACCCCTTGCGCACCGTCAGGCAAACGTAACAAGCGTGACGCATCATTGAGCGCGATATAGCCCAACATCGAGTCTACTTCAGCACCAATATTAAAAATTCCGACCACGGTAAAGCGCTTAAAACGTGGCACAACACCCGCCGGTGACGGCGATGCCTCCGGCAACACCAAGGTGACTTTATCACCTAGCTTTAAGCCCAATCCGTCCGCCAAGCCTTTGCCCAACACAATGCCAAACTCACCTGTTTGCAAAGCATCTAACGAACCTGCATCCATATGATTTTGAATAATCGAGACTTGTTTTTCTAACGCAGGATCAATGCCACTGATCACAATCCCCGACACCTGACCTTGTGCAGTCAACATGCCTTGAATCTGAGTAAATGGTGCCGCAGCAACCACATGCGGCTGTTTTTTGGCTTGCTCAATTAAAGCAGGCCAGTCTTGAATAATTTCACTCGACGACACGGTGGCTTGCGGTATCATGCCCAGAATGCGATTCTTAAGCTCACGGTCGAACCCGTTCATCACCGATAACACGGTAATGAGGACAGCAACACCCAGCGTCAGTCCGATCATGGACACGAGCGCGATGAATGATATGAAATGATTGCTGCGCTGGGCGCGGGTATACCGCAACCCTACGAACAGCGCGATCGGTTTAAACATACGGTCAATCCGAGGACTTGAAATGGAAATCCAACAGCAGGACGCATCGGAAAGCGAGCGTCGCCTTCTGTCGCGCATCAATGCCGCACTGCGTATCAATTACCAGCTGATCACCCGTAGCGATGCCCTAAAAGACCCGTACGAGCCGGGCTTTGTGTTGCCCCGTTACTTCTTGCTGCTGGCAGAGCTTGACGAAATCGACAGCGTCAATCAACAGTTAGCCGGTGATTTAGCTGCCGAACACC
>JBEANQ010000027.1:0-18881 GCA_041165345.1 Pseudomonadota bacterium
GTCAAAAACCGCACACTTTGCGCGTAGTCACGATGGGTCAATGGAATACCCGCATATGCGCCACAACCCGCCGCCGCCGTAATGCCAGGTACAACCTGAAACGCCACCCCTGCTGCCACGAGTTCTTCGATTTCTTCGCCACCACGGCCAAAAATAAACGGATCACCGCCTTTGAGACGACAGACCCGTTTGCCTTCTTGCGCCAACCGAACCAGCAACGCATTAATGCCTTCTTGCGGCACGGCATGGTCAGCACGCGCTTTACCGACATAAATGCGCTCGGCATCACGGCGCACCAAGTTCATAATGGGTGCCGAGACCAACCGGTCATACACCACCACATCGGCCTGTTGCATGAGGCGCAACGCCTTAAAGGTCAATAGGTCGGGATCACCCGGCCCTGCACCCACCAAATACACCTCGCCTTTGGGGTCTTTCCAGTCGGCCAGTAGCTGCGGCATGGCGGCATCGGCACGGGCACGCTGCCCGCTCAGTACCTGCTCACCCACCGAACCGGCATACAGGTTTTCCCAAAAGATCCGCCGTGTATCCGGCACAGGAATCGCGGCTTTAACCTGTTTGCGCCAATCGCCCGAAAACTGAGCCAGCTCGCCGTATTGAGCAGGCACTAAAGACTCAATTTTGGTGCGCAGTTGCCGCGCCAACACGGGGGCTGCGCCATTGGTCGACACCGACACCAACAAGGGCGAACGGTCGATAATGGCCGGCACAATAAAGCGACAATGGGGTGGGTCATCGACCGAGTTGACCAACACACCCACCGCTTCACAGTCACGAAAAACCTGCGCGTTAATGGCGGCGTTGTCGGTGGCGGCAATCACCAAACGGTAATCAGTTAGACAGATGCGGTCGGTCGGATACGCCAATCCATGATACGTCCCCAGACTGCCCTCGGCGTCAATGCGCAGGTCATCGACAATCTCGGGTGCAAGCACATCCAAACGCGCACCCGCTTGTAACAGCAACCGCGCTTTGCGTCGGGCAATGCCGCCGCCACCAATAATCAAACAGCGCTGGCCTTGCAGCCGCAGTGCAATGGGTAATACGTCCATACGCTTTGCCTTATGTTGTGCGGGCTGTAAACATTAAACCACTGGACCGATCACAGTGAGGCCGCCCATATACGGTTGTAGCGCCGCAGGAATCGCAATGCTGCCATCGGCTTGTTGATGGTTTTCCATAATCGCCAACAACGTCCGCCCCACCGCCAAACCAGAGCCATTTAAGGTATGCACCAGCTCGGTTTTTTTGTCGACCTTAAAGCGGGTGACCATCCGACGGGCTTGAAAGTCACCACAGTTGGAGCAAGACGAAATCTCGCGGTAGGTGTCTTGACTGGGCAGCCAGACTTCGAGGTCATAGGTTTTGACTGCCCCAAAGCCCATATCGCCCCCACACAGCAGCATGACGCGATACGGCAGCTCTAACAGTTGCAGCACTTTTTCGGCGCAGGCGGTCATGTCTTCTAGGGCTTGCATGGACTGGTCAGGATGAACGATGTTGACCATCTCGACCTTTTCAAACTGATGCTGACGAATCAAACCACGCGTATCCCGCCCTGCCGAACCGGCTTCACTACGAAAGCATGGCGTATGCGCCGTCAGTTTGATGGGTAACGCATGAATGTCGATGATGTCATCGCGCACCAAGTTGGTCAGGGGGACTTCAGAGGTCGGAATCAGGTAATACGGTTTTTCGCCTTGCAGCTTAAACAGGTCTTCTTCAAATTTGGGCAACTGACCCGTACCGCGCAGACTGTCGGCATTCACCATCAAAGGAACCGACACTTCGGTATAGCCATGCTCGGTGGTATGCAAGTCGAGCATAAACTGAGCCAAACCGCGTTGAAGGCGCGCCAATTGACCCTTTAAGACACTAAAACGTGAGCCTGTAATTTTGGCTGCCACCGCAAAATCCAGCAACCCCAAGGCTTCGCCCAAGTCGCTGTGGTCTTTAATGGCAAAGTCAAACTGACGCGGTGTGCCCACGCGACGGACTTCGACGTTGCCGGTTTCGTCTGCGCCTTCAGGCACGGAAGCATCGGGCAGGTTGGGAATGGTCAGCGCCCGTGCTTCAATGTCTGCTTGCAGGGCTTTGAGTTGCTCGTCGGCGGCTCTCATTTCTTCGCCCACTTGCTGCATCCGTGCCATGAGTTCGCTGGCATCGCCACCGTTTTTTTTGATTTGGCCAACTTGTTTTGCGCCGTTATTGCGTTCGGCTTGTAGTGCTTCGGTCTGAAGTTGTACTGATTTTCGACGCGCTTCCAAGTCCGCCCAGACGCTGGTGTCTAGACTCACGCCACGCTTCGCTAAGGCGGCGTTTACAACATCAATCTGGTTACGGAGCAGTTTGGGATCAATCATGGCAGCACATTGGTTTTGATAAAAAACAGCCCAATAGTGTACGGGGTTTGCGGAAGCTTGGACAGATTGCACGACAGGGCTTTTGCCGCTGATGCTGTTAAGCTGGCGGGGTCAATCGGCATAAAGAGGATGTAATGATGTCTGCATGGTGGGCGCTGGCCATTGCGATTGTGTCAGAGGTGATTGCCACCAGTTTTTTGCGGCAGTCTGAAGGCTTTAGTCGCTTATGGCCGTCGTTGGTGGTGGTGTTGGGCTATGGGTCGGCGTTTTATTTTATGTCGTTGACGCTCAAAACCATTCCGATGGGCGTGACCTATGCGGTGTGGTCGGGTGCTGGCATTGTGCTGATTGCATTGGTGGGCTGGCTGGCGATGGGACAAACGTTGGATCGGGCGGCGTTGCTGGGCATGGGGTTGATTGTGGCGGGGGTGTTGGTGATTCAGTTAGGGTCAAATTCGGTAGGACATGGATAACGCAGGATCACCGAGCAACACACCGTCAAATGATGACGCGGCGGACACATAACACATCAAAAATCACAAAAAGGACGCACCTAGCGTCCTTTTTGATCTCTACAATTTTAATCTGTTCAACATTTTACTGATCAATCACATCGGTGCCTTTTGGTGGCACAAACGCGAACAGATCATTGCTGAGACTCACATTCAATTTGGCATTACTAAATGTCACCGTCGTTTGCTGCCCCAACGAATCCTTCAACACCATTTGGCTGGGTACGTCACCGGCAAAACGAATGGCAAGACTTTCAAACACGCCCTCTTTGTTGCGTGGATACAGCACAAAGTATGGTTGTTTTTGGTCAGGCTGGGTCACTTTAAACGACTTCATCATCGTGCTGGTTTGGCCAGACAACAACAAGGCAGGCGTGTTGCTCACTTGAGCATCCATCTGTTGGCGCGTGGCCTGCTCAAGGTCAGGGTCATAGATCCAGACGACTTTGCCATTGGTCACAATTAATTGCTTCATCGGGCTGGTGGTTTCCCACCGGAAATTGCCTGCCCGCTTGACCTGCATCACTCCGCTAAAATTTTGATTTAAATGACTAGCACGCAACGCTTGACCCGCTTTAGGGGCTGCCTTGGGCGTAGTCGTGGTGGTGGTTTGGGTAAAATTAGCCTGCAAACTGGCCAGCTTGGCCAATGACCGATTTAACGCGGCGGTCGCGGTGGTTTCATTTGCGGCAATGCTAACGGGTGCTTTGAGGGCACTGGCTGGAGCAACACTATTGCCAGCATGAACGATTCCAATCAACGGCAAAGACAGCAACGCAGCACCTAGCATGATGCGCATCTGCCGAGTCGGCAGACAATTTGGCGTGGGAGGTGTTGATCTGCTTGACATCTCAATCGTCCTATTAGGTCTTGATGTGTGGCGACTATGCCATGTTCGGTTGTATCTCAATAGGTTGTTTTTGTGAGACTTCAACCCAGATCACTGCACATTTGCCATAAAAATACCCGACAACGATCCTGTTGTGTGAGCAGCAAGGAGATTTGGCGCATCGGCCATGGCCGTAGATTGTGTGTTTGGTCACAGTCAGGAATGGATATTCCGAGAAAAACCCAGTGTGGCGCTTGCATCCCGTCCGTTGATCCTTACAATCGGGCTACACAATAGGACGCTCAGACTGCGCTTAAGCTCATGAATAATTCAACTCATCCCCCCGCAGCCGACCGCATTGCCCCTAGCATTGATGTGACGCCACCGGCACCCGATACCGGCCTAATCTGTTTGATTATGTTAGCTCGTTTACATGCTGTTGCGACCGATCCCGATCAACTCGCCCATCAGTTTCGGGCAGCAACAACCATCACTGAAGCCGAGATTGTCTTGGCGGCGCGGTCACTGGGGCTACATGCCAAAACAATCCGCCCCAAAGCAGAACGCCTGCAACGGTTGCCATTGCCTGCAATCATGCCGCTCAAAGATGGCCGCTTTACCTTGCTGGCTAAAATTGAAGAAAAAGACGGGGTGCCTCAAGCCTTAATCCATGACATTGAAAAAGGCCGTCCGCGCCTGTTGCCGTTGTTTGAACTGACGGATCAATGGACCGGTCATCTGATCATGATGAACTCGAAAGCCTCACTTAGCCAAGAACTCGGACGCTTTGACTTCACATGGTTTATTCCGGCGGTGGTCAAATACCGTAAGCTATTGATTGAAGTGTTGGTGGTTAGCTTCTTTATTCAGTTATTGGCTCTGATTACGCCATTATTTTTTCAAGTGATTATGGATAAAGTGCTGGTGCATCGGGGTCTGAGTACCCTAGACGTACTGGCGATTGGTCTGGCGGTGGTGATTATCTTTGAAGTCACCCTGACAGGGCTGCGCAGCTATGTGTTTGCTCACACCACCAGCCGCATTGATGTCGAACTCGGTGGCCGGTTGTTTCGGCATTTGTTCTCGTTGCCGTTGGCCTACTTTGAAGCCCGTCGCGTGGGTGACTCGGTGGCACGGGTGCGTGAGCTCGAAAACATCCGCAATTTTTTGACCGGTCAAGCCTTAACACTGGTGCTGGACTTGGTGTTTTCGGTGCTGTTTATCGCCGTCATGTTTCACTACAGCCCCACGCTGACATGGGTGGTGCTGGCATCGTTGCCCCTGTACTTGCTGGTTTCGCTGCTGATCACCCCTGTGTTGCGTCAACGCCTATCCGAAAAATTTAACCGTGGTGCCGAAAACCAAGCGTTTTTGGTCGAGTCGATCACCGGTGTTAGCACGGTCAAATCGATGGCGGTTGAGCCGCAACTGACCCGCCGTTGGGACAATCAATTGGCCGCCTATGTCTCGGCAGGTTTTAAAACCGTCACCCTCAACACCATTGCCAACGGTGCCGTCAGTTTGATCAGCAAAGGAGTCATGCTGTTGCTCATCTGGCTGGGGGTTCGGTTGGTCTTAGAAGGCCAATTGACCATGGGTCAATTGATCGCCTTTAACATGCTGTCCGGTCAGGTTGCACAACCGGTCATGCGCATGGCGCAGTTGTGGACCGACTTTCAGCAAGTGGGCATTTCAATGCAACGGCTGGGCGACATTCTCAACAGCAAAACCGAATTGGTCACCAATCGTAGCTCGTTGCCCCGTCTGCAAGGTGCAATCACCTTTGACCGAATCAGCTTTCGCTATCGTCCCGACGGTCAAGAAGTGATTCGTGACCTGTCTTTAAACATCCGCGCCGGTGAAATTATTGGCATTGTCGGGCGCAGTGGTTCGGGCAAAAGTACCCTGACCCGCTTAGTGCAACGGCTGTATGTCCCTGAACGCGGTCGGGTCATGGTCGATGGTATGGACCTGTCCACGGTCGATGCCTCGTCACTCCGGCGGCAAATTGGCGTGGTGCTGCAAGAAAATATGCTGTTTAACCGCTCGATTCGCGACAACATTGCCCTATCTGACACCGGCACGCCCCTCGCACGGGTGATGCAAGCGGCAAAAATGGCCGGTGCGCATGGATTTATTTCAGAACTGCCAGATGCCTACGACACCATTGTGGGCGAGCAAGGCGCCAGTCTGTCTGGTGGTCAGCGGCAACGCATCGCCATTGCCCGTGCGCTAATTGGTGACCCACGCATCTTGATTTTTGACGAGGCCACCTCGGCACTTGACTATGAATCTGAAGCGATTATTCAACAAAACATGAAAGTGATTTGTCAGGGACGCACCGTGATTATCATCGCCCACCGCCTGTCTGCCGTGCGTGATGCCCACCGAATTATGGCCATGGACAAAGGGCAAGTGGTAGAAGTGGGCACACATGCCGAACTACTGGCCAAACCCAATGGGCTGTATGCCTATTTACACCGTTTACAACAAGGCTGATGGGTCATGAGCAAACTGCATTTTTCAGCCTTGGGTGATTTATTGGGTCGCTATGGTCGCGCGTTTAGCGTGTCATGGAAACACCGGAAAGAACTCGATGCTCTACCGCGTCAACCCGAAGAAGCCGAGTTTTTGCCAGCCGTGTTGGCCTTACAAGACTCGCCCACAGGCCCCGCACCTCACATGGCCATGTGGGCGATTATTTTACTGCTTTTGTTGGCCATTCTTTGGGCGAGCTTTGGTCGCATTGATATTGTGGCCGTCGCCAGTGGCCGAGTGATGGCCGCAGGCAATACCAAAATTGTGCAAGCACCCGACAGCGCCCGCATTACCACCATTGCGGTTGATGACGGCCAGCACGTCAATGCAGGCGATGTGTTGCTGACCCTTGATGCCGAAGCCGCGCAAGCCGACATTCAACAGCTAGATCAAAGCATGGCGGCAGCACGCTTAAGTGTGGCACAAGGCCGCGCCCTGCAACGCGCCATAGAAGGAGATCGTCCACCCGTCATGCCCGCCGTGGTTGATATTGACCCCATGCTGGCCAATGAAGCCCAACAACGCGTCACCAGCCAATACAACGAATACCAAACCCGTCGGCAACAAATTGCGGCACAAATTGAACAACAGCAACAGCAGCAGCAGTCGATTCGAGCGCAACTGCGCAACATTGCCACCGCACTCCCGTTAGTACATCAGCAAGAAACAGACTATCAAAACATGATGAATAAAGACTACTTACCCCGCCATACCTTACTCGATAAACAACGCGAACGCATGGAGCTAGAAGGCAATCAAGCCGTATTAAATAGCCGGTTAAACGAACTGGCCGCAGCGATTGAAACCCTGCATCGGCAGCAAAACTCACTGGCCGCAGAAGCCAAACGCGGCGCACTCGACACCGTGCAACAAGGCATGGAACAAACCGAACAGGTCCAACCTGCCTTGGTCAAAGCGCAACGACAAAACCGCCTGATGACCATCACCGCGCCGGTCAGTGGGACAGTGCAACAATTGGCGGTACATACCTTGGGCGGCATGGTCACACCAGCACAGGCGCTGATGGCGATTGTGCCAGACAACGCCATGGTCGAAGTTGACGCACTGGTTGAAAACAAAGACATTGGTTTTGTCAAAGTGGGACAAGATGCCGCAGTCAAAATCGACACCTTTAAGTTCACAAAATACGGCACCTTAGACGGCAAAATCACCTCACTGTCGCAAGATGCCATTGATGACGAAAAACGCGGCCCTGTGTATAACGCCCGCGTATTATTGGCCAAAGACTGGTTAGATATTGATGGACGACGGGTGCGCTTATCACCGGGTATGACCGTCTCAGCTGAAATCAAGACTGGTCGCCGCCGCATCATTGAGTTCTTTTTAACGCCACTGCTTCAGCATAGCAACGAAAGTATGAAAGAGCGTTAACCACCCACGCTATGCAGCTTGCACACGCAAGCTGCGGGCGCGATGCACCCACACCGCCAGCGCACCCAGCAACACCAGTAGGGCCATCATGACGGCCACATTGGTGAGGGCATCAAAAGGCAAGGCATGTAACAACGTTCCTCCCAAGAGCCCCAGTCCAAACTGCAAAGACCCCAATAACGCACTGGCCATCCCTGCCCGATGCCCCTGCTCTGCCAGAGCCAACGCTGTGCTGTTGGGAGCGGTCAACCCAATGCCAGACACCACCACAAACAAACAGGCCATCACGCTCCACAACTGCGCGGTTCCGCTAAACGATAACCCCAACAGGGTCAACACCCCCAACACTTGGGCGACGGTACCAATCTGCAATAACACCAGCAATGGCAAACGCCGCACCCAACGACCATTCAACTGCGACAGCGTAATCAGCCCCGCTGCGTTCAGACCAAACAACCAACCAAACTGTTGCGCACTCACCCCAAAATGATCCATCAATAACGCTGATGACGCACTGATATACACAAATAACCCGCCCATGAGACAGCCCCCCGCCAACGCAGGCGTTCTAAATCGGGCGTCCGCCAACAATGCCCCATAGCCCCGTAGTACCAAGCCAAAGGCCAATGGCTGCCGGCGCTCAACGGGTAAGGTTTCATCAAATAACCGATGAATCGCCACCACACTCACCACACCTATCACGGCCAATAACCAAAAAATACTGCTCCAACCGGCTAACACCAACACGCCACCCAACAACGGTGCCAAGATTGGGGCGATTCCCATCACCAACAACAGCATGGCATACGCTTGTGAGGACGCTTGTGGCGACAATCGATCCCGTATCGCCGACCGTGCCACCACCACGCCCACACAGCCACCCAACGCTTGTACCACGCGTGCCGCAATCAACACATCTAGACGAGTCGATAACGCACACACGATGGACGCCACCACAAACACACTCAAGCCCACATACAGCGGAGGTTTGCGGCCAAAACGGTCACTGACCGGCCCATACACCAACTGCCCCACCGCCAAACCTAAAAAATAGGCAGGCACAGTATTGGACACGCTGGCCATACTCACGCCCAACGCGGTAGACATGGCCGGTAACGCGGGCAAATACATATCAATCGCTAAAGGCCCTAACGCGGTCAGCAATCCCAACAGCATGAGCCATGACAACGCATAAGGACGTGTAGGCGTGGACGATTGAACCTGTGAATGCTTGATGTTCATGGGTGTTGTTCTCCAGCAATCATCACAGTGTACTGATCAGTACGTTTTTTCGCTTGGTTTTTTTGTTGTTTCATCGGTGACATCAGTAACGGATACCTGTGCCCCAAAAAAAGCCCCCATGGCTCACGTCATGGGGGCTTGCTTGTCTCATTAACTGCCACTAATCACGACTTTTATGCGCTAACGCCGCCGCATGTTGCTCCCACTGCTGACCATCAAACGGCACAATGGTCAACTGCGCCAAGGGCTGGTCTAGACATCGCACATTGACATCCACCCCATCAGGGTTAGACCGTGGAATATAAAACGACTTAACTCCACAATGTCGACAAAACAAATGCTTGGCGACACCCGTATTAAAACAATATTGCTGCAACGCCACATGGCCTTGAAGCAATCGAAACCGGCTATTTGGCACAATTAAATGCAAAAACCCAGTCTTACAACAGATAGAACAATTGCAGTCCTCAACCTCTGCTGCATCGGATACTGCAACTTCAAAACGAACGGCGCCACAGTGACAGCCCCCCGCACGCCAGCGCAGACCGTCATCATGAATGGCAGGGTCATACAGAGATGGATCATTCATTGGGTGCACGTGTGAGGGCTCATCAGACAGGTCATGGTCGGTCATCACTTAAGGTTTGACCGGCTGATTGGACAATGGCGCATGTGACTGTGCCGCCAAACGTTGCATCACCCCCCGTTGATGACGACGAAGCAAGCGATCCACGGGAATGGGACCACGGGCAACCCGCGCAAAGCGTCTCGGACGACTGACCACATGAACCGCCAACCATAGACTTGCGCCATACATCAACAAACTGAACGCCCAAAACAACCGAAGATCACGGCTCACATGCACATCAAATACCGGTGACACATGCGCCCACAGCACCGGCCACACCATGATAAACGCAGCTAAACCAGCCGCCCGACCATAGAGTTTGACCAACGGCCATGCAAATAACGCCGCATGGCCTAGCCCTGCCAACGCCAATAACAACGCCACATCTCGCGTCAAGCCATGCTGTATAAACCACGTCAATACCGGTTGCATGGCCAAGTCATACACTTGTAAACCAAGCCATGCTACCAAGGGCAATAATAACCAACCCAATGAAATTTGAAGCGTTCTAGACATCTTGCACACTCCTGATGCACTCATATGACCACCATGTGAGGCGTATCGTTCCATGTCATCGCAGCGTCACTGTAAAATCAGCATCAATCCTGTTGAGCAAACGTTACCTCGCCACATTGCAGCGACACGATGCCCACACAATCCACACAGTGCTTTAAGCCACACCTTTAATTTTAAGACCATCACGACCAGCTGCTTTGACTTCATACATCAAGTCATCTGCTGCACGAATCAGTCGCTCGATATCTTCGGGGGGATCCATCGCACAGACCGCACCAATACTGGCTGTGACACCCGCGATGGTGATCCGTGTCGATTCGTGCAAGCGTTTGAGCAACATGCCTAACACTTGCTCTGCTCCGGCATAATCGGTTGATGGCAACAAAATCACAAACTCATCACCACCCATACGGGCTTTGAGATCGCTGTCACGCAGTTGGGCATCCAGCAACAACGCCACTTGACGCAGCACCTCATCACCTTGTGCGTGCCCCAAGGTGTCATTGACGCGTTTAAAGTGATCTAAATCAATAAACGCCAACGTCACCGGCCACCCTTTACGACGACACAACGCCAACACCGCATTGGCCTGCTCAAAAAAAGCACGGCTATTGGATAGACCCGTTAACAGATCCGTACGACTTAAGGCACGCTCACGCAGCAATGATTGCCGCAGCTGCGCCACTAAAATAGACACCAGCGCAAAGGCCAGCATTTGCGTTGCAATATTGAACGCCCACACGCCTTCAGAGGCATAGGTTCGGCCACCGGCATAGAGTGAGGCCGCCCATATGGCCGACGCCAACACTGACATGGCCAGCGCCGCCTCGCGACCCTGCCACCATGCCATCAACATCAGTGGCAAAAAATATAATGGAAACAGTCGATACTCAACACCCACCCACCAGTTTAGACCACCAATCAACACCATCAACACCGTGCTGACGATCACCATCACGACGGGCTGGGTAAATCGAGCAATCCATTCATCATGCATGGGTATCCATCTCGTCCAAAAAAGAACCGGCAAACATCATAAAACATCGCGCAAGCAGCCACCTAGTACCATCAACGCCCTAAAGTGTGCGGTATTTGGCAGACCACTCTGCGATCAGACCAAGCGACGTCAATCCTGCACACTATCACCTTGATTGATGCCTTTCGCTATGCAAAAAGCACCTTGAGCGACTCAGCGCAATACCGCAAAATCAACGTTTATGGATGACACTTTTCTCTATGTCACGGCCACTGATTTTATTGGGCGGTTCATTTGACCCCATTCATGGAGGGCATCTGGCTTTAGCATGGACAGTCTATGCACAATGCCCACAGGCTGAAATTCGCTTGATGCCAACCGCGCAGTCGCCCTTTAAACACACCAAAACCAGCCGAAAACACCGCCTTGCGCTGCTCAGATTAGCCTTGCGCGACACACCTTTTAAGATTGAACGTTGCGAACTACACAGCCCACCACCGGTCTATACGATCGACACCCTGACGCAGATTCGACAGCGGCTCGGCACAACACGCCCGCTGATTTTTGTGATGGGTCAAGATAGCCTATTGTCGCTGCACAAATGGAAAGGTGGCCTTGATTTATTAGACAAAACACACCTGTGGGTCTTTGCCAGAGCCAATCAACAGCACCCCCTCAAACTTTCCGACGAGCTGCAAAACAGAGCAGTCAATCACCCAAAAATGCTTGAAAATTCACCAGCTGGACGAATCTATCTCGACCCCTATTTACCCCCTAACATCAGCAGCACTCAACTGAGATCGCAACTTAGCCGCACCAGCTCTCTCGTACCAGCGCGCGTTTGGGCGTATAATCGGAAGTCCTTTTTGTACGGATTTTAATCCCTCCATGAATCTTGAGCCTTCTACGGGTCGTTCATCTGTTTCAAATGCTGGACTGAGCAGCCGCACCGAACCTGCTGCTGATGTGGCCACACCAAACACTGAAATCGCCGATTGCATTTTGGCGGTTCGCCAAGCACTCGAAGACGTCAAAGCACAAAATATCGTCGAAATCGACGTGCGCGGCATCACCAATATGGCTGACACCATTATTATCGCCAGCGGCACGTCCACCCGTCATGTCAAAGCACTGGCGGATAACGTGGCCGAAGAAGCCAAAAAAGCCGGCTTTCGCCCGATTGGCGTTGAAGGCGAGCGTGATGCTGAGTGGATCTTGGTTGACTTGGGTTATGTGATTGTTCACACCATGCTGCCCACCGCCCGCAGCTTTTATGACCTCGAAAGCCTGTGGAAACCAACCGCAGACAAAGCGCGTTCGATCTAATCACCTGCAATCGACACCGTTGATGCTGTCACTACACATCCGTTGATGCATCAACCGCAATGACCTATGGGCCGCTCACAGCGGCCCATTTGTTTGGTCTTTACGCTGCCCGCACAGGCTGTTTTAGGCATCGGGGAAAGGATATTTGTCATGAAAGTTCGTCTGTTGACCATTGGTCAAAAAATGCCCGACTGGGTGCAAACCGGCTACGACGACTATGCTCGTCGGGTTCAACCCATGCTGCCGGTACACACCTTAGAGTTACCCATGGCGCGGCGGGGTAAGTCGGACTCTCCCGCAGACATTCAAAAATACTGCCAGCAAGAAGGCCAAGCCATTTTGGCCGCGCTGCAACCGCGTGAACGCTTAATCGCCCTTGAAGTGGGTGGGCGCAACTTATCCACCGAAAAACTATCATCCACACTTGAAACATGGATGCTTGAAGGTGTTGATGTAGCTTTGGCGATTGGCGGCCCTGATGGTCTGTCCGATGCGGTACGACAACGCGCCGAATGGCATTGGTCACTGTCGGCACTCACCTTGCCGCACCCCATGGTGCGGGTGATTGTGATTGAGCAACTCTACCGTGCCATGAGCCTGATGAAAGGCCATCCGTATCATCGGGCTTAGTCTGCCCTGTTGCTGGTTGCCCAATACCCACCAGTATTGTTTAGCAAGGCTACAGGATTAAAGCCATGGAATAGGCTTTATCCGACGCAAGTTCAGCCACATCATCAGTCCCTCAACCGAGCATGAGCCTGTCATGAGACTTGCCACACTACCCGCGCTGTTTATTTCACATGGTGCGCCCACGTTGGCGTTAGAGGCCGGATCTGTCGGTGCGGCCTTGCAACGCCTGTCCAGCAATTTGCCAACGCCCACTGCCATTGTGGTGATGTCCGCCCATTGGCAAAGCCACACGCTGGAGGTCTCGACCGGTACACGGCCTGAAACATGGCATGATTTTCGGGGGTTTCCAGATGAACTCTACCACCTTCGCTACCCTGCGGCAGGTGATCCGGCCTTGGCCGACCACCTCTTGGGTTTACTACACAGTGCAGGGTTGGTGGCACATGGCAACCTGATGCGACCGCGTGATCACGGGGTGTGGGTGCCGTTGCGACACCTCTACCCCAACGCCGATATTCCGGTGATTCAGTTGTCGATTCCCATCAGCTTTAACGCCGCTCAATTACATCATGTGGGGCGGGTGCTGGCAGAGCTTCGACAGGCGCAAATCTTGTTGATTGGCTCTGGCAGTATTACCCATAACCTCCATGAACTGTCACGGCAATCTCCAGACGCGCCAACACCCGAATGGGCGAGCAGTTTTCGGCAATGGGTGGTCAATCACTTGGCTCATGACGACTACGACAGCGTGCTTGATTGGCTGGCACGCGCCCCACATGCACGGCGTAATCACCCCACAGATGAGCATTTAAGCCCGTTATTTTTTGCCATGGGTGCAGGACAACGGTTTTCGTTGGTACATAGCAGCTTTATGTTTGGGGCGCTGGGCATGGATATTTATCGATTTGACTAATACAGGGCGGCACTTGATCGGAATCACACCCTTGATTGCCGCAGCAATCTCGCCCATCATCGCTGCCCGCTGGGTGTGTTGACCGCACCGGTTTGCTGGAGACCTGCACATGCCCCCTCTCGACCTGATTCATCAATTAGATGCCGAGCTGCCACAAACACAATGTGGTTTATGTGGTCATGCCGCAGGCTGTTGGCCGTATGCCACTGCGATTGTTCACAGCGGTGAAGCCGCCAATAAATGTGTACCGGGTGGACAACCCGTGGCCGACACTTTAGCGCAATTGCTCAACCGACCGCTTTTACCTGTTGATGCCAGCGAATGGCCGATTGCCAGCGATGGCCGCCCCCAACGCATGATTGCAGTGATCCGAGAAGACGACTGTATTGGTTGCACCAAATGCCTGAGTGCCTGCCCTGTCGACGCCATTATCGGCAGTGGCAAACTCATGCACAGTATTTTGACCGACCTGTGTACCGGTTGTGAACTGTGCCTGCCCCCGTGTCCAGTGGACTGTATTGACCTGATTGACCTTGAGACCATCCCCACGGCACAACAACAACGTCAGCAGCAAGACCAAGCACGGCAACGCTATCAGGCGCACCAACAGCGCGAACAACAACGCGGGCAAGACCAACAACAACGGCGCGCACCGACGATCTCTGCACCGGTGTTATCCCACTCTACCAGTGACACAACCACCCAAACAGCCGCCCCAACGCCCACATCACTCACCGTGACCAATGCCGCCGCTGACCCACACAAGATGGTTCAACAGGCCACCCTACGCAGTCAAATTGGGAAACTTGAACGCCAATTGCGGGTGCAACCCGACCATGCAGACCGACGCAGCCAACTCATGGCGCTACAGCAACAACTCAATGCGTTGAGCGAATCGCCATGACACCCCAGCACGTTGAAACTTTTTTTGCCCGTTTACAACACGAGCGACCCGAACCACGCACCGAGCTGGCCTATACATCACCCTTTGAACTCTTGATTGCCGTGATTCTGTCAGCCCAAGCCACTGACGTGAGTGTCAACAAGGCCACCGCCAAGCTGTACCCCATTGCCAACACGCCAGAAACGATTAATGCACTGGGTGTTGATGGACTAAAGCCCTATATCAAAACGATTGGTCTGTATAACAGCAAAGCCGAAAACATCATCAAAACCTGCCAACGGCTGATTGAACACTATGCCAGCCAAGTGCCAGACCGCCGCGAAGACCTTGAATCACTTGCAGGTGTGGGGCGAAAAACCGCCAATGTGGTGCTCAACACCGCTTTTGGCCAACCCACCATGGCTGTTGATACGCATATTTTTCGGGTGAGCAATCGCACCGGCCTTGCGCCGAGTACCACCGTCAATGGTGTAGAAGCCGGTCTACTCAAGGTCATTCCACACCATTATTTGATGGATGCCCACCATTGGCTTATTCTGCATGGCCGCTATACCTGCAAGGCTCGCAACCCCTTATGTGGTGACTGTATCGTGCGTGACCTGTGCGAATGGACCGAAAAAACCGACCGCTGCGCCCATCTCGGCCGCCTCGATTAAGCGATGTTTTGGTGTGGTCCTTAGTCGTCAGCACCCACCGCCACATCAGCACGCGGTGCCGCCTGCAAATGAACGTCTGAACTGTTATAAGCCCAAAACTCAAGCCGACGGTTATAAAACTGCCCCTGCGGACTCACATTGGATGCAATGGGCTGGATTCCCCCCATGCCACTGGTTCTCACTTGATGTTTAGCCACACCTTGTGCCATCCAAAAAGTACGCACCGCATCTGCACGCTGCTGACCTAATGCCATGTTATAGGCCACATTCCCCACACCCTCGGTAAAACCACGCACGTCCACAATCAATTGAGGATGCTGTTTAAGCCATCGAGCTGCCTGCGTTAACACCACTTGATTGGCAACAGGTAATACCGACTGATGCGGTGCAAATGCCAAAATCTGAGTATTCAATACCCGCATAATATCCGCAGGGCGTACACCAGTGGCAGGCAAAGTAGTCATGAGTTGTTTGGCGGCCTGTAATCTTTGGGTCAACACCACAGGCTCATTTACAGAGCCCAACACCTCTACATGAGCAGTATCACCAACAATGGCGGTTACACGATCACGCAAACGCTGTGTTTCATCAATAGTTGAAGCACTGACGATGAGTTGATCAACCGAATCTATCGCTGGTTGAGCGTGTACATCAAACGTCTGAACGTTAATGGCCAGCATGGCATCACGCTGCTGCTGTAACGCCGCCAACAGAGATGATAATGTTGTGGACTGATTCAACAATTGGCTGTGATATGCCGCATCAACAACAAAATGACATTCAGTTTGATTATTGGGATAAGCAGCATCAATTCGTGTATTAAGCGCTTTAGCAGCGTTTAAATCGCCAATGGTACCGACACAAGATAACAAATGCCCTGTCGCATCATTAACCAATGACAAAGAGGCTGGATACTGTGGAAGCTGCACATGGCGTTGTGTTGAGACCACTGGCTCTTCCAATGGTGTCACGACCGTAGCAACCGAGACAGGCTCTACAGTTGCAGTGGCTGTGATTGCTTGATGGTGTAATGCTACTCGACTGGTCCAACCCAGCATGATCACGCCACCCACAATAAGGGCACACGCCATTACACGCACTGTGGCAGGATCAGCCTGCCCCATTTGTGCCAGACCACGCCTTGGCATCAAAACAAAAGACGACTCAGTGGTATGCACTGAATCTGCTGATTGGCGGCAACGCATGAGTCTCACTCCAACACACCTCGACCACACCGCCATCACCCGATTGGGCTTAGCACAGGTCGACGAACAAATCACATCAAGCGGGAATCGCAGGGTTCAGTAGCATGGGTGATCTCATCGAAAAACGCCACTGTCCATGCAGTGGCGTTGATTAAATGCTGAAAAAACCAACAAGATAACGATTCACATTGCTTAACGGGCATAAGTCGCCACTTCTGCTGCAATGTCATCAAGCCGTGCATCCAGTCGACTACGACGCAGATGTCCTTGTATCAGAGACATTCCACCCCGTTCACTTTCAAGCAACGCTCCTCCAACCGCAATGGGTAAACGCTCAAACACAGAAATTTGACGGGTGATCTCACAGCGCAAACGAGATGCCGAACGAGTGGCATGTGTTTTATCTGCCCATAATGCTTGCCAGTAATGCACATCACGCCACGACTCTTGAGGCCGAACGGTCAACATACGCCGCCGAACATGCGGATTTGTCCATGTCATCGTCCCTCCAACCATTGGGCTAAAGACGCCTGTATATGCCCCACTGGCCATCGCTTGACGGTATTGATCCATGCCTGTATTGGGTAATCCATTTTGAGCGGTACCATTTAAAGCCCAGCTTAACTCTTTGTTAACGTTAAACCAACTGACGGCTTTAATGGCCAAATATTGCAATGGAATCCGGCTATACATATCGCTCACCCAAGCTGCCTTACTTTGGTTTGCATCGGTATTGTCGCCAGTTTGCCCGTAAGTCGCACGAGGCGTATCCGAAGGCTCAGTTGAGCCAACCTCTGCCAAAACGATTGGTTTATTGACAAATGTCGTGACCAATTTAAGGTATGGCACACTAAAGGTCTCATCAAAGCTTTTCCACCGACTAAAGCTATAATTACTCCCCCAGTTATAACCATCAATACTGGTCCAATCGACCACATCATCTCCTGGATAATAACGTGTAACATCGTTGTAATTATCCACATTCACATTGTTGATACACCAGACCCACTCAACATGATGAACACCTGCCGCTGCAAAGCGCGCATGGACATAGCGCCATGCAGCTCGCAAGCCATCTGGATCGTTACCCCAAGGGTACCAATTGCCATTAAATTCATGGGCAAAACGCAGCATAATTGTGGGTCTATTGGCAATAGGATATTGATTTTGCCAATTTTTTAGTCCTGCAATCCATGTATCAAGATAGCTATTCCATTGACCTGCCGTTATTTCTGAGAGCAAATTGACACGCCTTGCGCTGATCACCGGCATCAAGGTAATCATGGGTGTTGCGCCTTGCGCCACAATATTACTGGTCTGATATTTCAGTTGATTCGACCAGTTATAGTCAAAGCTGGTAAAAAAATTGACAACGGCCATGGGTTTTGCACTGTCTTGTTTAAACTGACTAATGTTGGCCGTATTCCAACCATCTCCCACAATATAAGCACCTGCCATTGGGGCCGCCTGTACCATTGAGACACTCAACAACAAGCTGGCCATTAATCCGGTCAGTGGACGACGATCACACGCTATAGTCCAGTTCATGGTATTGCTCCTTGATGCTGCTTATTCGGTCTGGCCAATCAAGTGACCATAAAACAACCATACGCTCATTATTCGTCCAACTCACCACAAAACGAGATGCAGTTATCACTTTTTTAATTGTTGTCTATTTTTCTAAAATCCAGCTAAACGATTTAAAGTATGTCCTTCACAATAAAAACCCCCGCATCAGCGAGGGTTTTGGGGCGCACAACCGTGTGTACGGTCACTGCACTTCAGCACTTAACGATCTAAAATACCAAACAATTGGGCTTTGACGCTGTCAATGGCATCAAGGCCGTTCAGTTTGTCATAGCTAGGCGCGTTTTCACCCGATGCAGCGCGAGCTTGATAAAAGCCGACCAATTGTTCGGTTTCAAGATGATACGACCCCAAACGCTTGCGAATGGTTTCTTCGACATCATCTGGACGCTGCACGAGGTCTTCGCCAGTCTCGTCATCTTTGCCGTCCACTTTAGGTGGATTGTAGATCATGTGATACACACGACCTGATGCCGGATGTTGGCGACGACCCGACAGACGATTGACAATCTCTTCATCTGGCACGTCAATTTCAATGACATGGTCAATAGCAATTGCTGCTTTTTCAAGGGCTTCTGCTTGCGGAATAGTGCGCGGAAAACCATCAAAAATACAACCATTGACGCAGTCTGGTTGAGCCAGA
>JBEANQ010000028.1:0-18609 GCA_041165345.1 Pseudomonadota bacterium
GCAGCCAAATAGGTTTGCACGTCGCCACCGCGAAACCCATAAATCGCTTGTTTGGGATCTCCCACCAACACCAAACAGCCTTGCGCGGGTGGCTCGTTGGGGCTGGGCATCTGCCGCCAAATCTGCGCAATCATGCGGTCTTGGTCGCTGTTGGTATCTTGAAACTCATCCACCAAGGCAACGGGGTAACGGTGGCGAATTTGCTTGGCTAAGGTGCGGCCGTCTTCGCCGTTATGCAGGGCATCGGCCAACAGGCGCATTTGTTCGGCAAAGCTGGTTTCGCCACGCTCGGCCAGCAAAATCGGCAGTTGTTCACGCACCGCCTGACTCAGTTGATATTGCACGCACACATTGACTTGTTTGAGTTGCCCAGTCAGTTGTTCACGCAGCGTTGCCACTTGCTGCAACAACGCCGTGCCATCGCATTGTTTTAGCGCGGCGGCGTATTGCTCGCCGCCTTTATTAAATTGTTTTTCAGGAGTAAGCAGATCTTTTAGCAGTGCGGCTTCCACATCATCTTTATGAATCGCCAACAACACTTGCACACCAAAACGCTGAATTTTTTCGATAAAATCACGCAGCACATGGCCATGTTTGCTGAGTGAACCCGCTTTGCGCAAAAACCCATAGGCGGCAGAATCTTTGCCAATGAAGGCATCAAAGGTGTTGGGGTCTAGCGTTGCCACATGCGCCATCAGGTCATCAAGCGCCGTAAAATCAATCGGCGGCATGGCGGGCTGTGCCAATTCTGCCGCCGGAAAGTTCAGTACCGTGCCAACGTTGTTTTCGTGGTCGGCCACGGTGGTCAGTTGGCCGGTCATGACCATGATTTCGATCAGACGGGGGTCTTGTTCGCTGCGCCATTTGCGCAAGGTGTCATGAATAATTTGTTGACGCAGGGCGTGTTCTTCTTCGCTAATGCGCAGCACCTCGCCTTGCCCACTGTCAAAGGCAAACTCGGTCAGCATTTTTTGGCAAAAACTGTCCAAAGTGCCAATAAACATTTGGTCAAAACTGGGCAATGCCGCCTTGAGCAAGTTGACCGCATAGGCGCGACCGTCGGCATCTAATGTGCCAATCAGATAGGACAGCAACGGGTCGGGGTGATCTTCCAATTGTTGCAGCATGTCGGCCGGATGCTGATTAAACCGGTCTAACCACACCCACACTTCAGACAGGCGCTCCCGCACGCGGCCACGCAGTTCGGCGGCGGCGGCACGGGTAAAGGTGGTGGCGATGATTTGGCTGGTCGAAAACTGGCGCTCGGCAATCAAGCGCACAATCAACGCCGACAGCGTCCATGTTTTGCCCGTTCCGGCAGAGGCTTCAATCAGATGCTGGCCGTACAGCTTCATGGTCAGCGCGGTTGGCGGTGCGGTCTCGGTCTGCTGGGGCTGGATTGGGGCGGTCGTCATTCGCAGGTCTCCAAATGCTCGACCAACGGGGCATACAGTCGCAGGGCATGTTGTTCTAAATGATGTAAAAATGGCGTGCCGCTGTCTTGGCCTTGCAAAATCAGTTGCCAGTCTGGATGCAAGACACAACTGCGAGATTCACGCGGGTTAAACGTCTGATACGCTTCGCCTTGCCATGCTTCCAGCAACTTGTCGGCCTTGTATGTAAGCTCGGCGGTTTTTGGCGACCGCTTTAAGCCATTGGTACCGTCTAACACCAAGTCAGGCGGCAACACCCACGGCTGTACACTGGCCTGCTGCCACACCGCCAACCATGCCAACAGCCATACGGTGGCTTGGGTGTGTTCGACCGGTGCAAAGCGCAACGATTGCTGACTAAACACACAGACGGTTTCGCCACGCTGCGCCTGTACGTCAAGGGCGCTGGTCTGCCGATACACCTGCCACGCCAAATGCTCAAGCCACAGTTGCAGTTGGCGTTTGCCCCGTCCACTGCTGGGGTCACAGCGCAGCCATAACGAGGTGGATGGCGTTTGTGGCACATGAATCAACAGTTGCCAGTCGGCGACGCTCAACAGATGCTCGGTCAGGCGGTCAATGCCCAATTTGCCTTCAGGTTGGGCGTATTGCTGCACCCGTCGCTCAATCTGGGCGGCATCCCGTTCAGACTGCAAAAAGTACGCATCTTGCGCCGCACCCACGGGCAACCGATCCATCAGCAGTTCAGGTACGAGCGGAACCGTGCTGGTTTGATGCCCATGACGCAACTGGTATTGATCCAGCTTGTTTAAGGTCAATGGCTCAAAGCTGGCCAGTGCGTCTTCCATGTGCAGGTTTTGCACCCGAATCTGTTGCAAAAAATGCCGTGCAGGGTCAAGCAATTGATTGATCATGCGCGGCCATGCGTGTACCCCCTCGGTGGTGATGGCATCACGCGGCGCGTCGTGCTGCGCCCATGCCTGCTTGGGGGATGCAGGTGGTGCATGTAAGGTTTTGGCGACGTCCAGCCATGTGCCGCTCATCATGCGGGGTTGACGCTGGCGCATGGCCTGCGTATCCGGCACAGGGGGCAAAAAGTTATCCACTTCAAACGGCAATAAGCTGTGCTGCCGCACCAAACGACGCAAGGCGATGGGGCTGGTGTCGGCGGGCGAGTCATCGGTGGATATGGTGGCGGGGTCGTCGATTAAGCGCAGGTTTAAAAAATCAATCAGCTCTTGTACCGGTGCAGCGGGTTGGCGGGGATGCACATCGGCCACATCAAAGCCGTTATAAAACAACCAGCACGCCTCTTGCGCCAACAACAGGCCATCTAAAAATGCGCCCAGCTCGTCTTCTTCACGGGAGCGGTCGCCCAACTCACTGGGCAATGCGGCCATCAGGTCAAAGGTGTTTTTGGGGTCACGGTTGGGAAACTGCCCCGACTCTAGTCCAATCATCACGATCAATCGGTAGGGCAAGGGGCGCAACGTGCCCAAACGGGCAAAGGTGACGCGACCACTCGGCACCGAACCCGGTGGGGCGGTTTCCAGAGCCGACTGCACTTCATCTAACACAAAACGTAACGGCAATGGCACGTCAGGGCGGTCAGAGGCGATCAGGTTTTGTTGCATGTCATCAAGGGCTTTTTGCACGCCGTCCCAGCCACGATTGTTGGCTTCATCCGGAAAGGCCTCGGTCAATTGGCCGCGCAAAATATCCAGCCACATAGACACGCTGCGCCCCTCTTCGGTCAACCATGCCCGATAGCGGTCGAGGTCATCAAAGATACGCGCCAAAATAGCAATTAAGTCAAAGTCTTCACGCTGTACGCTCGACATGGCCAACACGTCGGCATGTACGGCTTTGGCGGGCATGGCCATGCCCAACAGCAAGCGATCTAGGGCAAAGCGTAAGGTAAAGCGTACGTCGTGATCGCGTTCACCCAAGGTTTGGCGCAAATGCACAGGGTCAAAGCCACGCCGAAACCCTGCTGCAACCAGCAATTCGCTGGCCGTTTGCACGGCATCGCGGTCTAACCCATACGCCCGTTGCACCGGCAACAAGGACAACCAGTCTAAAAAGGTTTCGCAGTCTAAGCGGCCATCCAACAGAGCCACCCGTCCAGTCAGCGACTGCCACAGGGCTTCGGCATCGGGTGAGGCCAAACCGGTAATATCAACCGGAATATGCACCTGCTGCTGAGCGCTACTGGCCGGAAAAACCGCCCGAATCAGCGGCGCAAGATCACGCAAATTGGGTGCAAGAACTAAAATATCACTGGGCTTACGCTGAGCATCCAGCGCAAGCCAATGCAGCAACTCTTCACGCAGCACTTCCAATTGACGTAAAGACGAATGGCACGCATGGATCACCACAGATTGATCATGTGGACTGAACACGATGCGGTCAGTGGGGTCATCTTTTAACAGCAAAATATCATGCTGTAAGCGCCCCAACAGGGTTGGCGCATAATAGGCCGGAAACAGATCATCCCATGTGCCGTCTTCACCACCCGACAAGTTGCTCAGCAAACCAAACACATCACGCGCTTGCTTGCCAAAACGCGTTAACAATTGATGCTGACTGTCGCGCAGCGCCGCACGGTCGGGATGTTTGGCTTGATATCGCGCCAACCAGCGCGAGTCTACGGTGTCCGCCCAATACTCTTGCGAGGGGTTGTAATGCAGCAAATGCACATGGCTGTATTGCGCCAATTGTCGCAAAAACGCCAGCTCGGCAGGGGGCAATTGCACCACGGTAAAAATGGTTAAGGTGCTGGGAATCTCACGCCGCCGTGCGGGGTCACGCGCCAAGATCTCCCAAAACTGCCGCATCAGGGCTTCGCGTTGCTCAAAGGCAGGTGCAAACAGTTTGCGCCACAACAGCGCTTGCCACGGCTGCATTTCGGCGTAGCTGCTGAGCAACCATGCAGGCGCGGCTTGGTCATCACTGCTAAATTTCTTTTTCAGCAACCCCACCATGTCGATGGACTGATTGCTACCCCAGAGTTGCAGCCATTGCGGGCGGTAAATCACATAAGCGGCAAACACTTGGGCAATTTGTCCCGACAGCCCCCAAATTTGGCGACGCACTTGCATGGCCGTGCCGCCTTTGATTTTATTCAGCAAGACTTCTAAGGTTTTGACCTCGATCCCGTTGGCATCGGGGTTTTCGTTCATGTCAGTTAAATAACCAAAGATGCGCCATTGCATCACACTGCGCGACAACGGCGACCGGTCTGGCACGTCATTTCGCAACACTTTGGCGTACAATTTCCACTGGTACGACCCCATAAAGTCGGTGTCGAGCTGGGCGCAAATGCCTTGTTGGTCGGCTAATCGCATCCGCAGCCATTCGCCCAAACCATGTGACGGCACCAAAATTTGGCGTGGTTCAAACACACCAATCGGGTGTTGATCAAAAAAGTCTTCAAGCGTGGCCAATAACAAATCAATGCGCTGACTTTGCGTCACATGAAACATAAACAAGTATCCAAATGAAAATCAGGCCACATCTAGGCTGAGGATGCGCCATGATTAGGCGTTCATCGACGTCAGTCTACACAGGTGGGCTGCGATTGATACACCCAACGTCCGTCACCACACGACATCCACTGTCGCCCTCATGATGATGTGCTACAAAAAACCAGTCGGGTTTGTACACCAACAAGACTTGCAAAGCCTGCATAACCCCGTATTGTCAGATCATTCAATCTGTTGAACCATCCGATGGAGTTATGATGAAACTGGACAAACTACCTGAGACCATAGACCCCAGCTTAAACCTTGATCAGGTCAAGGCCGACTGCCGCGCCTTGGTCAAAAAACGTGCGTATGTTTCGGCCGGTGCGGCGGTGGTTCCTGTCCCCTTTTTGGATGTGGTGGTGGACGCAGGGATTTTAAGCCAATTGCTGCCCGAGATCAGTGCCGCGTTTGGCCTTGCCCCCGAGCGCCTACCAGCCTTTGACACCGAAACCCGCACCGTACATTGGGATGCCATGCGCGAACGCGGTCTAGAATTTGCAGGCTTAGTCGCGACTCGCGGTGTGGTGCGCAAGTCGATTCAAGGCTTAGGCGGCAAAATTTTGACCACCCAAGTGGCTAAATTTATTCCGTTGGGCGGACAATTGGTGGCGGCCAGCATGGGCTACTTTGTCTTACGCAAGGTGTCGTTTGACCACATTGACGAATGCTATCGGACGGCCAAACAAATCCAAGATCAGCAAAAAGGCAACGGCCAAACAGTCAGTGGCAGCGCCCGCGCCCTTTAAGGCTGATCCATAGCGCCACGGGGGGACGATACGGCCAATACCGTCGACAAATGCTGTGCCAACGCCTCAAGCACGGCCAGCCGCGCACTGTATTTATCATTGGTCGCCACCACCACCCACGGCGCGTGCGGCTGCTGCGTGTGTGCCAACACGTCTGCTGCCGCTTGCACGTAGTCTTCCCAGCGTTCGCGGTTGCGCCAATCATCGGGTGTTAATTTAAATTGCTTGTGCGGGGTTTTGGCTCTGGCCTGAAAACGAATCCATTGTTCGTCGGCATCAATAGCCAGCCAAAACTTCAGCACAATCGTGCCACTGTCGGTGAGTGCCTGCTCAAACTGGTTGATTTCAGCATAGGCACGCTGCCATTCATTGGGACGAATCAGACTTTCAATGCGTTCAACCAACACCCGTCCATACCACGACCGATCAAAAATCGCTAAACCGCCCGCCGTGGGTAAGCGCGTCCAAAAGCGCCATAAATACGAATAGCGCGCCTCGTAGGCTTCAGGGGCAGCAATGCAATGAATCTGATATTCACGCGGGTCTAAGGGCGCGACCAAGCGCCGAATCGCCCCACCCTTGCCTGCTGCATCCATGCCCTCAAACACCAAGACCAAGGAACGATCCCCCCGTTGACGCAACAGGCTTGCCAGTTGTGCCTGTACGGTTTTAAGCCGTGCCTTGTAGGGTTCTTTTTGCAGCACTTGACGGTCTGGCGAGCGCAACGCGGCCGGAATTTGGGCATCGACCCAACGGCGGTTGGCGCGTCCCATCGGCAGCCGCTTGGCCTGCAACGCCGCCAACACCACTTGACCAAACTGTACATCGCGCTGTGCGGGGTGTTGACCCTCAATGTTGACCCAGTCATCCCCCAGCAAGCGCCGTGCGGCCTGCACGTCGTCATAGTCGGTGTGTTTGCGCCAGTCAAGGCCGTGCAATTGTTGCCATTGTTGCAGCTCAGGGTCGATCTGGTCTAAACGGGTCTGCAACACCGCCCACGGCAGATCAAACCAACATTTAATGACGGTCATGCCTTCGTGTGCCAAGTGCGTTTCAAAGGCGCGTAGGTCGGCCACCTGCTGCTCAAAGGCCGCCCGCGACAAGCGCTTTTTTTTGCCGGCCAAACGTGCGGTGAGTAAATCACCGTACCAGTTGCCAAACATCACCACCAGCTCGCCCCGATGCGGTAAGTCCTGCACATAGGGCTGCCATAATGGCTGCTGACCCTGAAACGTTTGCGGCAGTTTGGCACTCACTTTTAATAAACGCGGGTCTAGCCATTCACGCAATTGGGTCAGTGCATCGCCTTTACCGGCCAGCTCAATGCCACTCACCAAGACCAATACGCCACGACCACGCGGGGCATCAGCGGTGGCACGTAAGGCATACTGGGCTTCAATCAAGGCCAAACGCAGGCTATGGGCAGCGTCTTGTTCAAATGAATGGCTCATGTACCGAAGTCCTCACCACAGGCGGAAATGATTCGAGTATGCTTGCCCGCAGTTTGCTTTGACCAGAGAAAATATGTCTGCCTTTGATCCCATCAAGACCTTATTGGCACGCTATCACGCCCTGCAACATCATCATGATACCGACCTTGCGACGCGTCTAGCCGTGGTGCAAACGTGGCAAAAACAACGCATGCAAGACACCCATACTGCTTTGTTTACACAGCCCAAAAACACCCTCATGGCCGCATATTTTCTCAATCGGTTGTATGGTGGGCCGGACTTTGGCATTTTGGCCAATCAATTTGAGCGGGTGTTACACCTTGCGGCAAAAATTGAAAAAATGGCACCTGCGGCCACCGTACGCACCGGCACAATGGGCATTGAATTGGCCGTCATGGCGATTGAGCTTGACGAACAACTGGCACTGCTGCTGCGTGACCAGCTAGGGCATCATGGCGCATTAAATGATGCCGTCATGTTGCGCGCCTATCATCTGGCCGATCAACAAGTGTCACGCCTGCATCAAATGGATTTGCTGGACGAACTCGGCCATTCACTGGACAAATATGTCCGGTCGTTTATGGTGCAAAGCGCCTTTAAAATGGCCAAGGGTACGGCCTATCGGCATGAGTTTGCCCCTGTTTATGACTTTACTGCTGAAGGTTTTGCCGCCATGAAACCGCTGTCTTCAGCCGCCGATTTTATTGGCGTCTTTACTGCCGCTGAACGCCAAATGGTCGCCGATGTGCATCAGCAGCATCCCGACCCGTTTGGCCGCCAACGGACAATGCCGGCCCTCACCTGACGGGTTGGTTCACTACTCTACTGTGCCATAACGGCTGTTTTTTGGCCGTTATCACCCGAGTGATGACACGCCGTGACTGCACAGATGGCCTAAATCTGGCATGATCGGGTCATCCGTCTTTGTTCAGCCGTATTGGAAGTAAATTGTGATGACCGACCCAAAGATGCAGGATCAACTGCCCACTGAACACACCGACAGCGCGCCAAGCGTGTTTCAGACCGGCCCACTGCCCACCGGCACGCCGCAAGGCCAACAGCAAGCGACCGCATCTGACCCCGCAGGGTCGACCACGCACTTTGGCTACAAAACCGTCCGCACAGAAGACAAACAACAAAAAGTCGCCGAAGTCTTCCACTCGGTGGCCGCCAAGTACGACCTCATGAACGACCTGATGTCGTTTGGCGTGCATCGCTTGTGGAAACGCTTTGCCATTACCCTGTCGGGTGTGCGTCGCGGTCAACATGTGCTCGACATTGCCGGTGGCACCGGTGATTTAGCCAAAGTGTTTAGCCGTGAAGTGGGTCCAAGTGGCCGTGTGGTGCTGTCAGACATCAACGAATCCATGCTAAACGTCGGTCGTGACCGTCTGCTTGATGCGGGCTGTACCAACGTTGATTTTATTTTAGCCAACGCCGAAACCCTCGCCCCGTTTGCTGATGAATCCTTCGACCTGCTGACCATCAGCTTTGGCCTACGCAACGTCACCGACAAAGACGCCGCATTACGCGCCATGTACCGCGTACTCAAACCCGGTGGTCGGCTGTTGGTGCTGGAATTTTCTAAGCCCATCTTTGAACCTTTATCTAAACTCTATGATTTATACTCATTTACAGCGCTGCCCGTGATGGGCAAACTGGTGGCTGGTGATGCCGACAGCTATCGGTATTTGGCCGAATCGATCCGCATGCACCCTGACCAACGCACCTTGCGCCAAATGATGGAAAACGCTGGCTTTCAAAGTTGTGACTACCATAACCTGACCGGCGGTATCGTCGCGCTACACCGTGGTTTTAAGTAAATAGACAACACACCCATGTTTGCATATCGCCAGCATGGGTCAACAATCATGAACAAAAGGACATCATCATGCTGGCAACACTGGCGTTAAGTGCATTTGAGTCCGTTCTAAACGAATGGGTCGACTTGGATGCCGCAACACGACAAGGATTTGATCAGTTGCATGGCCAACTGTTGCGGGTTCAACTGGATGCACCCCATTTGTCTATCGACACCTTGTTTGATCAAGGGCGCATTCGACTGTCTCCCACGCCTGTGGGCATGAATGAAAAACCGACTCACAGCCTGTTTGAACAACGCGCCTGTGATTTGGCACTGGCACCCACGCGCGCGACTGCAACCGTGCATTTGCCACATTTGGTGGCACTCGCACGCTTAATCGGTGCTACACCGGGTAGCACAGGCAATCTGCCGATTGACGGCGATATGGCCTTATTGCAACACATTCAACAGGTCATGGCACATGCCGAACCTGACATTGCAGGCAAACTGTCCCCTTGGATTGGCGACACCTTAGCCGGTCAAATTGGCCAATTGCTGAGTCAGGGCAAAAGCGCCATGCAGCGCACCAGCAGTGCCATCTTTACCCATGGCGAAGACGCGCTCAAAGAAGACAGTGCGTTGCTCGCGCCCCGTTGGCAAGCTGACCGTTTTGTCGATGGCGTCCGTGACCTGCGCAATGACATTGAACGTCTACAAGCCCGCTTGCGTGGCTTTGCCAGCCACAACACCCCCAGCACCAATGATGAATCTGCGCGTCCCCAAGACCAGCAGCAGCAATAATTTTTTCGGAGTAACGCGCCACCATGATCCCGCATCCGTCCCGCCTGCTGGACCTGTGGCGCATCGCCGCACATTACCGCCTTGACACCCTGCTAGCGCCCGAGCTTGTGCCCGAACGCGCCCGCTCGGCCATGCGACTCATCAGCCTGCACCCTGCGGCATGGCACAGCAAAGCCGCCGATGACCCCATGCGGCTAAAACGCGCGCTCGAAGACATGGGGCCGCTGTTTGTCAAACTAGGGCAACTGCTGTCCACCCGCCGCGACCTCATTCCGCCTGAACTCATTACCCAGTTGGTCTATTTACAAGACCAAGTCAGCCCCTTTGACGTCACCGTCGCACGACAACGGGTCGAGCAATCCTTGGGTGCCAGTATAGACACCCTGTTTGCCCGCTTTGATGCCCTTCCATTAGCTGCAGCATCTATTGCTCAAGTGCATACCGCCGCCTTGCATGATGGCCGTGAAGTGGTGGTCAAAATTGTACGACCCGACATTCGCCCGCAAATTATGCAAGATTTTGAAATCTTGGCATGGATCGCCCAATGGTTTGAAGCCAGAGTCGAAGCTGCCCGTGCCATGCATGTGGTGCGCGTGGTCGATGACTACCGTCAAGTGATTTTGAATGAACTTGACCTATCGCTTGAAGCCGACAACACCCGACAAATGCGGCAAAACTTCCTTGGCTCCAAAATGATGTATGTGCCCGAGGTCTATACCAGCACACCCGATGTCATGGTGGCCGAGCGGATTACCGGCGTACCGGTCTCCGACCTTGCCACCTTTGAACGACTGGGCATGGATCGCGCGCAACTGGGTGAAATGGGTCTGACCATCTTTTTTACCCAAGTGTTCCGTGACAACTTTTTTCATGCAGACATGCACCCTGGCAACGTGTTTGTCGACACGTTAGACCCTGCCAACCCGCGTTTTATTGCGCTGGACTGCGCCATCATGGGCGAACTGTCTGACACCGACCGCCTCACCGTAGCGCGGATGCTGTTGGCAGTGATGCAAAACAACTTCACGCAACTGATTCAAATTGTGCATCAAGCGGGATGGATTCCCCCCAACACCGACCAAAGCGCGTTGGCGCGTGACATG
The DNA here is from genome assembly GCA_041165345.1 of Pseudomonadota bacterium. Taxonomy (GTDB): domain Bacteria; phylum Pseudomonadota; class Gammaproteobacteria; order Pseudomonadales; family Moraxellaceae; genus JBBKWH01. The sequence continues at coordinate 10,827 of JBEANQ010000028.1, forward strand.
CGCCGTGCCGTGGGTCCCATGATTTCCAAACCCATGGACCAGCTCGACTTTGCCGTCATTTTGGTACAAGTCATGGACATTGCGCGGCGCTACCATTTAGAAATTCCGCCGCAACTGATGCTGCTGCTCAAAACCTTGGTGCATGTCGAGGGTCTGGGGCGTGACCTCTACCCGCAATTGGATATTTGGAAACTGGCTCGTCCCATCTTGACCGAATGGGTCGGCCAACGCATGAACCCCGCCAAAGTGCTGCGTGACTTTGGTCAGCAACTGCCCAGCCTGTTAATGGGTGCGAGCGACTTACCCGCCATGATCACCGACAGCGTGCATGGTTTGCGCCAACAAGCCGCATGGCAAGATCGACAATGGCGCGAACTACAACTGCTGCGCATGCAAATGGTGCAACAACGCCGCCGTGACTGGATTGCGGGCGGCAGCCTGTTGATCTTTCTGATGATCGCCACGCAAGTGGTATGGCCACTGGCAATTGCCTTCAACACCATTGCCATTTTAATGGTGATCTGGCGGGTCATGAGCTAACCCTGTCTTGGCACGAGATCGACCAATCTATGTGATTGGTCGATCTTGTGCCGTTCTCACATAAACACAACGCTGTTCATCTAAAATACTCGACGTATACGCGTTTATTTACAACTGAGTCATATGTTTTCAATTGCCTATCACCCACGCTGCGGCGCACATTAAGAGTCAGCACGGGTATGTTGGCATGTCATTGCAAATAGACATTATCTGAGCCTTTTATACCCTACGCCACCGTCAACGCAGCATAGGATTTCATTGCTCACTTCGCCATAGGACGCGCCATTTTGATGACCCTTTCACGGCTGAGCTATGCCAGCAGATCCATTGCCGATCACCAAACCTTAAGAACACACCTGACTGAGTTGATTGCACAATCTAAGCGCAATAATCCTAAGCACCAAATCGTGGGAGTATTGTGCTACAGCAATGGTTTTTTTTTCCAATGTATTGAAGGCCCTAGTCTGGCGATTGATAGACTCTACCAAACCCTATTAGTAGACCCCCGCCATCATGATGTGCGCCTACTAGAACATATTGATATTGAACAACCTTATTTTCAGCATTGGTCAATGAAATACATCACGCTAGACCCCTCAACACAAGATTTTCTTAAAAGTCAGCGTCTCTTTCCCTTTCAACCTTATCAACTCACCTCCCATCACTTACAGTTGTTTTTATTGCATTTATCCCAAAAAAATGAACCCTCTGCCATCTTAGACACTCTCCCGCCACATCTGCACGGCCTCACTCGCCCCACCATGACGGCGATTGGATATCCAGCACCTCCACGACAACCCAATATATGGCTAACAGTGGCTTGTATGTCTGCGCTCTTGGGTGGTGCTGTGGTGTTATTATCGTTATGCCTTAAATATTAGGGTCGAGATACCCTACAATAGGCATACGTGATTATTGGCAGACTGTGGCATGACAACTTGGTTAGACGACGTTAAATTTGACAGCAACGGCTTGGTACCAGCCATTGCCCAAGACCACGCCACAGGCCGAATCATGATGGTGGCATGGATGAACCGCGAGGCATTGCAACTGACTGCCAGCCGCAAACAAGGCATCTACTGGTCACGCTCCCGACAAAGCCTGTGGCATAAAGGCGAATCATCCGGCCACACCCAAACCGTGCATGAAATCCGCCTTGACTGCGATGGTGACGTGATTGTGCTGCACATCACCCAACATGGCGGCATTGCGTGCCATACCGGCCGCCCCTCCTGCTTTTATCGGGTTTTAACCCCACAAGGCTGGCAAGTGGTTGATGCGGTACAAAAAGACCCCAGCGATATGTATGGGCACGCCACACACTCACCCCGCGACACCTACACACCATCACCCACCGAGCAAGACCTCCAACACGACACGCTGGACGTCCTGACCCATTTGGGCGAGGTCATGCAACAACGCAAGGCCGCCAGCGCTGACTCGTCTTATGTGGCCAGCCTGTACCACAAAGGGCTCAACAAAATTTTAGAAAAAGTTGGCGAAGAAGCCGTCGAAACCATGCTGGCTGCTAAAGATGCCAGCCTTGACGACACACAAGACCTGATTTACGAAACCGCCGATCTCTGGTTTCATGCTATCGTCATGCTAGGCCATTTCAATGTGCGTCCACAGGCCGTGCTAGACGAATTGGCACGCCGCCTGCATTTGTCGGGACTGGCCGAAAAAGCGGCTCGTTCGACACAATAGTTCCAGATTCATCTGGTAGGCTCTGCGTGCGCCCTCATGTGACGGCGCACATCTTGCGAGGAAACACATCATGGGCAGTTTTTCGATTACGCATTGGCTGATTCTGCTGGCCGTCGTGGTGGTGGTGTTTGGAACAGCCAAGCTCAAAAATGCGGGCAAAGACCTAGGCGGTGCAGTCAAAGGCTTTAAAGACGCCATGAACACCGACAATGACAAAAAACCTGACCCTGCTCTCCTCGACCAAGATCGTACTGTCAATGGCTCTGCCACCCGTACCGAACACAAAGATCAAGTCTAATGAATCCTTTATGGTGAGCGAGCGCGAACGTGTTTGATATCGGTTTTAGTGAACTCATCTTGTTTGGTGCAATTGCACTGATCGTGCTTGGCCCCGAAAAACTCCCCCATGCCGCACGCATGGCGGGGGCATGGTATGGTCGGATCAAGCGCACCATCAGCAATGTGCAAAACGAAATCGCACAAGAGGTCAATGCCCTTGAGGTTCGTCAACGCATGGAAGCCGAGCTTGAGAAAATCAAGAAAGCTGAGGCCGACTTACGCGACGAAATGAACCGCCTCAATGCAGGCATTGCCGATCTTGCACAGGGTTCAACCCATAGGGCTCGTCCGCTTGATCCTGACGCGGTTTACTATTATCGCCTGATGGGAGACGAGCTGCTGCGCCGCCAACCGCCCGCCCCCTATCTCTCGCTTGACGCACGGACACCCACGCCCGCATGAGCCTAGACCTTCCGCCACCGAGTGCCGACGACCTCAAAGAAATGCCCTTTACCACGCACCTGCTTGAGCTGCGGCGGCACTTAGTCAAAATTTTTAGCTTGGTGATCGTGCTGTTTCTGTCGTTGGCCTATTTTGCCCGCGACCTCTACGAGATTCTATCTGCGCCCCTGCGTGAGCAACTGCCCGCCAACGCCACCATGATCGCCACCGACGTGACCTCGCCGTTTATGGCACCTATTCGGTTGACGTTATTTGTGGCGGTGTTTGTAGGCATGCCCTACATCTTGCATCAAATTTGGCAGTTTATTGCACCCGGCTTATACCAACGCGAACGCCGTATCGCCATTCCTATGTTGGTGTCGAGTGTGCTGCTATTTTATGCGGGGGTCGCCTTTGCCTATTACATTGCATTACCTGGTGTGCTGAAATTTTTTATTTTATTTTCACCTGACACCGTCACCCCCATGACCGACATTGACAGCTATTTAGGCTTTGCCATGAAGCTGTTTATGGTGTTTGGTCTCACCTTTGAAATTCCGATTGCCACGTTATTGCTCATTTTAGCGGGTGTCGTGTCAGTCGACGGCTTGGTCGACAAACGCCGCTATATTATTGTCGGTTGTGCTGGATTATCTGCGGTGATTACGCCACCTGATGGCTTATCTATGATTATGCTCGCCATTCCGATGTGGCTGTTGTTTGAGGTTGGCTTACTGTTTGGACGCCTGATCGAAAAAGACCGCCGTGCGCGCGACTGACGAGCAAATCACCGCGATTGATCAGGCCAAACGCGGTGACTCCTTCAAAATTATGGCCTACGCAGGTTCTGGCAAAACCACCACTCTCAAGCTGATCAGTGACACCCTAAATCACAAAAAAGGGCTGTATCTGGCTTTTAACAAAGCCATTGCGGATGACGCCAAAGCCAAGTTTCCGGCACATGTCGACTGCCGCACCTTTCACTCATTGGCGTTTCGGCATGTGGATCGGCAAATCACCGACAAACTACGCCTGCCCCGTCAGTCGCCCATTCGCTTGGCCGAAGACTACCGGCTAGAACCGATTAGCATTCGGCGTATGCTGGGCAAACGTTACGAATTTTTTACCCTCACGCCCAGCCGTCAGGCCAGCTTGATCAGCAATGCGGTCAGTCGGTTTTGTGCCACCAGTGCCAGACACCCCGCACCGCGCCACCTTGATTTACCCGACTGGCTGCACCCTGACGACACAGACACCCTACGCCAGCATTTGTTTTCCCATGTCGAACAACGCTGGATCGACGCCCTCGACCCTCGGCATCGGGCAGGGATTGGCCATGACATTTATTTAAAACGCTGGGCGTTGTCTGACCCGATTATTCCTGTTGATTATATTCTGTTTGATGAAGCACAAGATTCCGACCCCCTGATGCTGGGCATCTTGCTGCAACAAACACGCGCCCAAGTAATTTATGTGGGTGATGCGCATCAACAAATTTATCAATGGCGCGGTGCGGTCAACGCCATGCAAAAACTACCGTTGGCCGATACTCGCCTCACCCGCTCGTTTCGGTTTGGCGAACAAGTGGCCGACGTTGCCAATGTTTTTTTGCGCGAACTCGGCGAAACCGTCCCGCTTGAAGGCATGCCCAGCAAAGCCTCAAGCGTTGATTTAACCCCCATCATGCGCAAAAAAGATGCCGTGTTGTGCCGCACCAACGCCCGTGCCATGTCGTTGCTGATGTCCGGTTTGGTTCAAGGTGATAAAGTGGCGCTACAAGCCGATAGCGACCGATTGCTCAAGTTTGTTGATGCCGCCGCTGCGCTGAAGGCCGGTCGAAAAGTCTTTGATGTACCTGAACTGTCGTGGTTTTCCAATTGGCAAGATGTGCATGAATACTGCGAAACCAGCGATGGCAGCGACATCAAACCCTTGGTCAAATTGGTCGACGAACACGGCACTGAACCGCTTAAAAAAGCCTTAAGCCGCATCTCGCCAATGGAAAGCGCCGACTATGTGATCTCGACCGCTCACAAGGCCAAAGGCTTAGAGTGGCAACGCGTCCTCATTGAAGACGACTACAACTACAAAGTGGTCAAAGGCGAGGCTCAAATTGCCCCCGAAGAACTGCGCCTGTTGTATGTGGCCGTCACCCGCGCCCAATCGATACTCAATGTGCATCACTTGATGCCACTCATCACCACCTTGCGCAGCAGCCAAGCCAAAAAAGCCAATCCGCCCAAGATGCAAGCGGGCAAATGGGCTACCCCTAAAACGTAAACAATCCACCACAGAGTCAGCCTGCCCACCAAGTCACAGGCTCTCTATACTCAGCACTACTGTGTAGATGATGAGGCGATGAGCGATGTATCAACAGCACATGACAATCTCGCAATGGGCAATGGTGTTGATCTGTTTGGGCAGCAGCAGCCACAGTCGTGCCGCCGATACGCCAGAGACCGCTTTACCCACACCTGCGGTAGCTATTGATAGTACCGTCGCCACACCGGCCAGCCCCGCGGCGTGCGTGGCCTTACAAAGCAGCGCAGAACGGCTCAAATGCTACGATGCCACCTTTGGCCGTCAGGTTGAGGTCAATGCCGAAGCCAGCATGATCATCCATAGCGCAGCACAAACCACACCCGTGGCGGTGATGACCGCACCAACGCCCAGCACTCATACCACCACCAGTTTGTTTGCACAAATGAACCCCTTTGCGGCCACACCCAGTACCGCAGACGAACCCCTCAACCCCAATATCTCACTACTTGATCGCCGTTGGGAGCTGTCCGACGACTCCAAGCTCGGCACATTCAACCTACGCGCCTATAAACCCGTGTATATCTTGCCAGCATTTTATACCGGCAATCCCAACCTTCGACCCCACAGTCCCAACCCGCTCAACCAAGCCAGCAGCGCACAAGCGCTTGAAGACACCGAAGCCAAGTTTCAAATCAGCTTTAAAACCAAAGCCATTGAAGGCGTGCTGGGCAAATGGGGCGATGTCTGGCTCGGCTATACCCAATCCTCACATTGGCAAGTGTATAACCCTGACGCGTCACGCCCGTTTCGCGAAACCAACTATGAACCCGAAGCCAGCCTCATTTTTCGGACACAATACGACGTACTCGGCTGGAAAGGCCGCTTGTTAGGGGTGAGTGTCAATCATCAGTCCAATGGCCGCTCACAACCGTTATCACGCAGTTGGAACCGTGTGATCGGGCAAGTGGGGATTGAAAAAGGCAATTGGGCGATTATGGCGCGGCCGTGGCTACGGATTGCCGAACCGGCAGGCGACGACGACAATGCCGATATGGAAGACTACATGGGACGCGGCGACCTGCACATTGTGCGCAAAGACGGCGAACAAGAATTTGCCCTCATGCTGCGCCATAGTTTAAAGGGCGGCGACCGCTCACATGGCGCAGTGCAATTGGACTGGACGTTTCCGGTACAAAAAAACCTGCGTGGCTATGTGCAAGTCTTTGACGGATATGGTGAAAGCTTAATTGACTACAATCACCGCGCCACCTATGTGGGCGTCGGGATTTCATTACTCAACTGGTACTAGTATGAATGTGATCATAACAATCCTACCGTCACGCATGAACACTTGCAGTGTTTTGGTCGGTTTACTCAGTTGCTGATACATCACCATCGCGCCAGCTCACCCTGCTGATGATGCCCTACGCATAGACCTCGCCAAGTGATGCAAAATCCCGTATAAAGCGACCAGCCCACTTGCTGTGATTGGACGTGTTATGCGCTTGATTCTCGCCCCAATGGAAGGTCTGACCGACCCCCCCATGCGCCGCCTACTGACCCACGTCGGCCAGTATGATTGGTGTGTGTCAGAGTTTATTCGGGTGACTGACCAACTGCTGCCCCCGCATGTGATTTATGGCTACTGCCCCGAGCTACACCAAGGCGGCAAAACCGACAGCGGCACGCCGTTGCATGTCCAGTTTTTGGGCAATGAACCGCAAGCACTGGCCGAAAACGCCGCGCAAGCCGCTGCACTCGGCGCACCGGCCATCGACCTTAACTTTGGCTGTCCCGCCAAAACCGTCAATCGGCATCGGGGCGGAGCGGTTTTGCTCGACGAACCCGAACTCATTCATACCATTGTGGCCGCCGTTCGCCGCGCTGTGCCTGCGCATATTCCGGTCTCGGCCAAAATGCGCTTGGGCTATCTGGATGACGCACACACGCTCGACAATGCGCTGGCCATTGAAGCCGCAGGTGCAGCATGGCTGACCATTCATGCCCGCACCAAAGCCGATGCCTACCGCCCACCCGCCTATTGGGAAAAAATCGAACCTGTACAATCAACCTTACACATTCCCATCATCGCCAATGGTGAGATTTGGAATGTGGCCGATGCCGCCCGCTGTCAGGCTGAGTCAGGCTGTGCGGACTTGATGGTTGGTCGCGGTGCGGTGGCTCGTCCCGACTTGGTCAATCGGATTCGGGGCAATGCGGGTTTAGATTGGCCGACCTTACTCGAGCTGCAATACGAATTTTTATTTGTCAAAACCAAAACCGATGCCGGTTTAGTGGGGCGTTATAAACAATGGCTCGCCATGCTCACCAATGGCTACCCTGAAGCCAGTCTGCTTTGGCAACAGGTCAAACGGCTGCAAGACCTCACAGAATTTCGGGCGATTTTGCAGCAACAGATGCGTGATGCCAGCGCAACGGTGTAAGCCAACGCGCTTGGGTCGAACGCCTAAAGACACTCATGACCGCTGCTTTTTATCTTTATAGTTTACGTATGTTCTATTGTGACAATTATTAATGTAGTATTGCGTTTGAT
>JBEANQ010000029.1:0-18524 GCA_041165345.1 Pseudomonadota bacterium
TCCGCGTTGGATTCGCAAGCAATTGGCTGACTATGGCGATGACAGCGCCAGCATTAAAGCATTTGGCCATGATGTCACCGTCAAGCTCTGCGAGCGTTTGATGGACGGCGGCGCACAAGGTCTGCATTTTTACACCATGAACCAAACTGACCCGACGCGTGCGTTGGTACAGGAATTGGGCTTGGCCGGTTGCTAAGACTCAATATGGGGTCGGTAGGTAGATCACACTGATCTGTCTATGTGTTGACATCGCAAAGATCAACGACCCCTTTCCGTCCCTCATACGGGTCATTGCATCACATCATCGCCACTCACCTCAACACAGATGCCCACCATGTTGTCGTCTAGCCCTTTGTGGTATCCCTGCACTCAAATGCAGCAACTCGAAACCACTCCACCGCTATCGATTGCCCGCGCCCAAGGGGCGTATGTGTTTAGCGCGGATGGTCAGCCAATTATCGACGCCATCAGCTCATGGTGGGTCAATCTGCACGGACATAGCCACCCGTTTATCAATGCCGCGCTGATTGAGCAACTCGGCCAGTTTGAACACATCATGCTAGCCGGTCTGACCCATGCGCCTATCGAGCAATTGGCCCAACGGTTAATCGACCTCACGCCTGCGCCGCTCACCCGTGCGTTCTTTGCGGATAGTGGCTCGGCGGCGATTGAAGTGGCGCTGAAAATGAGCCTCCAGTTTTGGCATCAAATGGGTCAGCCCAACCGCCGCACCTTTATTTCATTGCAACACGGCTACCACGGTGAAACGCTTGGCAGCCTTGCGGTCACCGACATTCCGCTGTTTTCTAAACAATACCAACCCTTGTTGATTCAGCACCTACGCGCCCCATCGCCAGCCTTGTGTCACAAGCCCGACGGGCAATCAGACACAGACTACATACACGCACAACTAGAGGCCATGCGCCAGTTGCTTGAACAACAACAGGCGCAGGTCTGTGCCGTGATTGTCGAGCCATTGGTACAAGGTGCAGCCGGTATGCAAATGTATCCGGCCTCCTATTTGGTTGGCTTGCGGGCGTTGTGTGATCAGTATCAGGTGCATGTCATTTTAGATGAAATCGCGGTCGGTTTTGGTCGCACTGGTACGCTGTTTGCCCATGAACAAGCGGCCATTTGCCCCGATTTTTTGTGCCTATCCAAAGGACTAACCGCAGGGTATCTGCCCATGTCGGCGGTACTGACCACCGAAGCAGTCTATCAGGCGTTTTATAGCCCTGATGTGGCACAGGGTTTTTTGCATTCGCACAGCTTTACGGGCAACCCTTTAGCGGCAAGGGCGGCGTTGGCATCACTGGATTGGTTTGAGCAACAACAGGTGTTAACACACAATCAGCCTTTGATTACTGCGCTTTCTTTTGCACTGCAACAACTACAAGGGCATCCACATATTCAGCAGATTCGGCAAACCGGTTTGATCGGCGCATTTGACCTCGTACAAGCCAATGGCCAGCCGTATCCTGCACATGAAGGCCGTGGACGCTTGATCAGTCAATATGCGCTCAAACACGGTGTTTTATTGCGACCGATTGGCACACATGTGTATATCATTCCACCCTATTGCATCACCGCAGATGAAATCCGGCAAGTGATTGATGTTGCACGGCACGCCATCGAATGGGCAGTCCAGCAACCGGCATTATCTGTTTCTTCAATTGTTATGGCATGAGTGTCGCATGAGTCGTTTTTATACCCCGATTGAATTGACCGTGGGTCAAACCATCTCCCTACCCGAAACCGTCTTTCATCATTGGGTTCGTGTATTACGGGCACAGCAAGGGGATACCGCCATACTATTTAATGGGCAAGGCGGCGAATACACCGTCCAATTAACCCACGTTGATAAAAAATCAGCGACCGTTGATATTCAGCACTTTAATTCAGATGACCGTGCAGCAGCGATTCAGGTGACTCTTGGACAGGTGATGAGTAAGGGTGATCGCATGGACTATGCTATCCAAAAAGCCACCGAACTCGGCGTACATACCATCCAACTGCTGGTCTCTGAGCGCTGCGAGATGCGCCTAAAATATGACCGCGACCAAAAAAAGATTGAGCACTGGCAGCAGGTCGCCATTGCAGCATGCGAGCAGTGTGGTTTAAACCTTATTCCTCAAGTTCTTCCTCCCATATCATTGACCGATTGGCTGGCACAATGTGATACACCGTTACGCCTTGTGTTGGCATTAAATGCAAGTCCAAACCCATTACCGCACCCATTACCCAAACGCGTCAGTATATTGGTTGGCCCTGAAGGCGGATTAAGTGAGACAGAGATCACACTTTGTGAAAGCAAAATGTTTCACCGTTGGCAACTTGGCCCACGTGTTTTACGCACAGAAACAGCCCCAGTCGTTGCATTAAGCCATTTATTAATAAGCTGTTAGTCATTCATTATCCCGATGCTGGTTTAGTAAAAACCAGCAAAGTGTTTGCAACAATCTTGCAGTTCATCCGTCAACAGGCTAATGTAGAAATCCGGCAAAACAGTGATGAATACTCCTTTCATCTACTGTGTCGGGGCGCCTCAGGGGGCAATATCGCAGACTTCACTGTGCTATCGTGAGGGATATAAACTGCCTTGCTCAACCTGCTGGATGAATAAAATGCGCCACTGGACAAGGAATATCCACTCATGCCTCATTTGCCGACACCTCGACTGAGCAAACCGTCTCAATCGTTTGCCGACAAAAACCCTGCATTGTGCAGGTTGAACTTCCGGATGATCTGACCGTGCTACAGGACAGTAACTCCGGCTTGCCTCGGCGCATTCGTCAAAATCAGATCCTCAATACACGGCAACATCAGTCGCTGATTTTGTTCGCCTTAATTGGCCTTATTCTGCTGACATTTTTGTTGTATCGCAGTTATCCACTCACCAATATTAACCAACTCACGGGCTGGACAATTTTGTCCATTAGTGCCATCGCTATTTCAGCGGTGATTAACACCCATTTGGGTCAACGTAGCGGCAAAATATCGCTTGAGCTGATTGATATTTATTTGCTGGTCAGTGCCTTTATGTTGGGGCTGATTGTCGCCATTGGCCAAATGTTATTTGGTATTGGCATTGAAACCTTTATGACCGCCACTGGTGGTTTGTCACTTTATCCTTACCTGTTTGGTACGGTCATTCTATTTTCGCACATGTTGGCTTTGATCTGCTTAACCGACCGGCTGCGCTATTTTGTGATGTTTATGCTCACCAGCATGGCGCCTATTCTGACCTTGCAATTGGTCAATTGGCAGTCTTTGCTCATTGAGCAACCCGCCATTTTATTGGCCGATATGTATCTTGGATTTATGCTGTTTTGTGGCTATCACTTGCACAAGATTCGTGATGAATCAACATGGCTGGTCATTCGCAATGACAACTTGGTCGAACACTCCGAATCACAACGCGAACTGGCCGAAAACGCCAAATCGCAACTTGAACAAGAAATGCGCGACCGTAAAGCGGTTGAGTTTCAACTACAACAAGCCAACTTCCGGCTTGAAGAAAAAGTCCGTGAACGCACCTTTGACATTCAGCAAATTAATGCACGGCTTGAGCGCTCAAAACACAGCCTAGAAATGGCACATAACGCCGCAGGCATTGGTAGTTGGGATTGGGATGTCAGCAATCGCAGCATTACCTCGACCAACTTTGACCAAATTTTGGGCTATAGCAACGAAGAACTGAACGAATACGTCGGCAGCATGAATCGAATTATTCATCCTGAAGACTACCCTGCGGTGCGTCGCTCCATTAAAGACCACCTGTTAGACCGCACCGACCGTTACGAAGCCGAATTTCGCATTCGGCATAAATACGGCTATTGGGTGTGGGTACAAGACATGGGGCGGATCATTGACCGCAACCCACACACCCGCAAAGCCCTGCGCATGGTGGGTGTCCGGCGCAACATCAATGCCGAAAAAATCGCCGCCGAAAAATTACGTTTGTCTGCAACAGTGTTTCAGCAAGCAGCGGAAGGCATTTTTATTTTAGACTCCAAACTACACTACATGGACATGAACCCGCGGTTTGAGCAAATCACCGGTTATACCCGTGATGACTTGATTGGATCGCATGTGTTTAATCATCCCAATGTGTCACCACGGGTCAAACAGCAATACCTTAAAATGCTCAAAGCCTTGGTCACCAATGGTGAGTACGAAGGAGAAATTATTGATCAACACAAAGACGGCGATGATCTACCGATCTGGATTCACGTCAATGGTATCAATGATGAAAAAGGCCGCCCAACCCACTACATCGGCATTATTTCTGACCTGACTCAACGCAAGAAAGACGAGCAACGCCTGTCTTATTTGTCCAACTACGACGCACTGACCGATTTGCCCAATCGCAACTTGTTCAAGAGTCGCTTGCATCAGCTCATTTTGAATGTGTCAGCAGGCAAAGAGCAATTTGCCCTACTACGCATCAACATTGACCGCTTCCGCCTTCTTAATGACTCCTTGGGTGCAGATGGTGCAGACTCTTTATTGCAAAAAGTCGCACAGCGCTTGACCAGTTTTGATCGCAATGCCAGTCTGATCGCCCGCTTGGGTGGTGATGACTTTGCCGTAATTTTGGAAAACGTTGGTAGTAATCGTAAAGACATGGAGGGCTACTTTGACACCCTCATGGAAGCCTTTGAGCAACCATTCCAAATTGGTGAACAAGAAATTATTGCCACCTTGTCAATGGGCATCGCCTTATTCCCTGAGCATGGTCGTCAAGTCGATACGTTGTCCAACCATGCCGAAAAAGCCCTGCAAGAAGCCAAACGAGTTGGTGGTCGAACGCTACGCTTCTTTAGCAATGACATTTCAATGCAATCCATTGAAAAAATTAACCTTGAAAACGCCTTACGCAAAGCGCTCTCAAACGATGAACTCACCGTTTACTATCAACCTAAAATTGATGTGAAATCGCAACACCTTGAAGGCTTTGAAGCCCTCGTCCGCTGGATTCATCCCACCAAAGGGCTAATCTCACCCGTACAGTTTATTCCATTGGCCGAAGAAACGGGCTTGATCTCCGCCTTGGGCGAGATTGTGCTGGATAAATCCTGTGCGCAAATCAAAGCATGGCAAGAGCAAGGCTTTGATGGCATCAAAGTCTCGGTCAACGTGGTGGCTCAACAGCTTCAACGCGGCAATTTTGTCGAAACCGTTGATCGTATTTTGGCAGCACACCAACTCAATCCACGTTGGCTTGAACTAGAAATCACTGAATCCTCATTGATGGATGACCCCGAAAAAGTCAAAGCCGTATTAAATGAAATCAAGAGCCGTCATGTCACGATTGCCCTTGATGACTTTGGCACTGGCTACTCCTCGTTGTCGTATTTGGGGCAATACCCGATTGACGTACTCAAAGTTGACCGCTCGTTTGTCAACGAAGTGGGCGTCAGTGCCAGCCATGAAGCGATTGTGCGCGCCATTTTGGCCATGGGGCATTCACTGGGCATGGTCGTGGTCGCAGAAGGCGTCGAAACCATGGTGCATGCTGAGTTTTTGCGTGATGAAGGCTGCGATTTACTGCAAGGGTACTTGATTAGTAAACCCCTGCCCGCCGATCAAGCGACCGAGTTTTTGCGCAATATGGCCACCACACCACGGTTATTTGACAAGGTTGATCCCGCCTAGCCTGTTGATGCAACGCCGATCTGTACTATCAGCGTGCCTGACAAGCGCGCTGTCAGAATGTTATAGTTGTCGACTTGACCTGCGGCAACCCTTTGCCGCCAAACCCCTTGAGACCGAAGAGCGATGGACGATCAAGCCCTAAAAAAAGCCGCACTGGACTATCACGAATTTCCCCAGCCGGGCAAGATCAGCGTGACCCCAAGCAAACAACTGGTCAACCAGCGTGACCTTGCCTTGGCTTACTCACCCGGTGTGGCTGCGCCCTGTCTAGAAATTGAACGCGACCCATCAACCGTGGCACGCTATACTGCCCGTGGTAATTTGGTTGCGGTCATCACCAACGGTACAGCCGTTTTAGGTTTAGGCAACATTGGCCCATTGGCCTCTAAGCCCGTCATGGAAGGCAAAGGGGTTTTGTTTAAAAAGTTTGCGGGCATTGATGTGTTTGACATCGAAATTGCCGAAAACGACCCCGACAAACTGGTCGATATTATTGCGTCTTTAGAGCCAACGTTTGGTGGTATTAACCTAGAAGACATCAAAGCGCCCGAATGTTTCTACATTGAAAAGAAACTGCGTGAGCGCATGAAGATTCCGGTGTTCCATGATGACCAACATGGCACCTCCATTATTGTTGGTGCTGCGCTATTAAATGCGCTGATCTTGGTTAAAAAAGACATCGCCAGCATCAAAATTGTAGTGTCAGGTGCAGGGGCTGCTGCCATTTCCTGTCTCGACTTGCTGTGTGCCTTGGGGGTCAACAAAGCCAACATCACCGTGGCCGACTCTAAAGGTCTGATCACCACTGCCCGTCTAGAGGGCATGGACGCCAGCAAAGCGCGTTATGCACAAGACATTCCCCACACACAAATCAACGACGTGATTGCAGACGCAGACATGTTCTTGGGGCTGTCCACTGCCGGTATTTTGACCCCGCAAATGGTCGAAAAAATGGCCGCTGATCCCATTATTTTTGCGTTGGCCAACCCCAATCCAGAAATTCTGCCCGAACACGCCAAGGCCGTTCGTCCAGATGCGATCATTGCGACAGGCCGTTCGGACTACCCGAACCAAGTCAACAATGCCTTGTGCTTCCCGTATATTTTCCGTGGCGCGCTCGATGTGGGCGCAACCACCGTCAACGAAGCGATGAAAATCGCCTGCGTTCGCGCCATTGCCCGTATGGCGCATGTCGAATCCAATGCTGACACCTACGACGAACCCAGCAAGCATTTTGGTCGTGAATACCTCATCCCCGGCCCGCTCGACCCACGCTTGATTCTAGAAATCGCGCCTGAAGTCGCCCGTGCAGCGATGGAAACCGGTATCGCCACCCGCCCCATTGAAGACTTTGACGCCTACCGTCAACGCTTGTCTGAGTTTGTTTATAACTCAGCCTTTTTGATGAAGCCCATTTTTGCCCGTGCCAAACTTGATCCTAAGCGGATTGTGTTCTGTGAAGGCGAAGATGACGGCGTGTTGCGTGCGGTGCAAATTGTCGTTGACGAAGGTCTGGCCAAGCCCATTTTGGTTGGTCGCTCTGCTGTTGTGTTGGATCGCATTCAAAAGCTTGGCCTGCGCATGGTGGTTGGTCAAGACATTGAGTTGGTCGATCAAGACCACGATCCTCGCTACAAAGAATACTGGCAGCACTACTACAACCTGATGCAACGTCGTGGCATTGGTATCGAACTCGCCAAACGCGAAATGCGTCGCCGTACCACGCTGATCGGCGCCATGCTGGTTCAGTTTGGCGAAGCAGACGGCATGATTTGCGGCACTTTCGGCCATTATGACCTGCATCTAGACTACATCCGTGATGTGGTCGGCTGCCGTGACGGCATCAGCAACATGTACGCCATGAACGTGGTCATGTTGGGCGACCGCAATTTGTTTATTGCGGACACTTACGTCAATCCAGACCCCACCGCTGCCGAACTGGCCGAGATGACCCGTCTGGCCGCCGAAGAAGTCCGTCGTTTTGGCCTCATTCCACGTGTCGCCTTGTTGTCGCACTCCAGCTTTGGCAGTGCCAATACCGCTAGCGCTCAAAAAATGCGTGAAGTGTATCGGTTGCTGGCCGAGCAAGCACCTGAGCTTGAAGTTGAAGGCGAAATGCACGGCGACGCTGCCTTGGACGAAGCCATTCGTTTGGCTGAGTTCCCCAACTCACGCTACAAAGGTGGGGCAAACCTGCTGATTATGCCCACCCTTGATGCGGCCAATATTGCCTTTAACCTACTGAAAACCACCGCAGGTGCCAATGTGACCATTGGGCCAATTTTGCTGGGTGCCAATAAGCCTGTACATGTTTTGACCCCGACCGCCACCCCGCGCCGGATCGTCAACATGACGGCCTTGACCGTTGCCGAGATTCAACAAGCGGCGGCACACAAGCAACATTAAGTGTAAAGTAAGCAAAACTGATGCAGGTGCGTCACGGTTTGATACCGTCGGGCACTTGTCAAGACCTCTGTCCTCCCCCATGCTTTGGGGTCAGACAGAGGTTTTTTTTCATGGACACTTATTTGGTTGGTGGAGCGGTTCGCGACGCTCTACTCGGACGACCTGTAAGCGAGCGTGATTATGTGGTGGTGGGGTCAACCCCCGAACAAATGCTGGCTGCGGGCTTTAAACCTGTCGGCAGTGATTTTCCGGTTTTTCTGCACCCCCTCACGCATGACGAATATGCGCTTGCGCGCACCGAACGTAAAAGCGGCCAAGGATATGCCGGCTTTACGTTTTATACTTCGCCGGATCTGACCCTCGAAGAAGACCTGATTCGGCGTGACCTGACCATCAACGCCATGGCACAAGCTCCCGATGGCAGCCTGATTGACCCCTACGGTGGTCAAGACGACTTAGCTAACCGCTTGCTGCGTCATGTGTCACCAGCATTTGCAGAAGACCCACTACGGGTGTTGCGCGTGGCACGATTTGCTGCACGCTATGCCCCGCTTGGTTTTCACATTGCACCTGACACCCTGCAACTAATGACCGAGTTGGTCAACAGTGGTGAACTCAACAGCCTGACCGCAGAGCGGGTGTGGAAAGAAACCCAACGTGCATTGGGTGAAGACCGTGCTGATGTTTATATTGATGTGTTACGTCAATGCGGTGCATTGCGTGTGCTGATGCCCGAACTTGACCAACTGTTTGGTGTGCCACAACGTCCTCAGCATCATCCTGAGATTGACAGTGGTATTCATACCCTCATGACCCTACAACGTGCCTGTGAAGCCGGTTATCACGACCGTGTACGTTGGGCCGCATTGCTGCATGATGTCGGCAAAGGCTACACCCCTGCCGATGAATGGCCTCGGCATCATCAACATGAAGAACGTGGCATCTCACCCGTTTTAGCCCTGTGTGATCGCTTTAAAGTACCCACCAGTTTTCGGGAGCTGGCCGAACTGGTCTGCCGTGAACACCTCATGTGTCATCGCGCGCAAGACCTACGGGCAGGCACAGTCTGGCGGCTGTTACAACGCTTAGATGTGATGCGCAGACCCGAACGGGTCGAAGAGTTTATTCAAGCCTGTCAATGCGACGCCCGTGGCCGCTTGGGACTAGAAAACCGTCCGTACCCACAAGCCGACTTTATGCGCAGTGCCATGCAGGCTGTGCGTGGCATTCGTGCCAATGACCTACCCGCTCATTTGAGCGGTGCCAGTATTGGCGAAGCACTGGTCAATGCACGTATTGACGCGATTACACAGCTCAAAAAACGTCAACCTTGTGTGACTACTGCGGCGCATACACCATGACCGAACGGGTGGTCTGTATTACGGGTAGTGGGGTGCGAATTGGCGCACATTTGGCCGACGTGTTACATGCACAAGGCTGGCGAGTGGTGCTGCATGGTCGGCATAATCTGCATGAGGCCCAAGCCCATGCCGACCGTCTCAATGCACAGCGTCCACACTCTGCCTGCGCAGTGCAGGGCGACTTACTAGACATGCAGCACCTGCCGACCCTTGCCCACACCATTGGCAATGCCTTTGGGCGTTTGGATGCACTGGTGCATAACGCCTCAAGCTTTTTTTCAACGCCTATGGGGCAGGCCACTCAACAAGACTGGGATGACCTGATGGGCTCTAACGCCCGTGCGCCATTTTTTTTGACCCAAGCGCTCCTGCCGCATCTACAGGCAACACAGGGCGTAGTCCTTAGCATTCTTGATATTCATGCCAACGGTCAGCCCTTTGCAGGCTACCCCATTTACAACATGGCCAAAGCCGCCCACCGCATGATGGTGCAAGCACTCGCCAAAGACCTCGCGCCTGATGTGCGGGTCAATGGCGTCGCACCAGGCGCTAATTTATGGCCTGATGCTCACTCGCCAAGCGCCCTTGATGATGACCTACAGCAACGGGTCTCGGCCTCTATTCCACTGCAACGGATTGGTACACCAGACGACTTGGCGCACGCCATCGTGTATTTGCTGGATGCTCGCTATGTGACAGGGCAAATTTTGGCCGTCGATGGCGGACGCAGCCTCACACTAGCCGGAGAATAACGCGACGCTGCAGGCTATACACCCGCAAACTGCGCATGCATCCGCTGATAAAAAGCCAATAAATTCGGGTGCTGCTCATCGACCTTCAGCCCTGCCAAACGGCCAAAATCTAACGCCGCGTACAAGGTTAAGTCAGCCACAGTCAGGGTGTTATCGACCAGATAATCCGCTGTACTTAAACACTGATCAAAGTAGCCAAAGCGCGACAAGGCCCGACGACGAGACACCGGTGCAAACTCGGCCACTTGCTCGACTTTTCCTGCCCAAAAGGGATGGCCATGTTGAAACGCTAGCATCAGCGGAAACAACACCTCTAGCTCGGCCTGCCGACTGAATTGATCGACCCACACCTGTTGCAGCGGTGTCGCACCAAACAACATAGGCCCTGTCGGGGACAATTGATCCAAATAGCGGCACATCGCAATCGAGTCGCCAATCACAGCACCATCATCTAATTGCAAAGCAGGCAATTGACCAAGCGGATGTATCGCCAGATATTCGGGCTGACGATTTTGAGCGCCCGCCATATCGACCTGTACAATCTCTAAACCGATTTGAGCTGGATCAATGCCTTTGGCCGCCAAAAACAAATGAACGCGCCGCGGGTTGGGCGCACGGGTGGTGGTATATAACGTTGGCATACTCATTCTCTCTTTAGGCGGCAATCACGCCACATCTCACATCTTAACGCTCAAGGTTATCGACAGTGGTTTCACCAGACGACGATGGACGCTCACTGATTTGAATCGACTGTAGCAAATCGGCCTGACCGCGTTTGATGCGCAGCTCGACCCGTGAGTCAGGTTTTTTGCGCGCCACAGCACCAATCAATTGTGAAGCATCAGCAATGGGTTGGCCATCTATCGCTAAAATCCGATCCCCGACCCGTAAACCCGCCAATGATGCAGGACCATTTTTCATCACCCCAGCCACCAACACACCCGCTTGCTCGGGGGTCATTCGATTCGGGTCATTGGTTGACCCAACTTCAATACCCAACCAACCGCGCGTCACTTTGCCATACTGAATAATGTCATTCATCACTTGCTGTGCCAGCGTGACCGGAATGGCAAAACCAATCCCCATCGAGCCGCCTGACCGCGAAAAAATTGCGGTATTAATGCCCACCAAGTTGCCGGCTACATCAATCAGCGCCCCACCCGAATTACCAGGGTTAATCGCAGCATCCGTTTGAATAAAGTCTTCGTAGGTATTGATGCCTAATCCCGACCGACCAGTCGCAGAAATAATACCTTGGGTCACGGTTTGCCCCACACCAAAGGGGTTGCCAATGGCCAGCACCACATCACCGACTTGGCTGATGGTTTTTTTAAATGGCAACACCGGCAAGCCTTGACGGTCGACTTTAATCACTGCCAAATCGCTGTCGGGGTCTGTGCCAATAACAGTGGCTTTGGCACGCTGGCCATCTTGAAACGCCACTGTAATACTGTCAGCTTTTGCAACCACATGATTATTCGTTAAAATATAGCCATCTGCTCGCACCACCACCCCAGAACCCAAGCTGGTTGCATCATCATCTTCAGGCGTAGACTCTGGCAATCGACCATTATGAAACTCAAAAAAACGCCGAAGCACCGGATCATCAATCGCGGGATGAGACTTTACGGTCTGCAAGGTATAAATATTGACCACTGCAGGTGATGCCACTTGCACAGCAGCATGATAAGACACCACACCACCTGCGCTCTGCTGCACCAATGGCTGTTGATTTTGTACGACTGCTGTTTCGGGGTGACGCTGCCACTGCTGTTGCAGCATCCAAAACAGCCCACTGACCATGATCAGCAACAGCCAAGGCAACCACATGATGGCTCGACGCACGATGTTTATCCTTCTTTGCGTTCTATCTCAAATCATTCACACAGATGGCTCACACGCTGGCCATACCAACCCACGATGAGCGCCACCAATGGCCTACATTGCCACAGGTATATTGTGGCTGTTTTTAACAATACAATACTGCATGGCCAGTATGGCCGTTTGACGAGCCTGAGTTTATGCCGACCACCCTCACCCACATTCTCAATTGGTGCGACCTCACCCTGACCCCTCACGCCTTTAAAGACTACTGCCCAAATGGTCTACAGGTCGAAGGTCGAGCCAACATCCAGCGAATCGTCACCGGTGTGACTGCAAGCAAAGCCTTGATTGACGCCGCTATTGCACAACAGGCCGATGCCATTTTGGTACATCACGGCTATTTTTGGAAAGGCGAAGACCCCGTCTTAACTGGCATGAAGGGCGACCGCATTCGCTTGCTGATGCAACACGGCATCTCGTTAATTGCCTACCACTTGCCTTTAGATGCGCATCCCACATTAGGCAACAATGCCGCGCTGGCCGACCTACTGGGCTTTCACATCACAGGGGCACTTGACCCCAACGATGCACTGCCGATTGGCAATGTCGGCACATGCCCACCCATGAGTGCAGAACACATGACTGCTCATCTGAGCCAAGCACTGGGCAGACCCGCGCTGCATTTGGCCGGAGGACCGGCACAGATTCGCAAGGTCGGTTGGTGTACTGGAGGCGCACAAGGGTTTTTACCACAGGCCGTTGCGCAAGGCTGCGACGCTTATATTTCTGGCGAGGTCAGTGAGCGCACTGTGCATGACGCCGCCGAACTGGGCATTCATTATTTTGCCTGCGGACATCACGCCACCGAACGCGGCGGGGTGCAACGGCTGGGTCAAGCGATTGCAGATCAGTTTTCCATTGCCGTCGATTTTGTCGATCTGTTTCATCCGGTTTAGGATATTTTCTGCACAAATGAGTGTTTTTTTGATCAGAACAACACAGGCTCAACAGTTGCAGACTTGCCAATCCACGCCCCTTGGGGCAAGGTAAACGGGCCTTTATACACAGTCAAAAATCACGATGATTTTTGCGCCTTTTTTGCTTGGAGAATCTCATGGCCGTATTGGTTGGTAAGCCCGCACCAGACTTTAATGTTGCTGCTGTTTTGGGAACTGGCGAGATTGTTGACTCGTATCAATTTTCTGAAGCCAGCAAAGGCAAATATGCGCTGGTGTTTTTCTACCCCCTCGATTTCACTTTTGTTTGCCCATCCGAGCTGATCGCGCTGGACAACAAAATGCCAGAATTCACAGCCCGCAATGTTGAAGTGGTTGGCGTGTCGATTGACTCGCAATTCACCCACAACGCATGGCGCAACACCCCAGTTGATCAAGGCGGTATTGGCCCAGTCAAATACACCTTGGCTGCTGACGTGAAGCATGACATCGCCCAAGCCTATGACGTTGAATCGGCAGGCGGCGTGGCCTTCCGTGGTGCGTTCATCATCGACACCAACGGCATCGTCCGTTCGCAAATCGTCAACGACCTGCCACTCGGTCGTAACATGGACGAACTGCTGCGCATCATCGACGCACTGCAATTCACCGAAGAACATGGCGAAGTCTGCCCAGCCAACTGGCGTAAAGGTGACAAAGGCATGACCGCATCACCTGCTGGTGTTGCAGACTACCTCAGCAACAACGCTGACGCCCTCAAATAAGCCACAGACGCCATCGTCCAACGACAATGGCACTGCTGTCACGATTTGTTGAATGGGGTGCAAGTCAATTGCACCCTCCCCGCCATCGCAAGGAATAGGAACACATCATGTCCGCCATTACACTGCCAGACCTGCCGTACGCCAAAGACGCACTGCTGCCTCATATCAGCGTTGAAACCCTCGAGTTTCACCATGACAAACACCACAATGCCTATGTGGTTAAACTGAACGAACTGATTGCAGGCACTGCACTTGAAGGTCAAGACCTCGAAGCCATCATCAGCGCCACTGCAAATGACGCCAGCAAACTGGGCATCTTTAATCAAGCCGCCCAAATCTGGAACCACACCTTCTACTGGAACTGCATGACCCCCAATGGTGGTGGCGTGCCGACTGGTGCAGTGGCCGACAAAATCATCGCCGCCTTTGGTAGCTATGAAAAATTTGCTGAAGAATTCACCAATGCCGCATTGACCCAATTTGGTTCAGGCTGGGCATGGCTGGTTGCTGACGAAGTCAACGGCAACGTCTCGATCATGAAAACCGCTAATGCCGACCTCCCCATGGCACATGGCAAAGTGGCACTGCTGACCTGCGACGTGTGGGAACATGCCTACTACATCGACTTCCGCAACCTGCGTCCAAAGTATGTCAAAACCTTCCTCGACAGCTTGGTCAACTGGGAATACGTCAATGCAAAATTGGCAGGCCAACCTGCTGGCGTTGAAAAATAAGCCATTGATGACCTAGTCATCCATGCAACAGGCTGCCCAAGGGTGGCCTGTTTTTTTGTTCCCATCGACCAAATCCGCAAAGGCACTTCCATGCGCGCGCCCTACATCACCCGTGCAGGCTACCAACGACTGTCGGATGAACTCGATTTTTTACTGCGCGTCCGTCGCCCCGAACTCACCCGTGCCGTCAGTGAAGCCGCCGCCCAAGGCGACCGCTCCGAAAACGCCGAATACATCTACGGTAAAAAACTACTACGTGAAACCGACCGACGTATTCGTTTTTTGCAAAAACGTATTCCAGACTTACAGGTCATTGACCGCCAGCCTGACGACCCCAACCGAGTGTTTTTTGGTGCCTATGTTGAACTTGAAGACGACCAAGGCAAAACCCAAACCCTACGCATTGTTGGCTCAGATGAATTTGAGCCGAGCCAACATTGGATCAGCATCGAATCACCCATGGCACGGGCATTATTGGGCAAAAAAAATGATGATGAAGTCACCGTTCTACTGCCACATGATCGACGTGCTTGTTATTGGATTACACACATCCATTATGAAGAATAACTTCAACTATCGCCAAATCGTGTAATTTACAGTCATTTACGCTCAAAAAACATACCGCTTAGCGGTTTAAAGTGGCAATTCCGTCTCGGTTTTTAGATACTCAGCTCGTTTTATCGTATTCCTTTGTCGTCACTTGACGTCATGCGATGCCACACCTCAAACAGATGGGTCGTCACGGACGCCGACCCATCGCCTGTCTGATGGAGACACACATGCGCCACGTCACCGACTCGCCGCTCACCGGCAAGTTATGTTCGCCGATTAAACGCCTCATCGTATTGCTGAGTGTATTAGGTGCCAGCACCGTGTTACTCGCGGTCACAGATGATGAGCAAACCCGCCTCGATCACGTCATCGCCCACAAAACACTCACCGTGGTCAGCGTCGCGAGTGATACCACGCACTTTAGCAAAGATCAGTTTTTATACGGCTTTGGCTATGACTTAGCACGCGCCTATGCCAATGACCTCAACGTCACGCTCAAATTTAAAACCGTTGCCAATGCCAAACTCGCCTTTAAAGCAGTCAGAGACGGCAAAGCCGACATGGCCATGACCACCGCCACGCAAAAGCAATTGGATCAATCAGAACTCACTCATTTAGACCTCAGTTGTAATGACCCAAGCACACTCAGCACACATGGCTTAAACCCCAATGTCCGCTGGACGTTTAGCACCCCCAATGACCCACTCACCACCACTGCCAATGGTTTTGTATGCCAAAAACGCCAATTGGGCACCACCGCACGCATGGCCACGTTCTATGAACAAAAAACCATGCAAAGCAAATATATTCGTGCTTCGTTTAGCCAAAATCTCAATGATCGGCTGCCCCTGTATAAACCTGTTTTTCAAGAAAGCGCCAAACAGCATCGCTTAGATTGGCAACTACTGGCAGCCATGGGATACCAAGAATCTATGCTTGATGCGACAGCGGTTTCGCCAACAGGCGTCAGTGGCCTCATGATGCTGACCGAAACCACTGCACGCGAAATGGGGGTGATTGATCGAAATGACCCGACACAAAGTATTCAAGGAGGTGCACTGTATTTTAAGCAACTACAACGTAAATATGCTGATGTGCCCGCATCGGATCGTTTGTGGATTTCACTAGCCGCCTATAATATGGGGCCAGGTGCCATAGACCAAGTGCGGCAGAAACTACGCAGCAAAAAACAAGACCCCGACAGTTGGGCCAACATCTACCAATATTTGAGTGATAACGCCGCCAAAAACAGCCGCTTTACTCAATGTATGCAGTATGTCACTCGTATTCGTACCTATCTAGAAACCATCAAACAAGACCGCAAGCTGTCTCGTTTGTAAGTCATTGATGACAACCAACCGGCAGATTGAGCAGATGCCGGTTTTTTTGCACAGGCTTAAATCAGCACTTTCTTAAGCATCAGAATATTCAAATCTTGCTTAGGTCGTCCCACTCCTTGTCCAATCGGATATGGCTGTTGTTCGCCAGTGTAGACATATCCATGTCGGGTATAAAACGCCAATAATGCTGTGCGAATCTGTAGCACAGACATACTCACCTGCTGGGCTGACCACGTCAGTACGGCCTGCTGCTCAGCGAAAGCCAAGAGTTGCTTAGCCAGCCCCTGACCTTGCAATGCCACATCCACGGTCAGTAAACCAATGCTGACCGCCACATGTGCAGCGTGATTCGGTTGAGCCGTTAATAACACACAGCCTTGCACACACCCTTCAGTCGCATGGGTTAACACCCATAATTGCTGCTGTGGATCATCTAGAAGCTCATACAATGCGCTGGCATTCATACGATCACCATCGACCCAATCAGACTCATGCGTCCAGCCCTGAGCCTCACCCTGTTGCGGACGATAGGCTCGGTTAATCAACGTCATTAATGGGGCAATATCAGTCTCAACAGCGCGACGGATCATAAAGACTCAACAATAAGGATCAACATCAAAGGGGTATCTAATGACCGTACGGTTGTGTGCCATCATCTGATCCCTCTAAAAAATGCCACCCGCGAGCATGTTGACTAGCGCAATCCGACTGGTCAACACACCCATGGGAGTTGTCTTAGCCGTGACGCTTGGCAAAGTCTTGCATAAAACTGACCAACGCTTGCACACCGTCCAGCGCCACAGCGTTATAGATGCTGGCGCGCATTCCACCCACCGAGCGATGACCCGCCAAGTTGAGCAGGCCAGCGGCTTCGCTCTCTGCCAAAAATGCTTTGTCTAACGCACTGTCGGCCAAGGTAAACGGAACGTTCATGATCGAACGGTTGGGCTTGGCAATCGGGTTGGCATAAAAACCGCTTTGATCAATGTAGCCGTACAACAGTTCGGCTTTTTGATGGTTTTGCCGTTGCATGGCTTCCACACCACCTTGCTCAAGCAACCATTCAAACACCAAGCCCGCCAAGTACCAACCAAAGGTGGGCGGCGTGTTGATCATCGAGCCATTTTTGGCTTGGGCGGCATAATCCATCAGGGCGGGAATACCCGCTTGTGCGTTGCCGATCAGGTCGTCACGCACAATCACGATGGTCAAACCGGCAGGACCGATATTTTTTTGTGCACCCGCATAGATCAAACCAAACTTGGACACGTCCAGTGGCTCAGACAAAATGCTGGACGAGTAATCGGCCACCAAAGGCACATCAACCTGTGGAATAAAATCATACTGCAAGCCACCAATGGTTTCGTTGGGGGTGTAATGCAGGTAGGCTGCGCCGTCGGTCAAGCGCCAGTCGGCTTGGGCTGGCACTTGGGTAAATCCATTGGCTTTGCTGGATGCCGCCACGTTGACATTGCCAAAACGACGGGCTTCTTCAATGGCTTTTTGTGACCAGATGCCGGTGTCAATATAATCGGCTGTTTGGCCTGCACCCAGCAAGTTGAGTGGAATAGCCGAGAATTGCAGGCTTGCACCACCTTGCAAAAACAACACTTTATAGTTGCTGGGAATGCCCATCAGGGTACGCAAGTCAGCTTCTGCTTTTTCGGCCACGCCCACAAAGTCGTCTGAGCGATGGCTCATTTCCATGATCGACATGCCGGTTTGGTGCCAATCAGACAGCTCACGCTTGGCACGTTCTAAGACGTCGGTCGGTAGTGCCGCAGGGCCTGCACAGAAGTTATAAGCACGCATCAAACAATCCTCCAAATGCGCCAAAAAAGCGAAAATTGGGGGCTATTTAAGCATATTTGCGCGTTGGGCGGGTGGGGATTGCATGTGTGTGCTGTCATATGATGCAAAACCATCTCGACAGCGTTAGCTGTTTGCAGCGTGCACCCATATACTTTGCTGACCAACAAAATAAGAGTGAAAATATTCAACTTCAATATTATAGACCAATGTCTTTAAAAGACTAGATGGATCCTCGCCAAAAGAAACAGATATTATTATTTTTGCATCATAATCATAACCACAATAAACATCTCGATCAAATACATAATCACTCGTAAATCTATTGTAATTTACGGTGTATCCATTTTTATCGAAATCAATATACA
>JBEANQ010000030.1:0-18472 GCA_041165345.1 Pseudomonadota bacterium
CGTAGCGGCGGGCTTCATGCTAGTCTGGGGGCTATTCTTATTGTCTCGCCGGATTCGCCGCCATGACCAGCCATCAAAAAAATCTGATTCCGTTTCAATCGCCCAGTGCAGATGCAGCCCCACAAGATTTTTATCAATTTTATTTAGGTGAACACCAAAACCTCACCTGCCGGCGTTTGCATTTTGTTGGCACAAGCTGTGGGGTATTGGGGATTGTGCAGTCGATTCGTCATCGCTCAGTCAAACCACTGCTGGCGGGGATTGTGGCCGGTTACGCCTGTGCATGGGTCGGGCATTTTGTGTTTGAACAAAACAAACCGGCCAGCTTTAAACAACCCCTAAAAAGTTTTGTGTCCGATTGGCGCATGTTTAGTGATGTGCTGCGTGGTCGCTTAAGTTTGACCAATCGACAAAACGACCAGATCTAAGCCCATGACCTTGCCATCTCGTGGGTTGTATCTGCTCACCAACGATGACCCGTGGCCGATTTTGCAAAACAAGCTACACGCCGCATTGTCCAGTGGCGTGGCTGTATTGCAGTATCGGCGCAAACACACCCCAGCGGATCAACAAGACGCCGAAGCCACCGCGATGCTAGAGATTTGTCAGCAATATCAGGTGCCATTGATCATCAATGACGATGTGGCGCTGGCCGAGCGTCTAGGTTGTGGTGTGCATTTGGGGCAAGGCGATGGCTGCTTGCACGATGCACGGGCGCGTTTGGGGCAGTCGGCGATGATTGGCCGTACCTGTCATGACTCGCTGGTTTGGGCAAAGCAAGCCATTGCTCAGGGTGCCAGCTATGTGGCGTTTGGTGCGGTGTATGCATCTGCAACCAAGCCGCATGCACAGGCGGTCAGCCTTGCCACCTTACAGCAGGCCACAGCCACCTTGGGCGTGCCGGTCTGCGCCATTGGCGGCCTGAGCGTCGAAAACAGCCAGCCGTTAGTTGATTGCGGGATTCATCTGTATGCGGTGGTGGGCGATGTGCTGGGTGTGCCGGTCAATCATGTGTCCAGTCGTGTTCAACAGTGGCAGGCGCTGCTGGATGGTACGGGGGTGTAACGCCTATGCTGCATCAGGTTTTGCCTGCATCACCCGTACAGCGACTGGATCATCCCGTCTTACAGCAGCATCAGATTGAGTTATGGATCAAGCGTGATGACCTGCTTCATCCCATGTTAATCGGTAATAAATACCGCAAGTCAGCGGTGTATTTTCGGCAAGCTTTGGCTTACGGTGTTGGCACGTTGGTCAGTTTTGGCGGGGCATACTCCAACCATTTGTTGGCCTTGGCCGCGATGGGGCAGCACACGGGCATCCGCACGGTGGGCTGTGTCCGTGGCGAGATTGACCAGTCAAATGCGCCAATTTTGGCGCAATGTGCCGCCTATGGTATGCACCTGATCAGCCTGTCACGGTCAGCGTATTACCCCGAACAACAGCAGATGAGCGCGGCGCTGATGCAGCAGCTTCAGCCGTTTGCGCCGTATCGGATCGTGCCTGAAGGCGGCACATCAGCCGCCTGTTTACCTGATGTGGCGCAGATCATCAGCGAGCTATTTGCACCGATTCATAAGGGTCATCCACCCTTTGATTGGATTGTTTGTCCGGTGGGGACAGGCGGCACGGTGGCCGGTTTACTGTACGGCTTACAGCAACAGGCAGTGCCGCACTGTCGTGTGTTGGCGTTATGTGCCGCCAAAGGCTATACGCAGTTGCCGGATCAAGGTGCGCAAGCCTTACAGCACATCTATGCGGGTGATGCTGTGGCGTTGAGCCAAGCATTGGCGCGTTTAGTGGTTGATGATCGTGCCGCGTATGCGGGGTTTGGACGGGTCAATGCGTCGTTTTTGGCCGAACTGCGCGCCTTACAAGCCGGTCTGGGTGTGCCCTTGGATTACGTCTATACCGCAAAGGCCTTATATCGCCTGTTTGAGCGCATTCAACAGGGAGAGATTGAGCAGGGCGCGCGCATGGTGTTTATCCATACGGGTGGCTATCAAACGGCCGCGATTGCGCCGTATTGAGTGGTTGGTGGCTGCGGTGGTGCCGAGCCGAGAAAATCGCTACAGTCGGCAACATGCATAACAACCGCCAAAGGACGCAACACCATGTTTAAAAAATTTGCTGCCGACATTACGGGCATGAGCGACGTGGGTCAGATTATTGCACCCAGTGACTTTAATAAAACCGATGCTGATGATTACGTCATGCACGAAGATGGTGAGCGGATTATTTTTTTGATCAAAACTAAATCAGACGAATACTGCTTTACCAATTTGGCTTTTTTGCACCTTGATGGAACCAGCGCGGTCAGCTCTAAACGGGTATTGTATCGCAAGCCTTATTATCGGTCGGTGTTTAAGGATGTGTTGATAGAGACCGCAGGACGCGTCGACTTAGATGTCGAGATTAAGTTTAGCTTGGGCGGTCAAGCCTACTCGATTGATGTCGACAAACAACAGCTTGAACCCCTCAAAGACTTGTACAAAGCGTTAAGCATGATTGCCGAAATGCAATATGAATCAACCCATCAACACGCACACTCCGAAGAGGCATTTAAAGCTGCCTTGGCGGTACTGTCCAACAGTCGACCTGCCGTTGATGACCTGCCAGATGCCTTGATGGGGTTGTCGATCAAAGCCTATACATGGCTAGAAGGCCAGCGTCAGGCGTTGGTCGTGCGTGATTATGGCGCAGTGTTTGACCGGTATTTACACGCCTAACTCAACCAGCCCCCCTGCCTGATCTCGTTTGTACAGCGGGCAGGGTGCGCGGTGCTGCAATGAATTGTCTGTTGGGTGAGAAACATCCCTATCAAAGAATGTTATGATGCCGCCCGAAATCTGCATGGTCGAGGCGAGGACAATGACTGAGGAACGACTGACCCACTTAAAGCAATTAGAAGCTGAGAGTATTCACATCATCCGCGAAGTCGCGGCTGAATTTGCTAACCCTGTCATGCTGTACTCGATTGGCAAAGATTCAGCGGTCATGCTGCATTTGGCGATGAAGGCGTTTTACCCTGGTAAGCCGCCATTTCCGCTGATGCACGTCAATACCGGCTGGAAATTTAAACAGATGATCGCGTTTCGCGATGAAATGGTCGCCAAGCTGGGTCTTGAGTTGATCGTGCATCAAAACGCCGAAGGCGTCGCCGACAACATCAACCCGTTTGACCATGGTAGTTCTAAATACACCGATATCATGAAAACCCAAGGCTTAAAACAAGCCTTAGACAAATACGGCTTTGATGCCGCGTTTGGTGGTGCGCGTCGTGATGAAGAAAAATCACGTGCCAAAGAGCGGGTGTATTCGTTCCGTGACAAGCAACACCGTTGGGATCCTAAAAACCAACGGCCAGAGTTGTGGAATATCTACAACGGCAAGGTCAACCAAGGCGAAAGCATTCGGGTCTTTCCGCTGTCCAATTGGACTGAGCTGGACATCTGGCAATATATCTACTTAGAAGGTATTCCGCTTGTCCCGTTGTACTTCTCCGAGCCGCGTCCTGTGGTCAACCGTGGTGGCACACTGATCATGGTCGATGACGACCGTATGCCGCTCAAAGAAGGCGAAGTGCCAGAAATGAAATCGGTTCGTTTCCGTACATTGGGATGCTATCCCTTGACCGGTGCGGTCGAGTCGACGGCGGCCACCCTGCCAGAAGTGATTCAAGAAATGCTGCTGACCACCAGTTCGGAGCGTCAAGGTCGCATGATCGACCACGACGAAGCCGGATCGATGGAACTGAAAAAACAGCAAGGTTATTTCTAAGGTCGCATTTAAGGAATCATGGCATGTCACACCAATCTGAACTGATTAGCCAAGACATCTTGGCCTATCTGAAACAACACGAGCAAAAAGACCTGTTGCGCTTTTTGACCTGCGGTAACGTCGATGACGGCAAAAGTACCTTGATTGGGCGTTTGCTGTACGACTCCAAACTGATCTATGAAGACCATTTGGCCGCTGTCACCCGCGACAGTAAAAAATCCGGCACGCAAGGCGACGCACCAGACTTGGCGTTGCTGGTCGATGGGTTGCAGGCCGAGCGCGAGCAGGGCATTACCATTGATGTGGCCTATCGGTATTTCTCGACCGAAAAACGCAAGTTCATCATTGCCGACACCCCCGGCCACGAGCAGTACACCCGCAACATGGCCACCGGTGCATCGACCTGTGACTTGGCGATTATTTTGATTGATGCGCGCTATGGCGTGCAGACGCAAACCCGTCGTCATAGCTTTATTGCCGCGTTGCTGGGGATTAAGCATGTGGTGGTGGCGGTCAATAAAATGGACTTGCTGGGTTTTTCGCAAGATCGCTTTAATGAGATCAAGCAAGACTACTTGGCGTTTGTGGAGCAATTGGGCGACCGCAAACCTGCCGACATTCATTTTGTACCCATGTCCGCGCTCAATGGCGACAACGTGGTCAACGCCTCTGAACAAACGCCGTGGTATGACGGCGGCACGTTGATGCAGATTTTAGAGTTGGTGCAGATCAACCGTGATGTCAAGCAGGCTGATTTCCGTTTGCCCGTGCAATACGTCAACCGTCCAAACCTCGATTTCCGTGGTTTTGCCGGTACGATTGCCGCAGGTTCGGTGCAGGTGGGCGATACCCTGTTGGCCTTGCCATCGGGCAAGCAAAGCACGGTCGAGTCGATTGTGACCTATGACGGCAACTTGCAATCTGCATTTGCCGGTCAAGCCATTACGTTGACCTTGACCGATGAAATCGACGTCAGCCGTGGTGACATGCTGGTGCATGTGGGTCAAGAACCCACCTTGTCGGCCTCACTACGGGCGACCGTGGTGTGGATGGCGGATCAACCCTTGGTCGCAGGCAAGCTGTACGACTTTAAAGTCGGCACGCAAACCGTACCAGGTAAAATTGCCCGCATTAATCATCGTGTTGATGTCAACACCTTGGAACATGTGGCTGCTGATCGGGTCGAGCTGAACGGCATTGCCGACGTGGTGGTGCAACTTGACCGCCCTGTGGCCTTTGATCGCTACCAAGACAGCCGTCTGACCGGTGCATTTATTGTCATCGACCGTCTGTCCAACGTCACTGTGGGCGCAGGGATGGTGGAAGAATCGGTGTTATTGACCGATGACAACATCACGGTCACTGCTGAAGATCGCGCCGCACGTTTGGGTCAAAAACCTGCTGTGGTTGCACTGTCGGCGGTGGTATTGGCGCAAGCCGAATGGTTAGAGCGCGCCTTGCTGCAAAAAGGCGTGGTCAGCTTGGCAAAAGCCGATGCCAGCGTCGCTGAAGCCGCGCTGTTGCGTGCAACCGGTGTGGCTGTATTGGTCACTGATGTTGCCTTGGCCGATGCCGACTTGAGCGCTGCGTCGCTTGACGATGCTGTGGAGCAAATCGCCGCGTTGGTTCAACTGTAAGTGGACTGAACCGAGTGAAAACGGCTGCCATTGGTGGCCGTTTTTTATGCCATTCTTGATCTCGTTTTGATGCTGATCCCGCCTATAAAATATGGAGCGCCGCGTGATTCATGTGATTTTGTTTGCACCAGAAATCCCTGGTAATACCGGCAATATTATTCGGCTGTGTGCCAATACCGGCGCGCATTTGCATTTGATCGAACCACTCGGGTTTACCCTAGAGGACAAACTGCTCAAGCGTGCGGGTTTGGATTACCACGAATGGGCGCGCATGAAAATTTGGCCGAACTTAGACGATTGTTTGCAGTCGGTACGCGCGGCGGGGGTTAGGGCGATTTTCCCGCTCACCACCAAAGGCACATCCATGCCGTTTGCCCAAGACCTCAATCGCCCTGTCGCCTTTATGTTTGGCCCAGAAACGCAAGGTTTACCGCTGGCCGTGCGTGAGCAGTTTCCGGCCGAGCATTGGTTACGCCTACCCATGCAGCCAGAATCACGTAGCTTAAACCTGTCTAATAGTGTGGCAGTGATGGTGTATGAGGCATGGCGGCAACAGGGATTTGTGGGTGCTGGGCAGTAAGCAAGTCATCATTTGCATGACCATCTTCTGGATATACGGGTTTGTTTTATTTTTTATTCTTGATAATCTTGCCATACGTCACTGTAGTGCAGTGACTTTAATCCTATGATCAACCTGATGATTATATTTTTTAAACCTGTTTAAAGAGGTCAAAGTGATGCAATGTCGTCAAGTATGCGCCGCAGTTATGTTCTATTTTTTGTTTAGCGTCTCAGCGCAAGCGAAAGGTTTATTCATTATTAACACCGGTGAAGAGTTTTTTGAGGTTAGCAATTTTCCAGCCAAAGTGGTTGAAGAGTATCCGATGACTGAAGGTCTCAAAGTGGCATATAAGTGCAGCCGTTTTGGGGTGTTGTGGGCGGATGTGTGGACGTGGGATTGTTCGCGCGTGGGCATTCAGTCGGTTGATGACAGCAGTTATCATGAGATTCCAGCCGAGATGGATCAAGTACTGGCCAGTGATCCTACCTACAGTGAGCGCAACATGAAACGTGGGGGATGGAATCATTATGGTTTTTGGGCGTTATTGCTTGGATTTATTGCTTTTTCATCGTTTGGATATCTATCTAAAGACTCGTAAGCCAGACACTGTCTAGTTTTATAAAACAGCGCCCACTTGAGGCGCTGTTTTTGTCACAACGGCAACTGATTCACCATTAACCAAAGGCTTTTTTCAGTACAGCCATTAGATCATCCATGCGGGCTTCTTTCGGGTTGTAAATAATCGACCCGTCATCCAATGCTTTTTCGGCGATTTCTTTGAGCTGTGACTCTTGAACTTTACCGGTTTCTTTCAGCGTGCGCGGCAGTTTGGTGCGGGTAAACAACTCATCACGCATGGCACGAATCACGTCAATCGACTTCTGGGCGCGTTGGGCGGCTGGGGTTGCGGCATACACATCGGCACCGGCCAATGGCAATAGCAGCTCAGCGATTTTGTCGCCATTGACGTCTTTGTTGTATTCCAAGACATACGGCAGATACAGGTTCATGCACAGGCCGTGTGGCAAGTGTGCAACAGCACCCGTGGCGTGACCGAGCGAATGCACCAAGCCAACCATGGCGTTAGAGAACGCAATACCGGCCATGGTGGACGCTTGTGCCAGTTCTAGACGGGCATTTTCGTCTTTGGGGTTGTCCAAGACTTTAAACAGGTTTTCGCTGACTTTTTTGACCGCTGCAAAGGCGTACGCATCCGAAATCGGGTTGGCGGCCATGCAGGTGTAGGCTTCAACCGCGTGGGTCATGGCGTCCATGCCCGTCATCGCGGTGATGTGCGGTGGCAGGGTCAGGGTCATGCGTGGGTCAAGAATGGCGGCGTTTGGCATCAAGAAATACGACGCAAACGGCAGCTTGACGTGTTTTTCGGTGTCCGATACCACGGCAACCATGGTCACTTCTGAGCCAGTGCCTGCGGTGGTGGGGACGACATAAAATGGCTTGAGCGGACGGGTCAGGTTATGCGCGCCCGAAAATTTAACCAGATCATCACCGCCTTCAGAGACCAGAATGTTAACGCCTTTACTGGTGTCAATCACCGAACCACCGCCCACAGCGATCAGCGCGTCACAATTGTTGTCGCGGTAGATTTGTGCAGCTGTGCGTACCGTTTGCAGGCTGGAGTCTGGCGGTACGTCATCAAAAATCGCAGCGATGGTGCAGTCGGTTTCTGCAAATGCAGCTTCAATAAAGCTGAGTAGGTTGTTGCTGCGCACGCCTTTGTCGGTGATGATCATCGGACGTTTGGCACCCAGTGTGGATAGCTCAAACGGGATGTGTTCTAGCGCCATGTGACCGGCGATGACTTTAACAGGGCAGAAAAATTCGTAGTACGACTTGCTCATGATTTAGTTCCGTTCCAAAAATGTTTGTGCGACTTTGCCGTAGATGCGGAGGGCTTTGCTCACTTTTTCGCTGATTGGCAGCAAGGGATAGCGCTTAACGGCCAGTGCTGCGACCGGCTTGGGCAAAATCAGGGCTTCCATTTTGTCTAAGCAGCGCACTAAACGAATGGCGTGTGAGACTTCGCCGTCCGCGATCATGCGGTCATTGGCAAACGCGCGTGCTGTGCCTTCTTGAAAAGAAAACACCAAAAATGCCAAAGACACATGCTTAAACTTGATCGACAGGTGTGGCTTGCCCACAAAGTCGGTTAAGCGTTTGAGTGATCCGTCATCTTGCACCTGAGCGATAAAACCCGGTCCTTTGGGCAAGACGACCATTTGAAAAATAAAGCCTTTGGGAAAACCGGCCACTTCGGCGCGGATTTCTTCATCAACTTGACTGGCCGAAACAAGGCCGCGACCAATGATATCCATCATGGTGGCGACGTAGGCCCGTTGAGCCAAGGGGAGTAATTGCGTCGGTTTCACAAAGCACTCTCAGATAGTCGGTGGAGCGGTTGGTGTGGGCATGACAACAAGCAATCAGGCCGTTCTTTTAGCAGATTTCTGCAGTTTAGAGTAAATACTCTAGTTGGCGCAAGCATCACGTTTAGCCAGAGTCCATCTAGGGCTTTTGGGGAAAACTCATTCCGTGTTTTTGCTGTGCAATCGTAATGAGGCATTGGGCCACGTCGGCAAACGTTGGGGTCGGTTGACACAGATCGGCCAGCCGCACCATTTCTAAACCCGCATAGCCACAGGGATTAATTTGCATAAAGCCTGCCAAGTCACAGTCAATATTGAGTGATAACCCATGATAGCTACAGCTTTTACGAATTTTAAAGCCCAATGAGCCAATTTTACGGTCGCCCACATACACGCCTGGTGCATCACGGCGTGCAACAGCGTTAATGTTGTAGCGTGCCAGTGTGTCAATCACGGTTTGTTCCGCCTGACTGACCAGTTCACGCACATTCCAGCCCAGCCGTTTGAGGTCAAACAGCCAATAGGCCACCAGTTGGCCGGTGCCATGCCATGTGACTTGGCCGCCACGGTCGGTCTGTACAATGGGTAGCGCTGTCGTGTGGTTTAAAATGTGTTCGGGCTTACCGGCTTGGCCTTGGGTCAACACATCGTGATGCTGCAAGACCCACAGCTCGTCTGGTGTGTCGGCCGTCCGTTGCTCGGTGAATGCCCGCATCTGGGCAAACGTCTGAGCATAGTCTTGTGGCTGATCAAACAGCCGAATCACCAAGGCCGGTTGTGGCATGGTTACAGCGCCGTTTTGATATGAGGACAGGCGGCCAGATCGGCATAAATGGCATTGACTTGATCACGGTTGTCAAACGGCAATACGGCACGAATGCTGTGATATTTGCCACCGCTGGAGGGCTGAATGACCAATGTCGCCAAATCAAACTGCGGAAAATGCCGAATAATAATGGCACGTACGGCATGTAATAGGTCGTCACCTGCCAAACCAATCAGCTTGATGGGGTAGTCCATGGGGAAAACCCAGAGTTCTTCGTGTTGAATTTCGGGGCGTTGCGGTGTTGGGGCGTCGGTCATGGTGGGCTAAATGGGTGTGAAGACGATGTGCCAATGGTAACGTAAAACGAGAAATGGCAGCAGTTGCGGGGCTAGTTTTTTGTGGGTTGGGGGTGTCGTGTTGGTAAGGCAGTGTGTACGATAAGCCGAGTAGGGTGCGCCGTGCGCACCGAATATCCAAAAAGGTGCGCATGGCGCACCCTACACCTGCTGAATTTAAAAATTGCCCTGTAATTGGCTGGGTGCTTGTCGCACTTGACGCGCAAGTTAGAATTGGCCTAATAAAAACAACAATCAATTAGATTTTATATTTTGAAAGGCCAACCCCAATTCATCAACATCCTTAAACCTGAGACTCTTATCAGTGTTAAGACCCTTACCAATAAATTCTTTCATATTTTCAGATACTTTATCAGTGCTAGTTTTTCCAGTTAATACATAATATAAAATGCGAGTAAGAGCATAAGTCTCATGTAGAACATCATAAGTATTAAATCCTTCTACTACTAGGCTTGGATCATTAAAGTAGCCCTTAAAATTAGTATTTGCCGAAGTTAGGTCGCTATCTACAACTTTCACTAGACCGAAGTCGGCTATTTTCACAATTACTACGTCATCATATTTTTTAAGAAGAATATTTTTGGGGCTTATATCTCGATGCAGAATTTTTTTTGAATGTATATATGAGAAAGCTCTAATAATTTGGATTCCTAGCTTTAATCTTGAATTAAAGGTTAGCTTTGCATTATTGGTTGAAATATGCTTATCTAAGGATGTATCCATAAACTCCATTACATATTCTTTATTTGCTTCATTATAACCAAACACTTCGAGAACATATGGAGAGCTTAAACTTTTCATTTGGTCATATTCACGCCTGAATCTTTCTATCTCTTTTGCATCGAGATTTTTCTTTGCACGCTTCAAAGCAAACGCTTTAAGATAAAACTTATCAAAATATTTAAAAACCTGAGCATACGATCCTTCTCCAATTAACTTTAAGTCAAAAATATTATGTTGACTCTCAATAATAATTGAGTTTTGTGGAGTAAATATTGGAATCGTATAGTACAACTCCAGTTTTTCTGTATTAGGCGGTATGGGACTACCACCACTTTTGTTTAGGAATGTTTTACAAAAGTATAGCCTTTCTCTGTAGTATTCATCTATAGAAAAAGAAAATTCAGATTTTTTTAGAGATCGCTCTAAAGCTTCGATAATTTCAATAGATTGAATTAGCTCCCGACTTGGGTCTGCCCAAAAATGAGCGGACTGATCTGTTGTCGGTAATCTATGATTCATTGAGTCAAATAGACTAATCACTTTCGCATGAAGCGTAGAAAACAAAATCTTTAGCTTTTCGTTGCTAATTGACTCATATAGCTCTTCGTATTCAATACTCAGGCTATCAGCAAGCTTTCTGTAATGCGTTTCGATTGCATTTTCAAAATTCATTACCGCTGATCACCTCTTGGCAAATTAAATTCTAACTAAGGATATATTGCGTTTTTGACGCATAAGCCATGATCATTCTGCCGTATATCCTGCTAAAACTAAGTGTTAAGGGCGATCAATCTCACCCACAGGACACAGAAGCTAACATGCTTTGACTCAGGATTCAAAGCAAACCTGCTCACACCCCAAGAACCAAAAAAATACTTGATTTAACGTGAGTTCGGGATAAGGCAATAAGCCAAGTTTTTGATTTCATAAGGTTGTCATTCCCGCCTTGCGTGGCAGTGCCAATCAGGGAATTCATCAGATTTGGCATAGATTCCCGCCTGCGCGGGAATGACAGAATAATTTGAAGGAGGAGTGTAGTCGTTAGAGTACACTTTCAATCAATCGATATGTGTTTTAGGGGTCAAGCCTTGTACGCCATCAAACAACTGCCAGAGTTTGATATTACCGAGCATCTGGACAGCGAAGCAGCAATTGCTGAATACATTACCGTTGTATTAGAAGAAAATGATGCGGCATTGTTGGCCGCTGCATTGGGTGATGTTGCG
Source organism: Pseudomonadota bacterium (assembly GCA_041165345.1). GTDB lineage: Bacteria > Pseudomonadota > Gammaproteobacteria > Pseudomonadales > Moraxellaceae > JBBKWH01. The sequence continues at coordinate 11,438 of JBEANQ010000030.1, forward strand.
CGTGCGCGTGGCATGACTCAAATTGCCAAAGATGCCGGTATTGGACGCGAGGCACTGTATAAAGCGTTACGTCCCAATGCCAGCCCACGTTTTGAGACCATCAGCCGTGTTTGCCATTCGTTAGGCATTAAGCTGGTCGCGCAGCCGATTTCATCGCATTAAAAATATGGTTACGCCTCGATAAAAACCCGATTAGGGTGCGCCATGCGCACCTTTTTAGAGATTCGGTGCGCATGGCGCACCCTACACCTGCTACCTAACTACCCGCTTAACGCGCAAGTACCCACAACAAAATAAACAAAAACACCGTAATAACAACTGCCGAAAAATGCCCCGTAATTGGCTGGGTACTTGTCGCAGTTGAAGCAGAAGTTAGATGTACGGCACGACTTGATTTTATAGCACTCCTGCCACGATATATTGTGCGGGCGATTCTAACAATGTAAGCTGGCTAGATGATTGCTGGATTGGCAAACGTGAAATAGCCTCAAAATTTGTAACCAAAGCCTCAATAACTGGATTTCGATTTTCTTCTTTTCCACCAACGTGATAAAAATGTTCACGAGTTAGCACACTGTATTTAGACCACATAGTCTTTATATATTCATTTTCACGATAATCATTATGATGCCAAGTTGACAAAATAAACCTTCCAGAAAATGCAGATAACTCATCAAAAAGACCTTTTTCGCAAACACCATCCCAGCCGTTATAATAGTCAACATATCTATCAATATAAGGAGGGTCGCAGTAAATTATATCCGAAGGAGCAGCATTCGATATTGTTGTTTTAAAATCTTGACACTTAAACTCAAACTCTTTCGCATTTATGACTTTACTAGCCCATGCAATCTGATTGACGATTTTAGTTACATACGACTGGGCAAATCTTTGAGGTTTTCTACAAAATGGGATATTAAAACCGCCTTTTCGATTAAATCTAATCATTCCATTGAAGCCAGCTCTATTTAAAAACAAAAAATCAAGAGGCTCATGCTTATCATTAAATCTATCTCGTATATAATAATAATGATCTTCACCTTTCGTAAGTAGTTGTTCACCCTCTCTTGATAAATAATCTCTTGCGATTTCAGGTGTAATTTTCCCCGATGCAATATATGAATAAAAATTTATTAGATGAGGATTAGTGTCACATAAAATTGCGCGCTTAGGGGCGACATTGAAGGCAACAGCCCCTGTCCCCATAAATGGCTCAATCCATGTACCATCAAAATCGGCAGGAATAACACTTTTAATCCAAGGTACAAGTTTTGTTTTTATACCTTGAGATTTTATTGGTGGAACATTTACTTTCAAATTCATTCGGCAACACCTCTTTTTGCAACAATCAAAGAGGTATCACCCTTTTTATACTCAACAAAATCTTTCAATGTGGATATTTTTTTTGTCCCACCTTTTCCGTCCTGCGTAGTGATTTTTTTGTAGTTCATCCAATACTCGTCGAACCATTGCTCCCCGAGTTTAGAAAACATACCACGACCATTAACAATATCATCTATATTATTAATGCTACCTATATTTGCAGTATTTCCACTACCGCCTTTATCACTTGCAATTTTCCATTTTTCAGTTACGAAAAAATGGAAATTCTTAACCACAGACGCAATAGAATGTAACTCATCAAGAGTGTGCGCTCTTGTTTCATCAATCGTAGCCCCATCTGCCCTATCATATATAATGCCAAGGCAAAAATGACCTAAATATGAACCATACGGGAACTGTATATTTTTAGTGCTTGTTCTATTTTCAAAATATTCACCGTGAGACCCTAAAGTAAAACCATTGCATAAATGTTTCTTTTTTGGGTTTCTGTATGTTGTTTTAAAATCGACAGCAAAGCGGATAGACTCATCATCAGCTTTTACAAATGAAATATCAGGATAATAATTTTGATGCTCAGCTAGTACAACACGATAATCATTAGCTTGTGCGAATTGCAAAATTTGCGGAAATAAATGAATTTCAAGTATCTTTGACACAATTTTAGTGTCTGATGATACAGTGTACACATTCTTAAAAATATCGATAAACCCTTTTACCGTCCATTGACCATCGTCAGAAGCAACGTGTTTTTCGAGGTTAGCAACAAAATCGGTAAGATTCTTTGCGAATGTTTCTTTTTCAGTCATTGCCGACACTCTAAAGTTACTTGGGCAACGATTATACACCTTTTCTAGCTCAACAAGAACTGTGAAGCTCAAGCACTAAATGAGATCTAACGCCCAGGTTAACCGGCAAAAATGCGGAGCATTTTTGTCCGTGTTGAACCTACAGTTAGGCTGGTGATAGGTGCTCGATTGGTCAAGGTCATTGCCCTTTGACGCGTTGTGCGCAAATTTCAGGATTTGCGGATTGCTTCATTGCGCTCCGCATGCGAGTGACAAGGTCCGTTGTTGTTCCACCTGGTGGCTCTTGTTTGCCGTGGACAACGTTGTACACCTTCCATGATCCATGGTCATTTTGCATGTGCGCAAATAGCTGCAGTGTTGCGCCTTCCGGGTGATCTTTACCTTTGCCCCAGCGACACGAAATGGTTGCGATCCTTTGTCCGGATTTTTCAACCGGCTTTGAGGCTGAGCATTGAGACGGAGTGTCCCAGCGGTCAAAGATCAGCTCGGCGTCAACCGTTGTAGTGGGGTGCGGATCTTCATTGTTGGCTCGGGCCGACTCGCACTCGATAACTTTCGAATAGGCAACGAGTTGTGGACTCAAAAACTTTGATAGGAGTTCAGGCTGAGTACCAAGGCGAGTTTCATTCCGTTCATTCACGAGGAATGCAAAGAGTTCAGTCGCGGTGCTTCGTTCTTGAACGCCAAATGCCGTAGTGGCAATAGAGCAAAGCAAGAAACCAATGAGTGAGCGCGTATGTAGCATTACTCTTTCCAAAAGCCTAACTAAGGATATACGGCGTTTTTGACGCATAAGCCATGATCATTCCGCCGTATATCCTGCTCATACCAAATGTTAAGGGCGATCACTCTCACCCACAGGGCACAAAACCTAACATGCTTTGACTCAGGATTCAAATCAAACATACTCACACCCCCAAAACCAAAAAAGTGACTTGATTTAGCTAAGAAAATTTATAGCTACAAGCACGACAGCTTACCCGCAGCGTAACGCTATTGTCGCTGTGTCAAACGCTGTGCTTTGCTGCACAATAAGCATCACGCCGTTGTCATGAGTCCATGAGAGGTGACACATATTGATCCTATTGAAGGGTTGAACAAGGCGTTTTCAGCCCTACACATCAACCCGCACTCTTAGCACGATTTTTTTGACTCAATAGAGCTGTGGTGCGTATGGCGCACACTACGATGACGCAATAAAAAAACCGCCCAAATGTATGAGCGGTTTTTTAGTCACTGACTCAGCGTCAATCAATCGTTTTCAAGGAACGAACGCAGATGCTCAGAGCGCGACGGATGACGCAGCTTGCGCAATGCCTTGGCTTCAATCTGACGAATCCGCTCACGCGTCACATCAAACTGCTTGCCCACTTCCTCAAGGGTGTGGTCGGTGGGCATGTCGATACCAAAGCGCATTTTGAGCACCTTGGCTTCGCGTGGGGTCAGGTTGGCCAACACATCACGGGTCGCTTCACGCAAGCCTTCCGACGTTGCCGCTTCAACAGGGCTGGTGATGTTGGTGTCTTCAATAAAGTCGCCCAAATGGCTGTCTTCATCGTCGCCAATCGGGGTTTCCATTGAGATGGGTTCTTTGGCGATTTTTAACACTTTGCGGACTTTGGCTTCGTCCATTTCTAGGCGTTCGCCCAGTTCTTCCGGTGTGGGTTCGCGGCCCATTTCTTGTAGCAATTGGCGCGATACACGGTTGATCTTGTTGATGGTTTCGATCATGTGTACCGGAATGCGGATGGTGCGTGCTTGGTCGGCAATCGAGCGGGTAATGGCCTGACGAATCCACCATGTGGCGTAGGTCGAGAACTTATAACCGCGACGATATTCAAACTTATCAACCGCTTTCATCAAGCCAATGTTGCCTTCTTGGATTAAGTCCAAGAACTGCAAGCCACGGTTGGTGTATTTTTTGGCAATCGAGATGACCAAGCGCAAGTTGGCTTCGACCATTTCTTTTTTGGCGCGGCGGGCTTTGGCTTCACCAATGGACATGCGGCGCGAGATGTCTTTAATGCCTGCGACTTTAAGACCCAGACGGGTTTCAAGGTCGGCTAAAATTTGCTGATGCGCCACAATGTCGGCACGCACAGCGTTGAGTGTAGTCGCTAGTGCGGGGTCTAGACGAATTTGTTCATCGACCCAGTCTGGACGTGATTCTTGACCCGGAAAGTGGGCGCGGAAGTGGTCACGGTTCATGCGGCCGCGTTTGATGGCAAAGCGCATGACTTCGCGTTCGGCTTGACGCACTTGCGCCATGGTGTCGCGGATCATGTTGGCCAGTTGTTCAGACAGACGTGGCGTCAATTTGAACATCATGAAGGTGGCGGCCATGTCGAGCAGGGCTTGAACAGCAATGTGGCTGTCACGGCCATGGGTGTCGATGGCGCTGCGCATGGCGGCATGACGGTCGGTCAGTTCACCAAAGCGAACGCGGGCAATTTCTGGATCTGGACCGGATTCAACTTCGTCTTCGCTGTCTGTTTCGGCAACGGTTTCTTCTTCTTCGTCATCGTCGTCTTTTTCTTTGACGGCTTTCACGGCAACGACGGGTTCGGCATCTTCGTCAATGACTTCAGGAATGTCTGTGGCTTCGCTGTCTGGGTCAAGGTAGCCCGATAAAATGTCTGACAGGCGGCGGTCACCCCGTTGGGCTTCGTCGTATTCGGCCAGCACGGTTTCAACCACACCCGGCCAATGAGCCATGGCGTGTAGGATGTCACGAATGCCTTCTTCGATGCGTTTGGCGATGCTGATTTCGCCTTCACGGGTCAGCAGTTCGACGGTGCCCATTTCGCGCATGTACATGCGAACGGGGTCGGTGGTGCGGCCAGGTTCGTTTTCAACAGAGGCCAAAACGGCGGCGGCTTCTTCAGCGGCAACGTCATCGTCGGTGGCTTCTGGGCTGCTGCCATCTAACATCATGTCGTCAGTTTCGGGCGCACGTTCGTGAACCGGAATGCCAACGTCGTTCAACATCTGGATGATGTCTTCGATCTGTTCGCTTTCGGTGATGGACTCAGGCAGATGGTCGTTGACTTCGGCGTAGGTCAGGTAGCCTTGTTCTTTACCACGGCTAATTAGCGCCGCGACTTGGGAGGTAGGCGTCTTCGTTTCGCTCATCATTCGTCACTCATCAGTCAATCGGACTGCCTACAGGCAATCGCTAAGGATAACATGCGGACAGATCGCTTTAGAATCCTGTGCATCGCATATCGCTTACAGGGTGCTGCCTTGTTGCTGTATGGGGCTACTGCTGCCGAATTTCAAGCCATTGGGGTGGGTGTTTTGCCATTATTTTAGTTTTTTCCATATGTTAAGACGGCAGTTGGTTCGGGTCGGGCACGCTGGCAAGGTCTTCTCGAAAGTGCATTTGGCGTTTGATGTGCATAATGCGGCTTTTGAGCGCCTGTGTTTTGGCAAGGTCTAGACCTTGTGATTGTTTGAGTTGTTGGGTCAGGCTGGCTTCGGTCAGTTGCAGTACCAGTTCTTGGCATAGGCCATCGAGTTGTTCGGGTGTGGCGACGTAGCTGTCAATGTCGACATGGTCTAGTAAATGGCAGAAGGTGAGGCGTTCGGTGTCGTCAGGCCATGCACCTAATAAAAAACACAGGGCGTGGTCGGGGTCTTCTGGCAGTTCATCTGCGCTGATGTGCAGTAAGTGCAACAGTCTGCCGAGCGGGGATTGTTGGCCTTGTAGTTCGGCCAGTTCTTGCATGTGTTTGGCCAATAGGGGGTAGTGCAGTAACAGTAAGAGGGCTTTTTGCTCGAGCGTGCAGCCTTGTTCAAACGAAATGAGGTGGTCTTGGGGCGCGGTATGACGGCCTTTCCAGCCCAGCCCAACCCGTTCGCGTAGGGATTGACGCAGTAGTTGGCGGAATGCCCCATGTTTGGGTAGGAGTTCGAGCAGCTTGTTGGCTTCACCCATTAACCCTGATTTGCCTTCGGGTTTGCTGAGGTCAAATTGGCGGGCGAGGTTTTCATATAAATAGTCTGACAGGGGTGGCGCATGTTGAATGCGCTGTTGCATGCCACTGCTGCCTTCTAGCCGAACCAAGGAGTCGGGGTCGTGTTCTTTGGGTAAGACTAAAAAATGTAGTTCGCGGCCATCGGCTAAGGTGGGTAAGGCCAGCTCTAAGGTGCGCCATGCCGCGCGTTGTCCGGCGCTGTCGCCATCAAAGGCAAGGGTGACGCGTGTGTGTTGCCGAAACAGCATGTCCAGATGTTCAGGGTTGGTGGCGGTGCCAAGGGTCGCGACTGCACCGGCTAGACCGGCTTGATGCAGGGCGATCACGTCCATGTAGCCTTCAACCATGAGCCAGTGTTCGGGCTTGGCTTTGCGGCTTTCATAGAGGCCGTAGAGTAAGTGTGATTTTTGAAACACGGCTGATTCGGGCGAGTTGATGTATTTGGGTTTGACGGTGTCATCCATGGCACGGCCACCAAAGCCAACGACGCGGCCTTTACGATCTCGAATGGGAAAAATCACTCGATCCCGCAGTAGGTCAAATTCACGGCCTTGTTCGCTGGTACGAACCAATCCGAGTGCTTTAAGGCCGTCAATGTCGTGTGGAAACTGTTGCTCAAGGTGTTGCCAGCCCATCGGAGCATAGCCCAAACGCCATGCGGTGCAGGCGCCGCCATCTAGCCCACGACCGCTTAAGTATTGGCGTGCGGGGGCGTGTTGTTGTAGTTGTTGTTGATAAAATAGGGTGATGTCTTCAAGCAGGTCATACAGGTTGCCATCGCGTTCAGGCTCGACCGGTACGGCGTTGTATTCGATGTTGGGGTCAAAGGGGTGGTGTGGGTCGTCATCGGTTTGCAGGTCAAACGGGTCAAATGCACGGTCTGTGTGCATTGGGGGGTGGGCGGGTGT
>JBEANQ010000031.1:0-18127 GCA_041165345.1 Pseudomonadota bacterium
TAGCAACGCCACCTTAAAAGAAGCCATTTTGCGCGAACTGTTGCGCGGTGGTCAGGTGTATATGCTGCATAACGACGTGGACAGCATCGAGCGTGCCGCCGAAGACCTGCGTCAGTTGATTCCAGAAGCTCGCGTCGCCGTGGCGCATGGTCAAATGCGTGAGCGTGAACTCGAACAAGTGATGCAGGCGTTTTACCACAAGCAATACAACATCTTGGTGTGTTCGACCATTATCGAAACCGGCATTGATGTGCCCAGCGCCAACACCATCATCATTGAACGTGCCGACAAACTCGGTCTGGCACAACTACACCAATTGCGTGGGCGGGTGGGTCGTAGCCATCATCAAGCGTATGCCTATCTGCTGGTTCCCTCGATCAAGCACCTCAAAGGTGATGCCGAAAAACGCCTCGACGCCATTGTGCGTGCCTCAAACTTGGGCGCAGGGTTTATTTTGGCCACCGAAGACCTCGAGATTCGCGGGGCAGGCGAGCTATTGGGCGAAGAACAAAGCGGCAACATGCAAGCCATTGGCTTTAGCCTGTATATGGACATGTTGGAGCGCGCCACCAAAGCGATCAAAAACGGCAAAGCGCCCAACTTGGACGCCCCATTGACGCTCACCTCAGACATTAGCCTGCATCTACCAGCGTTGATTCCTGACGACTACCTCAACGACGTGCACCAACGCTTGTTGTTTTATAAGCGCATCAGTGGTGCTGATAATGAGCAAGAGCTCAATGACATTCGGATTGAAATGATTGACCGGTTTGGCTTATTGCCACAGCCTGCTCGACACCTGTTTGAGGTGCATCGCTTGCGTCTAAAGGCAGAGCAACTGGGCATTGAAAAAATGGACATGAATGTTTTGGGTGGTGTGGTGGAGTTTCGACCGGACACCCCCGTTGACGCCATGACCATGATTCAACTGATCCAAAGCAAACCCATGCTGTACAAAATGGAAGGCGGCCAGCGCCTGCGCGTCAAACACAATCTACCCGACGTACAAGAGCGCATTAAAGTGGTGCATGAGCTGCTGGACTTACTGACCCCAACGCACTTAAAACACGCGGAAGTGCTGCTTCATGCGCCACAAACGAACAAACCTGCCACCAAAAAACGCAGACGCTAAACAAAACGCACTGATTCATGGCCGTCCATCGCCCCACAAACGCTAGCAAGACCTCAATTGTTAGCGTTTGTTTTCCGAGGCTTGACCGCAAAAACCAAAGCGCTTATGTTCAAGCGGCTAGCCGATAAAAAACGGCACGACACTTGCAGATAACACCCACAAACTGCAACGTTCGCGTCATGTGATCGTCATGTTGCTGGCATTAACTAGAACCTAAGCGGTCAGCGCAGTATCGCGCCACCCAATAAGACGGTTCACACACAAGAGGAAAAACCATGAACACCATCCACACCGCGTTTGAGCTTGAACTAGACGTCCTAGACGACACCGAGTACGACATTGACGACGCCTTTGAGCTGTGAGTGTGCCGTATCGCATCACGTCACACATTAACAGTCAACGGACACAGGTGGTGCTAGTCTGGAGTGCGGTGTGCTAACATCGCTGCACTCGCTTTGCGCCACTTTTGCAACAGGACGCCCATGTTCAGCCTGCACCCCCAACTTGCTCAAGACACCTTTTTAGTTGGCGACTTTCCGCTATCAACTTGCCGACTCATGAACGACATGCAGTTTCCGTGGCTCATTTTAGTACCCCGTGTTCAAGGGATCAGTGAGTTATACGAGCTGTCACAAGTTGACCAAGAACAATTTTTGCGTGAATCTAGCTGGCTTTCTAGCCAAATGTCGCGTGTGTTTCGCGCCGATAAAATGAACGTTGCCGCATTGGGCAACATGGTTCCGCAACTTCATTTTCATCATATTGCGCGCTATCGCAATGACTTGGTCTGGCCTAAACCAGTCTGGGGAACACCTGCTATTCCTTATAGCAATGACGTTTTGGCACGGATGCGCCAAACGCTGATGTTGGCACTGCGCGGTCAAGGTGACATGCCCTTTGACTGGAAAATGGCCTAAGTCTTGTTGATCAACAAGATGCTAGCAGAATCTTGGTCAGCAAAGACTTGCGTCTACTGACCTTCGTGCCGTAGTCTTCAACTAGACTGGATCACACATGGATTGTAATGGCCAAGGTTTCTGAACCCATCCGTGAGACCATCAGGCTGTTTGGCCGCCATGATCGGTTCTCTGCATATCTGCTGTTTATTGCGGTATTGCTGGTGTGCTTGTATCAAGAAGTGGCGTCTAAATACGCCATTTATGCGATACCCGTGCTGGCCGTGCTGCCTTTTATACTGACTCGCGTGCAGTGGAATTTTCATCGTCGTTATGGTGATGATCGTGCACCTATTCCCATTTTAATCACTGATGCATTTGCAGCAGGCGTTTGTATTTCGCTGAGCCAGTTTTCAGTAGTGCCCAGCTTGGTTTTTGCATGTGTATTGGTCTTTGATCTGGCGGGTATACCCAGCGGGCTCTTGTGGGTGAGTAGTATTGTCGTCTCTGCATCGGCCATGTTTGCAACAGCGTATTCATTGTCACTACAGACTGATGCATTCCATACCACGCCGGTGTTGAGTAGTGTCGTGGCAGTGGTGTGTTTAGCTGCTTATGTGATCGTCGAGCTGATGCAAGCGCGTGTGCGTGTGGAGAACGCCGATGCACAAGTAGAAGAAGCTAACGCCAAAGCCTCACAATTTATGAACATTGCCAATAAAATTGCCCGTTATGCACCCAGTCAGGTGTGGCAATCCATTGTGCGTGGTGATCGTGATGCAAAAATCGAAAACAAACGCAAAAAACTGACCATTTTCTTCTCGGATATTCAGGGTTTTACTGAATTATCAGAAAGCCTACTACCAGACGATTTAGCAACTATTCTCAACACCTATTTTGAGCATATGTCTGATCTGGCTAAGAAATATGGCGGTACTATTGATAAGTTTATTGGTGATGCACTGCTGATTTTCTTTGGTGATCCCACCACACAAGGACCAAGAAATGACGCACTGGCCTGCGTAGAAATGGCGATTGCCATGCGCCGTGAAAACAAACTGCTGCGGCAAAAATGGAAAGCCCTTGGTTTTGATGGCCTACATGTGCGTATGGGCATTACCACGGGCTATTGCCACGTTGGCAATTTTGGCAGTAATAGCCGCATGAGCTATACCATTATTGGTCGTGATGCCAACTTGGCCGCTCGGTTGCAAGGTGCTGCCGACCCTGACGAGATTTTGATTTCTAACGACACTTATCTGTTGATTCGTGACCGTATTAGCTGTCGTGAACGTGGCCTAATGCAGCTCAAAGGTATTTCTAAACCCATGCAAACATGGCAAGTGATTGATCAATTTCAAAACACTCAAACGCATAATCGACGTTGGATGGAGTTTGAGATGGATGGCTTTAACTTGCAGTTAGACATGGATGAAGTCAAAACCTATGACCGTGAGCGAATCATGCAGGCATTACAGCAAGCATCACGTAATTTGGATGTGCATAAACCTGGTGAAGGAAAGCGTTCTGAGTAACCGTTAGTCGATTATGTCTAACACATGACAACGGCACAGCGATGTGCCGTTTTTTTATGGTTGTATGTGCCACATAATAATCATGTTGTTGCTTGATAACTTCATAATCCAAGCTATCAAATTAGCTCTAATTTAATACCTCTTGTCGATTAAAACTTGAGCGTTTTATCAACTCGTAGCACATTAGAACCCGAAAAATGAGCATGTGGTGTCTTAGCAGCCCAAGAAGCTCGCCGACACTTAAACAAGGTAATCAGAAGGATCTGTGTATGATGGTGAAGCACACGCAAGTGAATCAAAATGCTGTACGTATGCAGCGTTTGTTTCTGGTATTTATTTTTGGCATGGTCGTCATCATTGCTTTGGCTTTTGCGATGCAGCCTAACAACGGTAAATCAACACAACGATTTTCGGGTGTTGCACAGCCCATGTTGGTGACGATGCCCGTAGAGCCAGCATCTCATGAGTCTACACCGTAACAATAAAGCGTCATGTGGCGGCACATGTGAGCGAACCTGACGTTAGTTCACATGCGCACGGTTAACATTTGTTTAGTGAAATAGACCCGCAAAAAAGATTTTAATATGATCCATCATTCGTGCAAAAAAGCCAGCTTCTTCAATGGTATTTAGCGCAACAAGGGGTTGTTTTGCCAATATTTTTCCATCAGCTGATGCAGTCAATTGACCAATGATTTGGCCTTTTTTGATTGGTGCTTTGAGGTCTGGGTTAACACTCAATTGAACAGTTGCTTTGTCAGCTTGTCCACGCGGTAGGGTAATCGTCATGCTATTGGCTAGTCCAACGCTGAGCGTTTCGGTCTTGCCAAACCACACTGGTGCTGTGGCTAAGGATTGCCCTGCTGGACGAAGCTGCCGTGTTTCGAAATTACCAAACCCCCATGCTAAGAGTTCTCGAGATTGTTTTGCTCGTTCATCCATGCTTTTTGTGCCAAAGATGACAGAAATGAGGCGCATAGGACCTCGTTTGCTGGAGCTGACAAGACAGTAGCCTGCTTCGTCAGTGTGGCCGGTTTTGAGGCCATCGACACTGGGGTCGGTATATAGTAGGGCGTTGCGATTGCCTTGTTTGATGTTGTTAAAAGTAAATTCTTTTTCAGAGTAGATCGGGTAGTACTTGGCGCTGTCATGAATAATGGCACGTGCCAGTAGGCTCATGTCGCCTGCAGAAGAGTAGTGTCCTTCCATGGGCAACCCTGTTGCGTTCATAAAATGGGTGTTTTTCATGTTTAGGCGTTGTGCTTCGGCATTCATCAATTCGGCGAAAGCACCTTCATTGCCTGCGATATGTTCGGCAACCGCTTTGGAGGCGTCATTACCGGATTGAATAATAATACCACGTAGCATTTCTAATACGGTTGCACTGCCATTGAGTGGCACATACATACAAGATTCACTGCTAGAGCCATGGCACCATGCGGATTCATTCATGCGGACCGGTTCGTCTTCCTTGATCTGGCCAGCCATAAGCTTTTGCTCAACAATAAAGCTGGTCATCATTTTGGTCAGTGATGCTGGTGGTAAATGCTCATCTGGATTAGAGGCGGCTAACACTTGACCGGACTCAAAGTCCATAAGGACGTAGGCTTTGTTATCAAGTTGAGGAGGAGACGGCATGATGGTGATGGCATGAGCATTGAGGCTCATGCCTGTCAGTAGTAATGCGGTCGTCGTGAGTGAACGAATACGGGGCATGTTCGGGTTGTCCGTTGTGTTGAGGTGCACATCCCCACATGCTAACAGACCGTTAGCGACAGGTTTAGTACTGATTACCAATCATATGCAGACCATCGACTGTCTTTGAAGAAGATGAGAGTGAGGTCTGTATATGAAGGTGCGATGAGCGGGTTATTTTTTGGCGTTGGGCATGGGGTAATGCACGACATCAAGACAGACCTGCCGGTTTTCATCGACTGAAACAGACTTTGCATCTTGTCTGGCTTGTTCGAGTAGAGGGATGTACTCAGGGTCGTCCTTTAATGTACGAATGGCCAAAGCAGGAGTGTCAATATTGGGCAGTAGCTCGTTGAGCAATCTGATATAGCCAGATTGAAAGCCAGCGTCCATACCCGTACCGAGAATGGGTGGGCAAATTTCATTGAGAATATCAACGGTTGCCAATTCTTCCATGGTCGTTGGCAATGCGTTTTTAAATTCAACTGCGTTTGCGGGGGTGGCGGCGTAGGCCACACTAGCCATGATCGGCAATGCCAAACCAGCAAGCAGAACAAGAAGGCGCATGATGAAGTCCCTGAGTTAAAGTGTACGCATCCATCATAGAGTGCCGGTATAGTATTGAACCAATGTTTTTTGTAGGCGCATATGTTAAGGATTTTGGTGTGTAACGATGATGGTGTTTTGGCTGCGGGTATTATGGCCTTGGCAGAGGCACTTCGGCCCTTGGGTGAGGTGGTGGTGGTTGCCCCAGAGGCCGAGCGTAGTGGTTTTTCGAGCGCCTTAACGTTGGATCGACCCTTGAGACCCGTGTTATTGCCCAATGGTTATTGGGCAGTCAATGGAACCCCTGCCGACTGTGCTTATATTGCTCGTCATGGTTGGTTTGAGCAGCCGTTTGATTTATTGGTGAGTGGCATTAATAGCGGTGCAAATTTGGGTGATGATGTATTGTACTCAGGGACCGTGGGTGCAGCTTTTGAAGGTCGTGGTATGCGCCTGCCTGCCTTGGCGGTGTCTTTGGTGGGGCCAAAAGTGAGACAATACCAGCACGCCAGCGATTATGCCGTTGCTGCGCGTTGGGTGCATGATTTTGTGAAAAAAGGTATTCCTCCCTTGCCAGAGCGACATATCTACAATATCAATATTCCTGATCTGCCTGTGTTGGCGACGGTTCAAGCCACTCGTTTAGGTCAACGGGCGATGCCTTTACCGATTTTGGATAGTACCGATCCACGAGGAAGACAAGTTTGTTGGATTGGTCTATCGGGTGATGAGTTGATCTCATCATCTGTTGATCACCCAGCGATCATGACTGATTTTGCTGCGATTGCCGCAGGGCATGTCAGTATTACACCGATTCAAATGGATGCCACCAGCCATACAGCGTTGCAGGCGCTATATACACATTTTTCATCCACATAAAAGTATTGAAGAGGATTGACCGCATGAGGTATGTGCCACCAACGATTGGTTTGCAATGCCGCAGGGTGTTGCTGCGTCGAAGCTTACAAGCTAGTCTGTTGGTTTGTGTGGGCGTACTGGTTGGATGTGCATCCCGCCCTAATGTTCCGCAAGCTCAACGCATCGTTGTGCCTGAATTTTATATTGTACAGCGTGGTGATACGTTAGGGGGCATTGCTGCGCGTTTTGGTTTGGACTATCGTGAGCTTGGGCGGGCAAATCAGGTTGATAATAATTATACAATCTATGCAGACCAACGATTAAGGTTACGTGGGTTAAATCAGCCTCCCCGTGTCCGTATATTGACCCCCCAAGGTAGTACAACCAGTGCAATTCCCCTCGCAAGCCAACAGCTACCACCTGTTAAGGCGGCTGTTCCTGCTGTCTCTGCAGTGATCACGGCTGCTCAAGATGTACCTTCTGTCAGCACTGTAGCGAAAGTCAATACGCCTGTGCCAAATGAGCTGGTGTGGTTTTGGCCTGTAGATCAACCTGTCGTAGAAGAGTACAATTTAGCGCGTCGTGTAAAGGGGCTGCGCTTTTCTGGGCAGATCGGTGATTCAGTACGTGCCTCAGCCGATGGAGAGGTTGTATATGCCGACGATGGGTTACAAGAGTACGGAAAACTAGTATTGATCAAACACCTAAACGGTTATATTAGCGCATATGCACACAACAGCCGATTGCTGGTTCGAGAAAAAGACCGAGTCAAAGCAGGGCAGATTATTGCAGAGATGGGAAACAGCGGCACAGATCGAGTGATGCTTGAATTCCAAGTGAGACTCAATGGTAAACCCGTCGACCCGCGTGGAGTGCTGGTATCAAGCCGCTAATTTTTAAAACGCTGCATACAGCAGTTTGAGTGAAAAAAGGATACGACAACAATGCTGGATAATCTTAGAAGTATGGCGGTTTTCGCCAGTGTCGTGGAGCGAGGGTCGTTTAGTGCAGCCGCCCGCGATTTAGGAATCACCACCAGCGCCGTCAGTCAGCAGGTTCGTTCGCTTGAGCATGAAATGGGTGTGGTGCTGTTGCATCGCTCCACGCGTAAGCTGAGCCTAACCGAGGCAGGCCATGCGTTTTTTCAAAGCTGTCAAGAAATGGTGGAAGCGGCGCAGCGTGGCCGTATTCGGATTAACGAGTTGCGCGACGAATTAATTGGTGATTTACGCATTGCCACCACGCCCGAATTAGGGGCTAACCATGTTGTACCGGCCTTGTCGAGCTGGATGGCGGCGCATCCAGCGTTGCAAATTCACTTTGAGGCCGACAATCGCTATATCGATTTGATTGATGAGCGCATTGATATCGCCATTCGCATGAGCCCCGGTTTAGCCGACTCCAGCTTAATTGCCCGCCCAATGACCAAGGTCGATCAAGTGTTGTGTGCATCGCCTGCTTACTTACGGCAGTATTCGGCATTGCATCATCCGAGTGAGTTGATTGCTCATCAAATGATCGATATTAGCCTCATGAAAGACGGCCAAACTTGCGCGTTTCATAACACCCGTACCGACGAAAAAGCCACGGTGCATATTCCTGCCCGTTTGCATACCAACAATGTGTTTTTGATGAAGTCATTGTGTTTGGGTGGTCATGGCTTGGCGCGTTTGTTGTATTTAGATGTGCAAAAAGAGTTGGCTCGTGGCGAGTTGGTCGAGGTGCTGCCGCATTGGCGCTTGCCCGATTACACCTTGTATGCGTTGACTCTGCGTCGGGAGCAGCAGCCGTTAAAAATTGTCCGTTGCTTAGAAGCCTTGGCGCATTATTTTGGTCAGTTGCCCGGCGGACGTGCGGTGGTTCAACAAGCGGGTTAATCACCGATATGACATAAAAAACCCGATCATCTGATCGGGTTTTTTGATGCGTGAAGCGGTGCGTTTAGGCGGGTTGTTGGCTCAAAAAATCTCGAATCAATGGCACGAGACGGTTGACCAAGGTATCCGCATCGGCTTGTGACAGGTTGAGTGTGGGCAGTAGGCGCACGACGTTGTCCGCAGTGACGTTGATGATCAGGTGTTGTTCATCGCGGGCGCGGGCAACCAGCTCGGCACAGGGGCGTGGCAGTTCAAGGCCAATCATCATGCCAAATCCGCGTACTTCAACGCCTAAATCACCCAGTTGTTGCTCAAACGCTTGTTTGAGCCATGCGCCACGTTCGGCGGCATTCTGTAGGGCATTTTCGTTGATCAGGCAGTCGATGACGGTGTAGACGGTGCGACAGGCCAGCGGCGTACCGCCATAGGTTGAGCCATGATTGCCCGCGCCAAACAGGCCATTGGCTTTGCCACTGACCAAGCACGCGCCGACCGGAAAACCATTGCCCAAGCCTTTAGCGGTGGTCAAGACGTCTGGAGTGATGGCGGTGTGTTGATAGGCAAAGTAGGTACCGGTACGGCCATTGCCAGTTTGGATTTCATCGACCATCAGCAGCCAGTCGTGTTGGTCACACAAGGCACGCAGTTGTTCTAAATAGACAAAGCCTTGCGGTGCGGTGTTGATGCCACCTTCGCCTTGAATCGGCTCGACCAAAATCGCGACGATTTCTTGATGGTCACGCGCCAGTTGTTCAATCGCAGCGACATCACCAAATGGAACACGCAAAAAGCTGTCGTTAAGCGGATAAAAGCCTTTTTGAACTTTTTCATTGCCCGTTGCTGACAGGGTGGCCAGCGTTCGTCCGTGAAAAGATTTTTCCATCACAATGATTTTGGGGGCGGTGTATTGTTTGCGATAGCCGTGCATACGCGCCAGTTTGATGGCGGCTTCGTTGGCTTCTGCGCCACTGTTGGCAAAGAAGCATTGTGCCATACCGCCCACATCGCACAGCAACCGTCCGGCGGCTTCTTGCCACGGAATCTCAAACAAGTTGCTGGTATGCACCAAGGTGGCGGCTTGTTCGGCAATCGCGTGTGCCACCACAGGATGGGCATGACCCAAGCCACAGACGGCAATGCCGGTGAGGGCATCCAGATAAGCTGTGCCATCTGCGGTGTATAACCACGACCCTTGACCGCGCACAAATGCAATCGGTTGACGCGCATAGGTCGGCATCAAGCGGCTGGGTTGTTGGGAATCCAACACGGGCAGGGTGATGGACAGGGCTGGCTCTAGAGGCGCATTCATGGCAGTGGCTCGCGTACAACACATAAGAAAGCGGTTATCTTAGCAAATCTCTGTGCAGATCGTGGGGGGATGCGGTGCGAAAAAGCGCGGTCTGATGACAAATTAGGTATAATCGGCGGATTGAACCACGAGGTCACACTCATGCAAGACGCACAAAACAGCACAGAAGCCCTGATCCGTGAGCAAATCGCCAAGCATTCGGTGATTTTGTACATGAAAGGCACGCCACAGT
Source organism: Pseudomonadota bacterium (assembly GCA_041165345.1). GTDB lineage: Bacteria > Pseudomonadota > Gammaproteobacteria > Pseudomonadales > Moraxellaceae > JBBKWH01. The sequence goes on from JBEANQ010000031.1 coordinate 10,080, forward strand.
TTCCACAATGCGGTTTTTCGGCGCGTGCCATTGAAGCCTTAAGCCAAATTGGTCGCCCCTTTGCGTATGTGAATATTTTGGAAAATCCAGATATTCGTGCGACTTTGCCACGCATTGCCAACTGGCCGACTTTTCCACAGTTGTGGGTGGCGGGCGAGTTGATTGGCGGTAGTGATATCGTGCTGGATATGTTTCAAAAAGGCGAGTTAAAGCCGCTGATTGAAGCCAATACCAGCGCTCCTGACGCCTAATCTGCGCCGCGTCACGGACATCATCAAACGGACCTTAGGGTCCGTTTTTCGTATGTGCAAGATGAACACGATAGCAGTCATCTAAGGCCAATTGGTAATAGCCTAGGCCTTCGACGGCGGCATCAAAGGCTCGTTTTTGCATCGTGGGGTCATGGTCACATAGGCGTTTAATCAGCTCCATGGCTTCATGCGGATGGTGATCATCATACTGAGCGTGCGCGCGTAGCCAAGCTAACGTACGTGTGCTGATATTGACATCATCACGTTCAGCATAGGCGTTAATGCCTTTAAAGACATGAATTGTCCAGTCACCGGTTGCCCATTCAATCGCAAGATTGGTAGCCGCAATGCCTTCTGCTAGGCTGCCGCGATGACCAATACTCCATAAAAAATGATTTACTGCATTCATTGCTGGGGGTGGGGTGACGCCATCAAGCTGCTCAAGGCTAATGCCAAATCCAACTGCCCAATCTCGATACCAGTCAAGATGACGTTGTTCAATGCCAATGTTTTGAATGAGCCAGTGGCGGGTATCAATCACGCCCGCCTGATCAAAATGAATGGCTTTGGTCAGCCCCAAGGCCATGTAAGAGGGAAATCGAGCCACCAGTGGATAAAAATTTAACAGGGCATGCCGAAAACAGTCCAGATGCAAACTGCCATTGGCCATGGCCACAAACAGTGGGTGTTGTGCGACCGCATCTTTGTGCGGGATGAGGTCATCCCAAAAGCGTTGCGCCCATGCCTGATGGGGAGTGCGCTCAAGTATCCATGCAGATTCACGTAAAGCCATTGGCATTCTTCCCTGACTGGTGTCGTCTACGCGGCATCAAGTCTTGTGATGGATTCAATCGATGCTAGATGATTTTGCGATCTGTGGCGTCGCACCGCAGTGTTTTTCGGACTAATGGCGGCAAAATGAGACTGATCGACTTGAAGCGTGGATTCAGTCATGATGTGATTTAAAAGCGATCAACCGGAACAACCGGCAACAGCTTAACGTGACAAGTCGAACGAGTTTATTTACAGCCTCACCGTTTTTTCAAACGCTTGATACAAGGTGATTGTTGATCATGACGCGATGGCTGGCGTGATGGTCTGATTCATAAGGATTGTGCATCATGCACCAAGCATCGCTCCCCACGTCACCGCAATCTTTGGCGTATGTCAATCATCGTCATTTTCTTGTTCTGCGATTTCCAGCGGAGCTTGAGCGTTATTATGCTGATGCGCATGCAAAACGCGCAGCACTGGACTTTCGTTATCGTTCGATTGTGATTTTGCTCCTCTATATTATTTTAAGTACAGGGGTGATGGCATTATTACCCTCTGAGAGGGTCATACCATGGTTGCAGATCTATGGTGGGGTGGGTGTGATTATTGTGCTGGCGGGTGTGTTGGCACATGTTCGTCAATTGGATCGATGGTTTAGTGTGTATGTGGGTCTGGGTAGTCTGTTGGCAGTGGGGTTGTCGGTGGCCACTGCGACGGTGATTCATGGGGGGCAAAGCAGTATTTTGTCTCACGCAGGGATTATGTATGCAGTGATTATTATTTATAGTTTTGTGGGGTTACGTTTTTATCATGCCATGATGGCGGGTTGGTTAGGGGGGTGTTTAGGCTTAACCATTACACTCTTAATGAGTGGTGAGCTGGATTGGCAATTGTTGCATCGTACTTATACTGGAACGAGTCTTTTGGGGATGGCATTGGCCTACGCCATTGACTATCGGAGTCGTCATACTTTTGTGCAAGCGTTACGTTTGGAAGAAGTATGCCGTAAAACTGTTGAGCAAAATAAACGCCTTGAAGCACTGACCCGTGAGGATGGCTTAACAGGGCTGGCCAATCGGCGGCACTTAGACCAGACCTTGTTTGTGGAGTGGGAGCGGGCCATGCGCCAGCAAGAGCCGCTGGCCTTGCTGATGATTGATGTCGATCATTTTAAAGCCTACAACGATCACTTGGGCCATCCCGCAGGGGATGTATGCCTGCGTGAAATTGCGATTGCCATTTTGCAGATGGCGCGCCGCAGTGGCGATGTGGCGGCGCGCTATGGGGGTGAAGAGTTCACTTTGGTGTTTCCAGCAACGCCAGCCAGTCAGGCATTGGGTTTGGCTCGGCAGTTGGTGGAACGTGTTCATGCGCTTCGTTTGGCACATCCGGCCAGTAGCGTGGGGCGTGCGGTGAGCGTGAGTGTGGGCGTTGCGGTGCTGGTACCCATGCGTGGGCAGGTCGTACAAGCATTGATCACCCATGCCGATGAGGCGTTGTATTACGCCAAGTCATCGGGGCGCAATCGAGCGGTGTTGTATGGTCATGACCCTATGCCATCAACGACCGCCACCGCCCCAATCGATCAATCGGCAGTAGTGGTGGTCACTGATGACGCGCCTTTACCTTAACGCTCACTGTCCACATCTGGTATTTTGATGTTGTCCTTCTTGCATTTTTTGTTGCGACTTTTTCCTTTTTTCTGGGTTGATTTTTCGGGATCACCCTCTTCTAGTTTTTGCCAATTCTTCAATTGGCGCATCACTTCACCATAGACGGTGTCTTTGGCGTATTGGCCTTTTTTGTTCATGACGCCTGCGGCTTGGTTCATCAGCAAGGCGAGTGTTTCTTCAACGGTTCGCACGGCATGTAAATGAAACTGTCCTGCTTGTACGGCATCAATCACGTCTTGGCGTAGCATCAGATGCTGTACGTTTTGTACCGGCAGAATTACACCTTGTTGACCACTTAGACCCTGTAGCGCACAGGCATCAAAAAAGCCTTCAATTTTGGCATTGATGCCGCCAATTGGTTGCACCAAGCCCAGTTGGTTCATAGAGCCGGTAATCGCCCATGATTGGTCAATCGGTAGTTGGCTGATGGCTGATATTAAGGCACACAGTTCGGCCAAGGTGGCACTGTCGCCGTCAATTTCGCCATAGCTTTGTTCAAAGGCCAACGCGGCAGAGAAATGCAGCGGTTGTGTGCGGCCAAAATGTGACCGCAAGAAGCTCGACATAATCAACATGCCTTTGGCATGTAGAGAGCCACCCAAATCGACGCTGCGCTCAATGTCTAAAATATCGCCACCGCCTTGATACACCGAGGCAGTGAGACGGGCAGGCAGACCAAATTCGCTGTCGGCGTAATGCACCACGGTTAAGGCGTTGATTTGCCCAATGCGTGTGCCGGTGGTTTCGATCAGTTGCGTGCCTCGTTGCAGGTCATGCCAATACAATTCACGCAAATAGCCTAAGCGATTGCGGCGCTCGGCCAGTGTGGCGTCAATATGACGGGCGCTGACTTGGCGTTCGCCCGCGTGCTGGGCATGGGTGCTGGCTTCACACAGCAAATCACCCAAGGTGGCGGCATGTAGCGAGAGGGCTTGTTGGTCTTCGGCTTGACGGCTGGAGTCGGTGAGCAGGGCGGCCAAAGCCGAGCGATCAAGGGGCAATAATTTGTCTTTATGCACATGATCGGCGATCAGTTGAATATAAGCCTGTTCGTTGTCGGCAGTGCGTGGCAAGGTGTCGCTAAAGTCGGCACGGATTTTAAACAGGCGGTTGAGTTCGGGTTCAAACTCGAGCAGTTCATAATAAATATGTGGTTCGCCCATTAAGACCACTTTGAGCGAAAGCGGAATGCTGTCGGGTTCGAGCGAGATGCTACCGGTGAGGGTGAGCATTTGTTCCAGTGAGGACAAACGCAATTGACCGGAGCGTAGCGCCCGTTTTAGCCCTTGCCATGCGTAGGGTTGTTCGAGCAGTTGTTCGGCTTCAAGCAGTAAAAATCCGCCATTGGCACGATGCAGTGCGCCCGAGCGAATGAGTGTGAAGTCGGTGGTGATGGTGCCCATTTGAGTCAGTTGTTCGACGTGACCCAGTAGGTTGTAGTGGGTGGGTAGGTCTTCAAACACAATCGGCGCGCCGCTGTTGGGTTTGTGCGTGACCACCACATTGACTTGATAGCGGGCGGGCACACGGTCAAACGGCGCGGGCAAAAAGTCGTCGTCTTCACCCGATAAAATGTTATCAAGGTTGTCAATGATGTCTGTGGTGTAGGCTTTGAGGTAACGCGCCAGCCCATCGACATGTTCAAAACGTTGCGCCACCACGGTGATGCGCGGCACTAAAATGTCAGCGGCCAGTTCGGCGTTGAGCTTGGCGACTTCGTCACGACTTTGGTCTTCCATGCGGCCAAGTTTTGCGCCCAGCCGTTCGAGTTTTTTGTCCATTTGCCGCATGTGTTGGGTGATGCGGGCGCGTTCGGTGGGCGGTACATTGGACAGGTCACGTTCTTTGGGCAGGGTCAGGCCCGTCGCTGTGTTGTCGCTGGGGGTGTCTGGATGAACAGGCACAAAGCGGTGTTCTTCGTCTTTTGAGACCAGCATCAGGTTGAGCGTTTCGCCTTCTTTGGTCAGTTCGAGTAGGGCTTGTTGTTGTGCTGATCCGGCGTGTTGGCGAATGGTTTCGATGCGGGTGTGGTAGCTTTCGGCGCTAAAGGCGCGTTCAAGCTGACGAATGAGGTTTTCCCACAGGCCATGAATGGCTTTTTTGAGTTTAGGGCCTTCGCTAGGCGGTAGCTCTAAGGCGATGGGTTGGCGTCGATTACCAAAGTGATTTAAATAGACCCAATCGCTGGGGGTGGGCAGATTGGCGGCGTGTTGTGCCAACATGCGTTTAAGCATGGTGCGTTTGCCCAGCCCACCAGTACCTACTGCAAAAATATTGTAGCCGTCAAATGGCAGTGACAATGCGGTTTGAACCGCAGCATGTGCGCGGGTTTGTCCCAAAAAGTCGTTGAGCGGCAAAATGCGTCGCGTGCTGGCCGGTAGGGTGTCCCAGTCCGGTTGGCGACACAGTTGTGCAGGGCTGAGTCTGCCACTGGCGGGCAGTTGACCAAATGGGGTGTTGGCAGTTGTCATAGGCGGCATGAGGTCCGGTGAATCGGTGACAGAAGAAGCGGGCGAGACAGGCAAGTCGGACGTACTCATGATAACCACTGTGATTCAAACAAAGGACAGTCTAGCAAGAATCGCGCCTTGGCGTCAGGTTGACCACGGCTTGTATGATCAATCGACAGGTGGTGGGGGTTCATATGGTTGTGTTGACCGTCACATGGGGCTGACGCTGTCACTGGGGTCGTCATATGAGCCGGTTGATAGCTGGGCGATTACCCCTGCAATAGATTGCGCAGGCACTCGAAAGGATAAAAATCGTACCCGTCCTGCTTCTAAGATTTGCACCCCGTAGCGACTGACAAACAGCAGCCGTGTTGGCATCCGCCGTTGTGCTAACTGTTGGGTAATGTGTTGACGGTCGGTTTCATCCACCATCAATAAGTCGCTTTCAATATGTGTGAGCCAACGCACCTGTGCAAAGCCTGCAATCATCCGAAACCGCAGCGGGTGGAGTTGCCAAAACCCAAAGTCGGGATGCGATTCAAATTCGTTTAATTCGGGGTGTAAGCTGTAGTAGTCATGCCGCAATCGGTCCATGTCATAGTGCTGATGCCGCAACGGCTTTAAATAACCCAAGACGGTTAAGCGATGTGCAGCTTGCCAGTTGTGTTCTTGGTCGTCATGCAGCAGCAACGACACCCGATTGTCGATATTGATGTTTTTGCTGTGTTGCGCCAAGTCACTGAGTAACATGATCAGGTTGCCGTCATAGGACACGCCAAGCGGGACGACCGCCGTCATGGGAAAGCCCACCATGCTACACGATTGCGTTGCCATAACCGCTTGACGGCAAGACAGTAAGGCTCGGGTCGCCAATGCGTGAATGTTCATAACCAGAGCGCCAGCAAAATCAGTGTTGCATTGTGGCAAAGCGTGGGTCTTCCGGCTACCCTGAAGGCTGAGTGTTTTTATCTCCAAGGACGCGGCTGATGTCGTCTTATTCTTCAAGTTGGCGTGATGCGTTTGCAGTATTTGCAGATCGTCGTGCGGTCATTATGTTGTTTCTGGGTTTTTCCGGCGGGATTCCCATCTTATTGATTTTTTCGAGCCTGTCGTTGTGGTTGGGTGAGGCTGGGGTCGAGCGCAGTGCCGTCACTTATTTTAGTTGGGCAGCGTTGGGCTACTCATTTAAGTTTGTTTGGGCGCCTTTGATTGATGAAATTCCGGTGCCACTGTTGACCCGTTGGTTGGGACGGCGGCGCAGTTGGTTGCTGGTGGCGCAGAGCTTGGTGATGCTGTCGATTAGCATCATGGCGTTTACTGATCCCTCACAAGGTGATGCAGCCTTAACCAGCATGGCGGTGGGTGCGGTGTTGCTGGGGTTTTCGGCGGCGACGCAAGACATTGTGATTGACGCCTATCGCATTGAGCTGGCCGAGCCAGAAATGCAAACCGCGTTGGCGGCAACCTACAACATGGGTTATCGCTTGGCGATGATTTTGGCCGGTGCCGGTGCGTTGTTTTTGGCCAGCGCGTTGGGGTCAGAAAAAGGCCATTATGTGTATGACGCATGGCAAACCACGTATTTGGCCATGGCCTGTGCCATGTGGGTGGGCATTGCCACCACACTGGTGATTCGTGAGCCAATCCGAACCACCGCTGCACGGCCATGGACGGGTGTCGATTACAGCCGTTTGGTGGCGGTGTTTGCCTTGGCTGTGACCGCGTTTGTACTGACCTTTATACAGGTCGGCGCAGTGTTGCCAGAGACCGAAGACGCCTTGTTGGGCTTTGGCTTTGAGGTGGTCAAAATGTTGTCGGCCATTGCAGTGGCGGCAGGCGTGGGAACCACGCTGGTCAAGCTGGGCGTGGTGAATCGGCAAATGGCCATGCAAACATGGGTCGAGCCGGTTCGGGATTTTTTTCGTCGTTATGGCTGGAAAAGCGCCGTGCTGTTGTTGGCCTTGATTGGTTTATATCGGATTTCAGACATTGTGGCGGGCGTGATCTCCAATGTGTTTTATCAAGATATGGGCTTTAGCAAAAACGAAATTGCCACCGCAGTCAAAACCTTTGGGGTGGTGGTGAGTATTGCTGGTGGGTTTGTCGGTGGCCTCATGGCGCAGCGCTTTGCAGTGATGCGAGTGCTGATGCTGGGGGCGGTGTTGTCCAGCTTGACCAATTTGATTTTTATTCAAGTGGCACATGCAGGCCACGATTTGTTTTGGATGTATGTGGCCGTGACTGCCGATAACTTGGCGTCTGGCTTGGCGGGTGCGGCGTTTGTGGCGTTTTTATCCAGCCTGACCAGTGTATCGTTTACGGCTGTGCAATATGCAATTTTTAGCTCGCTAATGACCCTCATTCCCAAGGTGACCGGTGGGTATTCGGGCACGATTGTCGACCATGTGGGTTATCCGATCTTTTTTACCATCACCACGGTGATTGGTATTCCGGTATTGGGCTTGATTGTGCTGGCACAGCGGCAATTGGCACAGCCGTATACTGCACCCGCCGCCAAACCCACCTTGACCGCAGAGGCCCCCCCCCAATGAGAATGTTGCATACCATGTTGCGTGTGGGCGATTTAGATGCCTCGATTGCGTTTTATACCGAAGTGTTGGGAATGCAGTTGTTGCGCCGCCAAGACTACCCCGACGGCCGTTTTACCTTGGCGTTTGTGGGCTATGGTGCTGAATCTGACCATACTGTGTTGGAGCTGACCCATAACTGGGATACCCCCCGTTATACCCTTGGTGATGGCTACGGCCATATTGCGCTGGCCGTGCCAGATGCCGCCGCTGCCTGTGCTGACATTCGGGCGCGTGGGGGGCGGGTCGTGCGTGAAGCCGGTGCAATGAAACATGGGTCAACCGTGATTGCCTTTGTGGAAGACCCAGACG
>JBEANQ010000032.1:0-18124 GCA_041165345.1 Pseudomonadota bacterium
CTTGGTGCTACGACGCCAGTTCGCCCTCTCACGGGGGCGCGGATTGAAACGTGATCATGCGACACCTCAAAACAATAAGGGCGAGTTCGCCCTCTCACGGGGGCGCGGATTGAAACCAATGCAGGGTATATGCACCATGTTGATCTAGCTCGCCCTTTCATGAGGTGCGTTTTGAACAGCCAACGCATCCTTATGGTTTTAGGTCAGAAAACCGAATCGGTTGGCCAAAATGGGCATCCTCACTCACCTTATACGCCACGCGGCCTTTGGGGTGAGCGTACCAGCCATCAACCTGATGCTGATCGGCGGACAGTTGGTCACGCACCTTCAGCACGGTAAACATGCCACCCATTTCAATGGCACCAAACGGTCCCTGACCGCTCATCATAGGCAGGGTGTTCACAGGCCCTTGCAGACCGTGACTCACATGGTCGCTATGCTCAGACATACCCTGTTGACCCATTGCCATATAGGTAGGCACTAATTGGCGTAGCTCATCCACCACACCAGACTGATCCACACCGGTTGGGTTAGGCAAATTGTGGCTCATGGGTCCCATGGTGTGGTGTGCCATGTGGCAATGTAAGGCCCAATCGCCAGCTTCTGTGGCCACAAATTCAAGGTCACGCATTTGACCCACACCAATAATCTCGGTGACTTCTCGTCGCCATTGCGACTGCGGCCAGCGCCCACCATCCGAGCCAGTGACCCAAAACGGATTGCTGTGCAAATGAATCGGATGATTCCACATTGACAAGTTGCCAATCCGAATCCGAATCCGTTCGCCCGTTTTGGCCACCAAATGCTCAATCGCCGGAAAGACCTTGCTGTTAAACGTCCACAGGTCAAAGTCTTGCATCACCGACGGGTCAGGACGGTAGGTGCCCGCGTGTAACGCCCAGTTATGCAATAAAAAACAGTAGTCACGGTCAATTTTGACGGCTTCACCGGCTTTGGGATGAATAATCATTAACCCCATCATGCCGTATGCCATTTGGGTCATTTCGTCTGCATGGGGATGGTACATATGTGTGCCATGCTGTTTGAGTGTGAATTCATACACAAAGGTTTCATTGGGCTGAATACTCGGCTGATTTAACCCTGCAATCCCATCCATGCCGTTGGGCAGGTCAATGCCGTGCCAATGCATACTGGTTGGTTCTTTCAAATGATTGGTCACATAGATTCGTACACGGTCGCCTTCAACCATTTCAAGGGTCGGGCCGATGGTGGTGCCGTTATAGCCCCAGCAAGTGGCGTGCGAGCCTTTGGCAAATTCATGCTCCACTTCTTCAGCCACCAAATGAAATTCCTTGACGCCATTGTTGAGTGTATAGGGCAAGGTCCATCCGTTCAGCGTTCGCACTGGCACATAGGACTGTGAACGCGACGCAGAAATAGGGGCGAGCACGGGTTGATCAGCACTGGGCGATGGAGTCATGTTCATACCCGCCATGGCAGCCGAATCCGCGCTCGGCGGCTGTGCTTGTACCCGATTAGTCGTGCCACTGACCCATGCGGCGGCACTGCTGACACCCAAAAATTGCAATAAATGACGGCGAGAGAGCATGATTAATGACCTCCATGATCAGCATGGGGAATGGAAGAGGGCGACACCGTGGGCGCAGGCATGTGATGGCCTGCATGAGAATTGGTCTTGCTCACAGCAGGCAAGACTGGTGCAGCAATCGCAAGTGTGCCAATCAATCGGTCGGTTGATAACGGCGCACCGACCGCTTGAACCAGTGCAGTGCGAGCCAGCCAATACGCCGCGACGGTACGTAGATAATCCCGCTGGGTTTCAAACACCTGTTGCTTGGCCGCCAGTACCTCAAATGGCCCGACCAACATATAATTTTGCTGTTCAATTAAACGTGCAAGTACTGCTTCACGCTGGGGGATTAAGCCGTTGACATAGCGTGTTGCCTGTCGATTGGCATTGTTCATGTGTTGATAGGCCAAGGCCACCTGCTGATCAATGTCTAACGCCAACGCATGATGGTCTGCTTGTGTTTGCTCAACCCATGCCTGTGTGTGTTGATGGCTGTTGGTGTTTATACCAAAAATCGGCAGGGCGATGGTCACTGTTGGCCCGATCAGGCGTGCACCCGTGCGGTCTCGCTCACCTTGTAGGCCAATGTCGAGCAGGGGCAGCCAACTCAACCGCTTCGCTAAGGCTAAGGTTTGCACGGACTGCTGTACTGCTTGGTTGGTTGCTTGTAGATCAAGCCGTTGCTGCTGGGCTTGAGTCTGCAATAACGCTAGATCGTCTTCGGCGTCGCTATCAATCGGTTGCGCCCAGCGGCTGTCTAAACGCCAGACCACCTGTGCGGACAACCCCATCAGGCGCGCCAATGCCAAGCGTGCCTGCTCGGCGTCCGCATGGGCTTGATCTAATGCGAGTTGAGCTTGGCTAGCGGCGGCTTGCTGGCGACTGTGCTCTAATGCATTGATGTTACCTGCCGCATAAAACTGGGTACTCAGCCGTGCCGAGACCATCACCGTCTTGCTAATCAAAGCTTGCATCTGTGCCATTTGTTCAGTCAGAACCGCTTGCTGATGCGCATGGATGACCGCTAAACCCAGTTGTTGTAATTCGTCGCTCACCTGTGTTTGTGTCCGTTGCATGGCCAGCGTGGCGGTCTGTTTGCGCGTGGACAAAAATAGTAAATCGGTAAACGACTGGGCAATGCTGTAATCCAGCCGACGCCCCTCGCCTGTGCCGCTCAGTTGACCCAACGACAGTGTGGGATTGCTCAGACGACTCGCGGCCAACACATCGGCTTGTGCCAGTCCTAGACGGGCATAGGACTGTTGCAATGCCGGTTGATTCAATAAAGCCAGTGCCACCGCTCGCTCGGCGGTGAGAGGTTCGGCCAATAAAGTTTGTACCGGCAATGTGGTTGCATAGGGGTCAAGCGTGGTCAATGGGCGTGTCGGAACAGACCATGTACGCTGGCGCTGTGCCACGGTCTGACTGACCTGTGACCAGCCCCGATCCGCAGGCACGCTGCTACACCCCACCAGTGCCGCACCCGCAGCCATGCTCAACCCTATCATCAGGCGCCGCATCGCGATGCAGTGATTTTGATCAACACGAAACGACAGCACAGAACCTCCACGCGCTCAATCACCTCTCCATAGGGACAGGCACTCACCGGATGATCGGTGATTTTGCCCCCTGACAATATGATGATATTGTGAGGTTTCAATCGTCGTCTCATCTAAAAAATACCCCCTGTCTCTCACAGGGGGTAGCGTTGATCAGGATGGCGGTATCGCCATGTTTAGGTCGGCGGCAACGCGGGCGTGTCGGGTTTAATGCTAAACCACAGGGCATACAATGCAGGCACAAACACCAGTGTTAAGCCAGTTGCCACCACCAGACCACCCATAATGGCAATGGCCATCGGCCCCCAAAACACACTGCCAGACAACGGCAACATGGCCAACATGGCGGCAGCCGCGGTTAAAATGACAGGACGCGCACGCCGCACGGTTGCATCAATAATGGCTTGCCACGGCGCTTGGCCGGCTTGAATGTCTTGATCAATTTGCACCACCAGAATCACCGAGTTACGCATGATCATGCCACCAAGGGCAATCACTCCTAACAAAGCGACAAAACCAAATGGCGCATGAAACAACAATAAGGCTGGCACCACGCCAATCAGGCCCAATGGCGCAGTCAAAAACACCATGCTCATTTTGGAAAAGCTTTGCAGTTGCAGCATCAAAAACAGCAGCATGGTCAACAGCATCACCGGAAACACCGCAGCCAACGCGCCATTGGCCTTGTTGCTTTCTTCAATCGCGCCGCCCTGCTCAATACGATAGCCTTCGGGCAAGTGATCCATAATCGGCTGTAACGTCGGCCAAATATGCTGGGTGGCATAAGGCGCTTGCACGCCATCAGTCACGTCACTACGCACGTTTAGCACCACATTACGATTGCGCCGCCACAAGACGGGGTCTTCTAGTTTGGGCGTGAGCGTGGCCACTTGCGACAACGGCACGGTGGTGCCATTGGGTGCGGACAGGCTCATTTGCCCCAATGCGTCCAATTGTTGACGCTCACTCGGGGTGGCACGCACCACCACATCGACCAGTTCTTCACCACGACGAATTTGCGTGACTGGCGCACCCGACAGCATGGCCTGCACCGACTGAGCCACATCGGTACTGGACAGCCCCAACACGCGCAGTTTGTCTTGGTCGACCTTGACATCAACCGTCCGCACCTGTTCGTTCCATTCCAGTTGGGTGTCGCGCACCAATGAACTCTTGCGCACCGTATCACGCACAGCAGTGGCAATTTTGCGTACTTCATTCAGCTCAGGGCCAATCACCCGAAACTGAACCGGAAAGCCCACCGGCGGCCCAAACTCTAAACGCATCACCCGACCGCGCGCACTGGGAAACTGCTCGCCTGCATCAAAAATTTTCCGCACACGCGTACGCACCGCCTCACGGGCGTGGGTGTCTTTGGTCATGACCACTAATTGTGCAAAACCGGCATTGGGTAATTCGGGCATTAACGACAAAAAGAAGCGCGGGGAGCTACCGCCTATATAGCTGGCCACATATTGAACATCTTTGTCTTTGAGCAACAACGCTTCAAGCCGTTTGGCTTCTGCCTCGGTTGCGCCAAAGGATGCGCCTTCTTTCATGCGTAGCTCGACCAGCAATTCAGGCCGTGATGCAGTCGGAAAAAACTGTTGCTGTACTAAACCCATACCCACGATGGCCAACACAAACAGGCCGAGTGTGCCCACCAACACCAGCTTGCGCCAGCGCACCGACCACGCCACCAGCCGTGCAAAACGTTGATACCACGGACCACTATAGGGGTCATGAATGGGGTGAGCCTCGCCCGTTGACGGGTCTGGCTGCGGGTAATGCGGCAGCAATTTTAAGCCCAAATACGGGGTAAAAATCACCGCAACCAACCATGATGCAATCAATGCCGTGCCAACAATCCAAAAGATCCCACCGGCATATTCGCCTGAGGTGGATTTGGCAAAACCCACTGGCATAAAACCAGCCACCGTGACCAGTGTACCGGTCAGCATCGGAAACGCCGTCGAGGTATAGGCATAGGTGGCGGCTTCCATGCGGCTCCAGCCTTGCTCCAGCTTGACTACCATCATTTCAACCGCAATGATTGCGTCATCCACCAGCAGACCCAGCGCAATGATCAATGCTCCCAACGAGATGCGGTCTAGATTCCAGTCTGTGGCATACATCACCATCGCCACAATACCCAAGACCAACGGCACAGACGCCGCCACCACCACGCCAGTACGCCAGCCCAAAAACAACAGGCAGACCAACAAGACAATCGCCAGCGCTTCTAAGAAGGCTTCTTCAAATTCCCACACAGACGCCTTCACCACCTGTGGTTGATCAGCAATTTTTTGCATGCTGACCCCCAACGGTAAGGTCTGCTGAATCTTGGTAAAACGCTGATCGAGCGCCTGCCCAAAGTCCAAGATATTGCTGCCATTTTGCATGTTCACGCCAATCATTAACGCTGGCTGACCGGCGTACCGAACACGGTACTGTGCGGGGTCTTGCGTGGTGGCTCTTACCTCTGCTACATCAGACAGCCGTAGCAATTTACCCCCAGCACTAATGGGCGTGGCCGCGACATCCGCCACGGTTTGCATCGCACCTTGAATACGCACAAACACCCGATCCGACGCAGTATCAACACTGCCTGCCGGACTCAGTTGGTTTTGTTGTGCCAACGCCTGCATCAATTGGGCGGGGCTTAAGCCCAAGGCGGCCAAGCGCTGGCTTGAAAACAACACTTCAATCTGTTCGTCTTGCTTGCCAATCACATCGACTTTTGCCACATGCGGCACTTGTTGCAGTTGCAACTTGATTTGGTTGGCGGTGTCATTGCGCTCGGCCGTGGTTAACTCGGGCGCTTGCAAGGTATACAACGCGGTATACACGTCGCTGTACTCATCATTAAAGTACGGTCCGCGCACACCTGCGGGCAGTTCTTCACGAATATCATTGATTTTTTTGCGCGCTTGATACCATGTTTGATCGAGCTTGGCCTTGCCCAAACCACCCCGCATCACCAGCTTTAAACCACCGTAACCTTGCCGCGAAAAACTCTGTACCGACTCAAAACCGTCCAGCTCTTGCAATGCTTGCTCCAGCCGGTTTAACACCTGATTTTGCACTTGATCGGCACTGGCTCCCGGCCAAACTACCACGGCACTCATCATGGGAATGGTGAATTGTGGGTCTTCCATTCGCCCCAATTTGTTAAAGCTATACACGCCACCGATCAAGGTCGCGAGCATTAAAAACACCACCATCGCGCGATGGGTCACTGCCCATGCCGAGAGATTAAATCGGCTCATGGCTGTGCCGCTCCTTGTGGAGGGCTAACGGTCTGGGCGGTGGCAGCTGACGTGTCTACAGACAATGGGCGCTCGATGGGGCGAAGGGTCATGTTGGGGTCTATTTTTTGCGCCCCAACGGTCACAATCCGATCACCTGCAACCAAGCCATCCACCAAAATGGCATCTTGCTGATAGCTCACCACTGTCACTAGTGCTTTTTCGACATGTGCCGTGTTGCCCTTCATCCGCCATACAAAAGGCTGATCACCGGTTTGCATTAAACTGCTGGCCGGTAGCCGCACAACCGGTGCTTGTGCCTTGCCTTGTAAGGTCAATTGAGCCGTCATGCCCAAGCGCCAACCGGCAGGCGCAGGCGAAAAACGAGCGCTATAGGTGCGCGTTTGTGGATGAGCCACCGGTGAGAGTTCACGCAACTGCACCGAGGCCACCGTGCGAGGGTCTTGCCACAGACTGACATGCGCTTGCCAGCGCGATAAATCGGCCACCAGTTGCTCTGGAATATCAGCCACCACATCCCATGCGCCTTGTTTGGCCAGACCAAATACCGGTTGGCCTTCAGCAACCACTTGCCCTGCTTCCACATTGACACGGGTAATCACGCCACTAAACGGCGCCAGTACAGTGGTATAGGTCGCACGGTTTTTGGCTAAATCCAATTGACGCAGCGCTTGTGCCTGCTGCGCTTGTGCCGCTGCTGCACGAGCTTTTTGCCGCTCTAGGTCGGCACGTCCCGCCGAGCCGTCAGCCACCAAACGTGCCAGACGCTCGGCATCTAAACGCTGTTGGGTGGCATCAATCTCAGCTGCACGCCATTGATCCGTCGCAGCCGAAACCCCCAATTGATAGTCGTTGGCATCTAGACGCGCTAACGGCTGGCCTTGCGTCACCTGTGCGCCCACATCCACCAAACGCTCGACCACTTTGCCCGCCGCCCGAAACGCCACATTAGACTCATCCCGTGCCTGTACGGTCGCACTCAGCGTGCGTGACTCAGCTTGCGCTTGTGGCTGTACTGTGGTGACCAAGACGGGCTGCACATCAATGGCGGCGACTTCGGCATCAGGCGTACAGGCGCTCACCGCACCTATCACTGCCACCACACCCCAGACGTGACGTCGGTGTTGAATATTGATAGACATTAAGGCTGTCCTCCTTGTGGGGCAGACGCAACAGGAAAAAGATCGACCACCGCAGGGGGCGTTGATTGTTGGGCGCGTTGCGCCAAGTCAGGCGAAAAACTCTCCCAGCCGCCACCCAGCGTTTGATACAACTGCACCATGTTAAACAGTTGCTGTTGACGGCTATCGACCACTGCCAATTCGGCGGCCAATACACCACGTTGCAGTTCAAGCAATGGCATCAGACCGGTTTGGCCTTCACGGTATAAAGACTCGGCATGTTGGCGGCTGCGTTGGCGTGCCATCAAGGTGGCTTGCAATTGTTCAGCACGGGCTAGCTCACCCCGTTGCGCGGCCAAGGTGCTTTCGACTTGTTCTAACGCCGTCAAGATATTGCTATCGTATTGACTCAGCGCCTCTTGTTCACGGGCGCTACTGGCCTTGATATTGGCGTTGATTCGGCCACGATTGAGCAACGGCTGACTAAACGCCAAAGCCACATTGCGATACGACGAAGCCGCCAACGCCAACCCATTAAGTGTGAGTTTTTGCTCACCCCACACGGCACTGGCAAACAACTGCGGATAACGCTCGGCCTGTGCCGACGCCAATTGCGCACTGGTGGCGGCCAAATGGGCTTCTGCGGCGCGTAAATCTGGGCGGCGACGCAGCAAATCGGCAGGTTGTCCAACTGGCAGTTGTTGAACCTGCGGCCATGCGCTCGGTGGGCGCGGCGTGAGGTTCAACATGGTTGCACTGGGGTTTTGCCCACTCAACACCGCCAACCGATAACCGGCCACACTCAATGCAGCCTGCAACGACCCAATCTGCGCTTCGTTTTGGGTGCGCTCAGCCTGTAGCAAACTTTGATCAAAATCACTGGCTAGACCTTCAGCCTGACGACGCGCAATTAACGACTCTGTGGTTCGCTGACTCGCAATCACCGCTTGCAATAGACGCAGACGCTCGGCGGTGGCTTGCCACAACACATACTGCCGCACCACATTACTGACCACCAATAACTGTGACCCAGCCACGCCCCACTCGGCGGCTTGAGCGTCACGCAGGGTAGCCGTAGCGGCGGCACGGTTTGCACCAAACACATCCAACTGCCAATCGGCATTCACAGAGATGCGCTGGGCATTGGTGTCGGGCATCCCTTTTTTTACCGTGTCAGGCAAAGCGCTGTGACTGGATGACTGCGAACCATTTAATGCAACAGTGGGCAACAAGCGCGACGACGACGCCTGTACTCCCGCCTGCGCTGCCTGCCAACGCTGCTGCGCCATATGAATATCTGGGTTTTGCGCAATGGCGGCAGCCACCCATTGGTCTAACACTGGATCTTGAAAACGACGCCACCACTGGGCATCCACTGCATCCGACGATGCAGGGCCGACAAATGCAGGTGTCACCGTCACTCGCGTCACTGGCGGTGCTGGCAACTGACTACACGCGGTTAATGCTGTACTCACTATCAGCAGAAAACCCATGCCCATTCGTCGACTTGGCCTCAGTCCGTCGTAAATTGTCATACTCTGATTGTTCATGAACGACTCATTTACTATACTAAGCAGTATCGAAATTGTAGATGCATTTATTGGACTGTCAAGTACATGAAATCAAATACGCCGGATCAAGCGACCAATGACATGCCCATCCCCACCAAGGCAAAAGCCACGCGGGGACGGCCACGCGACCCCAATCGGATCAAACGGGTCATTGAATCCGCATCCACTCAGTTTTTGCAAAATGGGTTTGCAGCCACCAATATGGAAGCGGTCGCCGCAGCCTCTGGCGTGTCTAAAATGACCATCTACAACTACTTTCCCAGCAAAGAAGCCCTGTTTGAATGCTGTGTGGCCGAACGCACCGACCTCATTTTTTCTATTTTAAAATCAGGTGCATCTGACCTACAACACATGCCAGAACCCACCATTGTGCTGGCACAGGTGGCCACACAGTTTTTAAATCTCATGCGTGATGATCAAGTCTTGGGCATGCATCAAGTGTTAATTGCCTCGGCCAGCCAACACCCCAGCCTGTGCCACAGTTTTTTTAATCAAGGACCGCGCCGATTGAGTATTCAGCTCACCGCCTATTTTCAGGCACTGGCCGATGCCGACTATATTGAACTCACCTCAGCAGAACGTACCGCAGATCAATTTTTATCACTGTTTTTAGGCTCGCCTCATTTACGCTGCTTGTTGGGACTGCCCAAACCGAGTACCACTGAAGACCAAGAACTGATTCAAGACAGCTTAGCGGTCTTTTTTCGAGCCTACCCCATTCGTGTACCCTTGGTCACTGAGCGGCTCAACGATGACGCATGATCAGCCAGTACTCGCTCAACAATACCCAAAATAGAGTCCAAACATGTGTCCCATGCTGGCAGATCAGGCGCAAAAACAAGCGGGACAAGCGGGCGAAGAACTCGTCCGCGACCAACTCCGCACCCTACAAGGTGACCTGATTTCGGGGTTTTTCCGGACAGACAACCTCAGTTGTGCAGGCCGTCAAGTGCAGCTCGATTTTTTGCTGATGGTGCCATCGATTGGGCTGGTGTTGCTAGAAGTCAAAACATGGAAAGGCACCATCCGTGCCAACGCCGATGACAAATGGGAGCGCGAAGTCAACAACTTCACCAACCGGTTTGCCAATGGCTCACTGCAAGTGCTACGCGCCGCTGGGCTGGTGTTGCAAATGCTAGAACAAGAACGGATAAATCGCTGGCCGGTGCGTGCTTTGGTGGTGTTTACCCATGACCCTGCCACGATTTTTATCGCCAGTGGTGATCAAGCGCCCCAAACAGACATCGTTCGCTTGTCGGGCTTGGCCGATTGGATGAAGAGCAACGCCCACCCAGAACATCGACACCGCTTTCAACCACACGATTTTGACCAGATTCGTGCCATGATCAGCAAATACCACATGCCTTATGTTGAGCAAACGCTCAAAGCTCAGGTCGGAGATCGGACGATTTAGTCGTCCTGCGCCAACACCATGGTCTGATGTTGATCTAATTGGTGTAATTGAGCAAAACGCTCCACATCAGCACGGCGCTGGGGCGCGAGGGTTTGAGCATACAATCGGGTGGTTTTGGGGTCGGCATGACCCAACTCATCTTGAATAGTGTCCAACGATGCCCCCGCCAACAACCGATGCGTCGCATTGGTATGACGCAACCAGTGGGTCGACATGTGGCGCAACCGCTCGGCATCATGCGGGTCTGGGCAATCGAGCGCGGCGGCTGTGGTCACCTGTTGCACAATCAAGCCAATTGCACGGGGTGTTAATGCACGCAGACCACCCGCTTGCGACAGCGCACACACCAACGGAATGGTTTCTTGTGGCTGTGGCTGGGCGCTCAATAGACCCAACCACTGCCGATACATCGCAAGGCCATCCATCAACTGGGTATGCAAGGTGACTTGACGGTGTTTTTGGCCTTTGCCGACCACCTGCAACACCCAGCCGCCATGCTGTGGCTGCACGTCGCCCATACAGGCGTGCGCGACCTCCTCACGGCGTAAACCGGTTTGATATAACAACAAAAACAACCACCGATCACGCTGAAAACGCGCTGCTTGCAACGCCGTATCACGCGGGCGATTGGCTAACCATTGCCACAATCCGCGCCATTGTGCCGGTGAAATCCACCGTGTGGGCACATCCTGCTGAACCACCGCAGGGCGTAGGCTCAACCGAACCAACGAACGCGGCACGTAACCGGCGTCATGTAAATAATCAAACAATAAACCCAACACCCGACGGCTATAGTCCAACGAACGCGCCGACAAACCGCCAACCAACAACTGGGTCGGCAATAGCGGCTGATCTTGGCGGGGCTTGCGCGGTCTGATCCAATGCGCGGGGGGCTGTACCAGATGCGCATAATAACGATGCAGATCTTCAATATTGAGTTGAGCCAAGGTCAGTTGTTGCTCGCTTAACCACATCAACAAACGGGTCGATTCGCGTCGATAAGCATCATAGGTATGCGGTGAACGCCCTGCTCGCGCCATCAACCACGCCGCCACTGCACGGGCATCATCTACCGTACCGTCAGCCGCCATAAATAATGACTGGCCTTGCCGGTCTGTGGGTTGCCCCACAGCTGCGGGCACATAGCGCGGCTGTTTTAGCATAAACACACACTCATCAGTCACGACCCCATACACAAATCTGTCTATAGTATGCCGCACACGCGCTCAGCGTGGGCACTCACCTTGCAATCGATGGTGGTCACCCTTCATTTTGGGCAATACGGCCAACGCTTGTATGCAGTGATCCACGCATGATGACGCAACGCAACGAGATGAGGATATGTTTATGGTTAACCCCGTATTAACCGCAACAGCGGCCACGCCACAGCACCATGATGTGCTGATTATTGGCAGTGGGTTTTCTGGCCTGTGCATGGGCATTGCCCTCAAAAAATCAGGTCGGCATGATTTT
This sequence comes from Pseudomonadota bacterium, assembly GCA_041165345.1. Lineage (GTDB taxonomy): Bacteria > Pseudomonadota > Gammaproteobacteria > Pseudomonadales > Moraxellaceae > JBBKWH01. The sequence goes on from JBEANQ010000032.1 coordinate 11,960, forward strand.
GTTATTCTTGAAAAAGCCGCTGACATTGGTGGCACATGGCGTGACAACACCTATCCGGGTGCGGCGTGTGATGTGCCGTCCAACATGTATTCGTTTTCATTTGAACCTAACCCAGAATGGTCACGGCTGTATTCGCATCAAGCCGAAATTTTGACCTATATGCGTCACTGTGCCAGCAAATATCATCTGTTGCCGCATGTGCGCACCGACAGCGAAGTCCATGCCTTACGTTGGGACGACCAAGCGCGCCATTGGCAGGTCACTTTAGCCGATGGAACGGCTATGACCGCCCGTATTGTCGTCTCTGGCATTGGCGGTTTAAGTCGCCCTGCACTGCCCAAAGTCAAAGGGCTTGATCAATTTAAAGGCCCTGTGTTTCACTCGGCCAACTGGGATCACAACTGTGACCTCACGGGCAAACGGGTCGCCGTGATTGGTACGGGAGCCAGCGCCATCCAGTTTGTGCCACAAATTGTGCCCAAAGTCGCCAAGCTCACCTTGTTTCAACGCACTGCACCGTGGCTGGTGCCTAAACCCGACAGCCATGTGCCGCCCGTCGTTCGACATGTATTTCGGCATGTACCCGCTGCACAACGTTTAGCGCGCAATACCATTTATTGGCAAAGCGAAACCTTTGGCATCGGTTTTTTGCATCCTGCACTCATGAAGCCCATCACCGCCTTGGCTGAATGGCATCTAGAGCGCCAAATTGCCGATCCGGTCTTGCGCCAAAAACTCACCCCAAACTACACCATTGGCTGTAAGCGGGTACTGTTTTCAAACAACTACTATCCGGCACTGGCACAAGATCATGTCGATGTCGTCGCCAGCGGCGTACAAGAGGTTCAGGCCAGTTGTGTGATTGACAGCACGGGTCAATCCCATGAGGTTGATGTGGTGATTTGTGGCACAGGCTTTGACACACAAGACCCCTTTGGTCCTTTGCATGTATATGACCGCAACGGCAAAGAGCTACGCGAACGCGGCAGCATGAGCGCCTATTTGGGCATCATGACCCACGATGCGCCCAACTTGTTTTTCTTACTTGGTCCCAACACCGCCCTTGGGCATAACTCGATTATTTTTATGATCGAATCACAAGTCAATCACGTCATGCAATGCGTCACCCAAATGGATCAACTCAAACGCCCCAGCATTGAGGTTCGCCAAGATGCCCAAGAGCGTTTTAATGACAAAATCCGCAAACAACTGCAACACACCGTCTGGAACTCCGGCGGCTGCAAAAGCTGGTACTTGGATGAAAACGGCCAAAACACTACCCTTTGGCCCGGTTTTACATGGCAATACTGGCTAAAAACCCGTCAAGCAGACTTTGCTCATTTCCGGTTTAGCTCACCCCGCCACAAGCCCGCAGACCTATCGGCTCGTTGATACCGTAGATCTCTCAAAGACCGACGTTCATCGTCGGTTTTCTTTCGTCGATCAGATCATAATTTGCTTGTCAAGCTGCATAAAAAGTGTGCTATGTTCTTTCTCATAAGGGCGCTAAGACCCTCCCCCTAAACGATTATCAAAGGAATGATGACCATGGTCTGCAATCACCATTATCTGCAACTGTTGTGCCAGTTTAAAATCGCCATGCGCCGCCAAGCGCTGCTGGTTGATCTGGAGTCCTTCGTCCGTGACTACCAGTATCGTCATGCGTGTCTGATCACCGCACAAGATACGGGTTGTCCTAATTTGGTCAACCTCGCAGATCAACTCAAAATGGATGCTCAGCTTTAAACTGCTGATCGCCCTTGAGTGATTTGTCACATTTCTGTACGGCTCTCTCATCATGTTCCTGTATTCAACACAGGCATGGGCATGTGGGCGCATCAGCATCATGCCACGAAATATGAACGGTTATCGTGCATCGTGCCATGATGGCGTATCCAATCATCTCAGCAGCACAAGCGTGTGCTGCTGATTTACACTAAACCAATGACTGATAAAATCATTTGCTCGATTGGTAACGCCAAGTCATCAAAGGCTTCCGTTCGATTTTCCTCAAATGCCAATAACACCAGTTCGTTGATCGCACCAACTAGGGCTGTGCTCAATAACGCCGAAATGGGTCGGGGTGAAACGCCATGAACAGGCAAAGCCATTGGTGTATTCACCATTAACTGAAGCAATTGTGAAAATTGATTCATGACCTCACGACGCACAACAAGTCCTTGATGGCCAGCTAAAAGAATTTCTGTCATTAAAACTTGCATATAGCGGGGCTGGCTATTAATCAATAATAAAAACACCGTAACGCCCTGACGCACATGCTCTACCAAATCATGAGTGACTTGCCGTGATGCTTGAACCGCGAGACTCACTTGCTCCAATGTGTGGAAACTTGTCTTTCTATAACTATATAATAAACATTCTTTTTTATCATTAAAATGCTGGTAAAACGTGCGTCTAGAGACACGTGCATGACGCACAATGTCAGCAATGGTCGTATCAACATAGCCCTTTTCGGCTACAGACAATGCCAGACCTTGCATTAATCGCTCTGGATAACTGAGTAAGTAATCACTCGGTTGTTCATTCATCAGCACCATTCCACAATTATTTGTTTCGCTTTATTGCATCTTAACATACAAAGCACCATACTAGGATTCTGTGGTACTTTGTCGTACCACTGTAGTTTTTGAATGGATGCTCAAGTATTCGGCAGTTCAAGACCCAACAACAAAAATAGGAGTGCGTTTGATGTCAACGCGAGCAATCATGTTATTAGCCACTACATCACATATTGTCCGTCTTTGCCTTTGTCAGGTAGCAATGCTATGACGGTTTCTTATGGTTTTTTAAATCGATTTCATCTGGCCTCTACCCGTTTAATGGGACAACTACCCTCATCATTGCAATTGCTCTTGTGTGGTGAGCAACCACAATCCCACAATGGTCAACACTTAAGCCCACAACTGCAATTTTTGCGCACACGACTGCAACGACATACTTTGCCCAATTGGTCAGATATGGGCACGATGCAACGCATTCGCGCGCATTTTGATTCTCTAGCACAAGGGTTGGCCGGTCCGGTGATTGATATTCATCAGACCTCCGATTTTGTGATGCAGATCACGCCCGACCACTGCTTGTCCGCTCGTTTGTATCAGCCGTTTGCCTCTGTTGAAGCCTTGCCTACCCTGCTTTACATTCATGGCGGCAGTTATGTCATGGGCAATCTCAATACGCATGACCAAATCTGCCGGTTGTTGTCGGCACATGCGGGCATTCAGGTGGTGGCTATCGATTATCGGCTCGCGCCTGAGCATCCATTTCCTGCGGCATTAGACGATTGTTATGCGGCGTTTGGTTGGTTATTGGCTCATCATGCCGAATTAAACATTGATCCCGAACAGCTCATGATTGGCGGCGATAGCGTGGGGGCAACGCTTGCCACCGTGACCGCGCGTCGTTTGGCTGAGGCTGAACAGCCCACGCCACACATGCAATTGCTGCTGTATCCGAGTCTTGATCCTTCAGGGCTTTGGCCATCACATCAGCATTATTGCAATCAGTTGCTGATTAGCCGTGCCGATCGTGATCGATTTTTTAAGTTGTATCAGGGCAGTACGTCATTGCATGACACGCGCTTGTCTCCTTTGTTTGCACAAACCACCGTCAAGCAACCTGCCACATTATTGGTCACTGCTGGATTTTGCCCACTGCGTGACGAAGGTCGGGCATATGCGTCTATGTTGGCTAATCAAGGGGTGCGCATTTGCCATATGGAGCTGGCCACATTGACCCATGGGTTTGCGCACTTTATTGGGGTCAGTAACGATTGCTATCAAGGACTGGTGGATGTGGCTGAGGCACTGTCTGGCTTGCTGATGGAGCAACACTACCCCTATTCACCCTTGCGCCACGCGGTATAACGCAAGATCAGCGCAGCGGCAATCTGCGCACCAAATCACCGTGAGGCTTGTGAACACGTCACGGTAACTGACGCTGGCGATCCGTTACCGTGACCCGACTATGACCGAGTCCGGTACGGGTCACTTGAATTTGCACCGGAATACGCTCTTGCATGTCTTGTACATGGGTGATGACAATGACCTTACGGCCTTGCGCCTGCAACTGGTCTAGTGCATCCATCACCAGTTGTAGTGAGTCTGGGTCTAGGGTGCCAAACCCCTCATCAATAAATAACGACTCTATTTTAAGCAGACCCGACGCCATACTGGCCAAGCCCAGTGCCAACGCCAACGATACCAAAAACGATTCACCACCCGACAACGAATGCACCGAGCGGCACTCATCGCCCATGTCTCGATCAATCACCAATAGTCCCAAGGTATCGTCGGCACGGCGCAGTCGATAACGGCGGCTGAGCTGCTCTAGCTGCACATTGGCTTGCGCCAGCAGTACATCTAACTGATACCCCTGTGCAATTTTTCGGAACACCGCGCCGGTTGCGCAACCAATCGGTGAGGCCAGTTTGTGCCAACGGGCTTGTTCACGCTGGGCATCGGCCAATGCTTGACCCAGTTGTGCAGCCTGTTGCTGGCGACGTTGGTCTTCATTGATTTGTCCAAACACCACCGCCCATGCTTGCTGAACATGCTCTACCCGCTGTTGCTGAGTCAGCAAGGCTTGTTGTGTGGTTGCGCTGTCTGCGGGGCAGTCACTGGGCTGTTGCTGTTGATGTGCTGCCGCTTGTTGTTGAATCCACTCCCATTGATGCTGCGCCTGTTTGTGTTGGTCTAATAAATCTTGGCAGTGCTGTTGTAGGGCATCCACGCTGGCGTTATCCATGTCCAGTACGGCATCAAGGGTGGCCGCGTGCAGGTCAGAATGTTGGGTTTGCCATGCCTGCCATTGTTGCACCAAGGTCTCGTGCGCTTGGGTCAAGGTCAAGGCATCATGCTGGCTACGTTCATACGCAAAGCTGGCCTGCTGTAATTGCTTGTCGAGGTCATGCAACTGTTGTTGCGCCAAGCTGAGCGCGTCAGCATGTACCTGATCGTGTTGCTGTAATTGGGTTTTCCATTGCGCAGCGCTACGGGCGGGGGGCTGCGCTTGTGCCAGTCGTTCAGTCAGTTGTGTGTTCACCGCGTGACCCTCTGCTTCGATCTGCTGGCGCTGATGCTGGTGATCATGCAGCTTGGCTTGCTGAGTGTCGATTTTTTGGCTGTGCAATTGCTGTTGTTGCCCAATCTCTTTGATCTGCTCAAGTGCTTGTTGCAACGTGTCTCGATGGTCTTTGCGCTGTTGCAATAACCCGACAAGGGTCTCGGCATGGTGGGGCAGATCATCCGTAGCGGCGGCCTGTTGCCATGCCTGCTGGTCTGCGGGGGTTAAATTGGGCAAAAAAATGGATTCATGCAGGTTGGCAGATTGCTGCGCCTGTGCGCTGGCCTGTTGGAGGTGCTGCACCTGTTGCTCAGCCTGTTGTTGCTGGCTCAGGCGTTGTTGGTAGTCGTCTTGATGCTGTTGGCGCTGCTGGGTGTGTTGGTCATGCTGTTGCTGTGCGGCGGTCAGTTGGGTCAGATGCGTTTCTTGTTGGGCAATGTAGTGATTGATTGATGATAGGGCATCGGTTTCGCTAAGGGTGATACCCAACGCGGTAGCCGCTTGCACACTGTGATGCCATGCCTGTTGTTGATCGACCACGCACTGGGCGTGTTCACGGTGCAAGAGTTGGTGCTCAGTTTGTTGCGTTAAGCATTGTTGCTCAACCTGTTGAAGCTCATGCTGACACGTGTCTAGCACGGCGCGCGCGCGCTCAACGGCCTGTTGGCTTTCTTGTAACACGGCGGCCAGCACGGTCATGCTTTGCGTCACATACGGATGTTCTGCACTGCCGCAGACAGGACACGGTTGATCTGGCTGCAACTGGCTGCGCAGGTGCGTCACACTGTGATCGCTCAGTTGACACTGGCGCAGCCAAACGGCTTCGAGTTGCTGATGCTGCTGCTCGGCAGATTGGTGCTGGTGCAAGGCTTGTTGTCGTTGTTGGCTGCTGTGCAACAGTGCCACATCTAGTGCCGCCAATTGTTGCGTCAGTTGCTGGTCACGCTGCTGGTGACCCACCAAGGCTGCCACGGTCTGCTGAACCTGATACGCACCACCCTGCTGGCGATGAACCTGCGCCATTTGGGCGCGAATGTGCTGGCCTGCCGCCAACAGACTGGCTTCATCACCGGTGTGTTGTTG
>JBEANQ010000033.1:0-17943 GCA_041165345.1 Pseudomonadota bacterium
GACGTCACCAAAGCCACTGGTATTGGTGGGGGTGGCTCCCATCAGCTGGGGTGGGACGCGGTGGACGGCCGCAATGTCGACGCGGCTGGCTTCTTTGATGTTCCAGAACTCGTCCTTGGCGGCCACTTCACTGATTGGTAGGATCTGAATGCCATCTTTTTTGCCATTTGGGGAGTACAAGAACAGGTTTCTGAAGTTGCCCACGCCTTTCGAATCTTTGAGGGCTTTGCGCATGTTGTCGATGTCGTCTTTGTTTTGCGCAGGGTCGGTCACGTACATGATGAAGCCCGCGTGTGAGCCGTTTAGGTAGTACTTGCGCCGGAATAAGGTGGCAGCCTCGTCCAGCCATGCGGCATTCATGGCCGAGAGGTATTCGGGCGAGCCGTAGACCTCTTGGTTAATGTCCGGTTCCATCAGGTGGCAGATGGTGTTGAGTTCAAATTCATGGTCATCTTGAATACTGCCGGTCACAAAGAAGTACTGCCCGTCGTCCTTGCCCACGCGCATGTATTTGGCCAGTGGCGCACGCAGGCGCATGGGTCGGCCTGACATGGCATTGTGTCGCTCAATGTAGCCATTGCCAAACACGAGGAAGTCCAGCACAAAGCGGCTGAATTCTAGCTGACTGAGCAAGGGATGCGGCTCGAAGGTGCTGACGAGGATGTTGCGCTTCACATAGAGGGCGCTGGCATGGTGCGGGCTGGCACGCATGGTGAGCGCCAAGCCATCCAGATCCATTGGTGGGGAGTACCACTTTTGGTTGACCATTGAGCATTCGCCAAAATACACGGATGCCCGTTGATCGAGCACCGGTACCGGATCACCAAAGGTGAACGCTTCCATATGCGGGGGCTGTGGCCGCACCGTGTTGGCCTGTGGGCTGTAATGCAGGGGATCACCGTTGGCGGTGACCAGTTGCTTGGGTTGGTTCATTCATATAACTCCATCATGTTTTGGGTTTCTTCGCCAATGGCGAGGGGTTCGTGGTGCAGGGCGTGCATGAATGCCCACGCCAAATCGGCATGGCCGGTTTCTTCCGATCGTTCGGCTTTGTAGGTGACGGCGCGTTCACTGGCGGTTAGGGTTTTATGGATGGCAACAAAGCTGGCCACCACGTCTGTCCAGCTCAGGTCAAACTGCAGGCGGCCTTTGTGGATCACGTCTTTGGCTTTTAAAACAAACTGGCTTTTGAGTTCTGGGGTGTAGAGCAGCTTGGTGGCGGCTGGGTAGAATTTGACGACTTCTTCATAGAAACCCACGCCCATGCCGGTGGCATCAATACCGAGGTATTCGACGTTGTAGCGGGTCAGGATGTCGTCCTTGAGGTAGGCGGCCTGTGCGGTAAAGTCGGAGCCTTGGAACTGGATCCGCTCCACCGCTCGCAATAAACCACCCTGTGCTGCGGGGGCGGCTACCACCACTAAACCTGCACTGTCACCAGACAAGGCAGGGTCATAGCCGACCCAGACTGGATGATTGCCGAGTGGCCGTGGGCTATACGGTCGCATGTCCGTCCACAATTCTTCTGTGTCGACCATGCAGCTCATGAGTTCACTGACCGTGAAGGCGGATTGGGTGTCATCGATAAAATGACACATCAGCAAGTTGTCGAATTCTTGTGGGCTGTATTCAATGCGCAGTTGGTCAAGGTCGAATAGGTCACAACCGCCTGCTAGGGCGTCCTCGACCGTGACCATTTGCCGCCACTGCCCGTCTTCACATAGGCGACCGTCTTTTAACGCGGCATGGCTGGTGTCGAAATTGACTCGCTCTTCTTTGCGCCGACTGATGTTGAACAGCCCACCCGTCCAGAATTTATAGGCTTGGTGCTGTTTGGAGGATGGCGTGGAGATATAGGTCTGCCGCCATTTTTTATGCATGGCCATACCGGAGGCCACTTTGCGAAACTCAATAAAGCGATGAATCCAGAAGTACTCGTCCAGATAAATATTGCCGTGATACGACTGGGCGGTGCGGGAGTTGGTTCCCAAGAAGCGCAGCTCGGCACCATTGGGCAAAATGATCGGATCACCGGTTAACTGCACGCCAGTGGTGTCCAGCACAAACTGAACGATGTACTGGCGGAACACGAGGGCTTGGTTTTTTGAGGCCGATAAAAAAATCTGGTTGCGGCCTGTGTCGAGGGCATCAATTAAGGCTTCTCTGGCGAAGTACCACGTTGCGCCAATTTGGCGGCTTTTTAAAATGTTGCGAATCCGGTGGTGTTGACCCGCATCAAACCAGACCCGTTGATACTCAAACAGACCGGCATTAAATGCGTCAATCAGTTGCTGTTGCTGTTCGTCATCAAGCTGATTTGTTTGCGCGGGTGTGCGCTCACCTTTGCCGCGATTGCCCAGTTTGTGGTTTAAGTCCTTGAGCTTGCCGGTTTCTTCATAGTGTTTTTGCTTGGCAATTTCGGTCATTTGCCGACCGAGCAGGTCGATTTCTTTAAAGTCCTTGCCGTCTTTTTCGTTTTTAAAGATCAGTTGGATCATGCGGCATTCTAGCGAGCCTTCCACTCGATCCAAGGCTGATGACGCGTCCCATTTGCCTGAGTCTTTCCAGCTCTGCACGGTGGTGCGTGGCAGCTCAAGCATCTCTGCAATGGCTCTAATGCGCCAGCCCATCCAATACAGGGTGCGGGCTGCAACTTGGGCGTTATCACCGATCGGAACTGGGGGAGCAGTGGCCGGTTGTGTCATGAATCAAATGCCTAAACAGAGGGTATTCGCTCAGGCTATGGACTGTTTTGGCTTTATTCTGGATGTTTAGGTGTGTTCAAGCCCTTGATCACACCTAACAGCGTTGAGTTCGATCCACAGAAGAAACCACAGTGAGGGTCTAGCGCCCCCTACTGCCTTCAACCTTCTGTCGAGCTTCTCCAATGGCTAAAAAATTATTCCGTATTTGCCGTGTTGGTCAAACCACCGATGGCCGTGAGATCACCTTAGATCAGGTCAATGAGATGGCCGCCAGCTATTCGCCCGACACCTATGGCGCACGGCTGAATATTGAACATTACCGCAGTGTCTACCCCAGTGCCGGTGGGTTTGGGGCGTATGGTGATGTGGTGGCGTTGTCCGTCGAAACCGATGGCGATCAAACCTATTTGGTGGCTGAGATTGACCCCACACCTGAGTTGATCGCGTTGTCCAAAGCACGTCAGAAGGTGTATTTCTCGATTGAAATCGACCCGAAGTTTGCCGGTACCGGCAAAGCCTATCTGGTGGGTCTGGCCTGTACCGACTCACCGGCCAGTCTTGGCACCAGCTACATGCAATTTTGCCAACAGAACCCTGAAATCAGTCCGCTCAAAGCCAAAAAACAGACCGCCCATAACCTGTTTTCATCGGCAGATGCGGAGTTCTTTGGCGCGTTTCATGATGACGGCAACAAGACCACCCTGCTCGATACCATCAAGGGCTTGTTCACGGCACAAGATAAGAAGTTCGACAAAGTGGAAGAGTCGGCCAAAGCCTTGGAACAACTGCCACAAACCCTGTCCAGTTTGCAACGCGCCCAAGAAACCTTGGCGGGTGGGATCGATCAGATCAGCACCCAATTTAGCACCATGCTCAAGCGGATTGGTGATTTGGAAAAAGGTCAACAGGGTCAACAACAAACCCTCGACAAGGTCGAACAAACCCTTGATACCACGCCACCTGCACACTTTCGTCAACGCCCAAAAGCCAATGGTGGCGGTGATGAGGCGATTGCTGACTGCTAAATCTGCTGCACTGACCCCATACCCAAACCGACATTGATTTTTTGGAGCCACCCCGATGCGCAACTCGACCCGACTGGTTTTTAACAAATATACCGAGCAACAGGCCAAACTGAATGGCGTGAGCTCTGCCACCCAGAAGTTCGATATTAACCCCGCGATTCAACAACGGCTTGAAGACCGGATTCAAGAATCCAGTGGCTTTTTGCAGCAGATCAACGTCGTGCCGGTCACCGAGCAAGAAGGCGAAGTGCTGGGTCTGGGGATCAGTGGTGCGATTGCCTCCCGTACCAATACCCGCAATGGCACACCGCGTCAGCCCAAACTGGTGGGCAATGTGTCACGCCTTAATCGCTATAAATGCGCCAAGACCGATTTTGATACCGCGATTCGTTATGAACAAGTCGATCTGTGGGCGCGTTACCCAGATTTCCAAAACCGCATCCGCGACATGGTGGTCAACCAACAGGCGCTAGATCGCATCTTGATCGGCTTCCACGGCAAACGGGTCGAAGAAAACTCAGACCCTGACACCTACCCGATGCGCGATGACATGAACATCGGTTGGCTGGAAAACATTCGCCAGAATGCACCCGAGCATTGGCTGTTTGAACGGACGCTCGGCTCAGGCCAAAGCATCCGGATCGGTGCGGGTGGTGAATACAACAACCTCGATGCTTTGGTGGTCGACAGCGTGAATAACCTGATCGACCCGCTGTACAGCAGCAACCCGAATATGGTGTGTTTGGTTGGCCGCAACCTGATGAACGACAAACTGTTCCCGCTGGTCAATAACGTCGATAAGCCGACCGAAATCATCGCGGCACAGGCATTGCTCGGCCAAGGCCGCCTCGGGGGACTACCGCCCGTCCGTGCGCCGTACTTCCCTGATAACGCCATCTTGATTACCACGCTGGACAACTTGTCGATCTATTGGCAAGAGGGTGCACGTCGTCGCTCGGTGGTGGATGAAGCCAGCCTAGATCGCGTGGTCAACTACGACACCAGCAATGATGCTTACGTCGTCGAAAACCTTGATGCGGTCTGCTTTATTGAAAACATTGAGCTGCTGTAATCATGGCGACCAAAACCATCGCCCAAGCCCGTGCCGAACAAGCACGGGCGCTGAAGGATGCCGCCCAATCGGCATCCGGTGGGCACGCCCCAGCCGGTCGGTCGCACACCTATAACCTGTTGCTGCTCAAACTGGCTGAAGACAAGCGGGCGCTGAAGGCTATCGAGAGCATCGACCGTAAAATTGCGCTTAAGCGTGAGCTGCTACCGCACTACGTCGAATGGGTCGATGCCGTGTTGGAAAAAGGCACTGGTGGTGCAGATCAGGTGTTGATGACCGTGATGCTGTGGCGAATTGATACGGCTGACTTTGCCGGTGCATTGGCGATTGGGCGTTATGCGATTGCCCATGACCTCAACATGCCGGATCAGTATCAACGCAAAACCCCGACCATTCTGGCCGAGGAAATTGCCGACACCGCCAAGTCGATGCGGACCAATCAACCCGATCTGGATCAAGCCGCCACCCTACAACTGTTGCTGCACACCTATGATTTGACTGCCGACTGTGACATGGCCAATGAAGTCCGCGCCAAGTTGCACCGCATCACTGGGTTTTATGCCGAATCTTTAGATCCACCCCTCGCCCTGATGCACTTGAAAGAAGCCTATCGGCTGAATGAAAAGTGTGGGGTGAAATCAAATATTAACCGCTTGGAAAAGCTGGTTAATTCCGTGTCGTGACCGCGACTGCCGGACGGCGCAGAGACCCTGCTCTTGATTGAGACAGGCGTCTCTGCCCACCGTCCACCTCTGAGCTGGAGCAATCCGTATGGGATTTAGTGCAGGAAGCCAAGTCGCCAGTCAACTGGTGGTCAATGATGGGTTTTGGCCTGATCTCAACACCAGTGATTTTGCCAATGCCTCACGTTTAGATGGGTCGGTATCGACCCCTCGATTGGTACAGGCGATTGCCACCGCCATGCTGACCATCAATCGTGAATCAGCCGTGCGGGCGCTGAAAAGCCAAGCGATTGACCACGCGCAATACAGCCTTGCGGCCATCCCTGCTGACCAGATCAATCATGAGTCGGTGCAGGTGTTTCATTACCGGACAGCGGTGTACAGCGAAGCCCGTGCGTTATTGACTGAGCATTATCGTGATTTTGATACCACCACCGATGGCGACAAACGTGCCAAGACCCTAGAGCCACAAATTGATGCCTATCGGCGTGAATCACGTCGGGCGGTGGCCGATTTAACCCAACAAAGCTATAGCGTGGTCGAGCTGATATGAGTGTGATCAGCAGCCTGCAAAACGATACGGTGGATCAACTGTGCCATCGGCATTTGGGGCGCACAGGTGGGGTGACTGAGCAAGTGTTTGACCTTAACCCCCACCTTGCCCTGCTGCCACCCGTGCTGCCCAGTGGCATCTCGATCACCTTGCCGGTGACCCCTGCTCAGCTTGAGCACGCCATTGTTCAGTTGTGGGATTAGCACATGGATACTTTGATCAACCAACACTTGCACTGGCTCGTGACCCATATCGGCCTGATTTGGATGGCCTTGGGCGGTGCTGCCCTGCGGATTTTACTGGTGCTGAATGAGCCATTGCATCGCCGAATCCAAAACGGCATCGCAGGCATGATTTTGGCACTGATGCTGTCTGACCTGACCGCCAACGCCTTTAGCAAAGGCCAATACGCCGGTGCGTATGCGGTGATTTATGGCTTGGTGGCGCGTGAGTTGGTCATGGCATTCATCAAGTTCACCAACCGGCAGGCTTACCCGATTCTCAATCGTTTAGTCGATTTCTTTCTACGGATTCGGCTACGCCTGATTCCAGATGACCCCCATTCCAACCCACCCAAAGAGGAGACACCACCATGAACTGGTTAGATCTGATCAGCATCGGATCGGTGCTGGTGATTGCCATTGTCTGTGCATCCATCATCATTCAGTTTCATGATGAAGTCGGCCTGATCGTGACCCTGTGCCTATTTATGCTGTTGTGCTCCTGCGTGGGCTTGGCCTTTGACGAAAGCGATGGCTCGCCAACCGTGTGGTCTTCGCCTATTTTTCGCATGGCAGCCGCTGTGGCCATTGTCCTGACCTATTGGCGCATTCGTCGGTTTTGGTCGTACTACGGGGCTTTTTTACGCCGTTTGGGAGCCGCATCATGACCGCACCCCTGTATCTGACAGATCATGATTTTAGCGTGGCAGCCACCCGACTACGGGTCGATGTGGCCGCCATTCATGCGGTGACTGAGGTCGAGTCCTTGGGTGGTGGGTTTTGGCCATCTGGTCAGATTAAAATCTTGTACGAACGCCACGTCATGTACCGCCAGTTGGCGATGGTGATCAGTCCCGAACAATTGCATCAGCATCAAAATGCCTCACCCAACTTGGTCAATCCGATGGCAGGTGGTTATGCCACCGGTACAAATGCAGCTGAACGCGGTCAGGCCGAACATCTACGACTCAAATCTGCCCGATTGATCCATAAAACCTTGAGCTTAGAAGCCTGCTCGTGGGGCATGTTTCAGATGATGGGTTTTCACTGGCGCAATCTGGGCTATTCGTCTGCGGTAGATTTTGTACTGACCTTGTCGCAATCTGAAGCCCATCAGCTTGAGGCGTTTTGTCGCTTTGTTGAGTCCAACACTCAATTGATCAATGCCCTGCGCACCCACGATTGGGTTCAATTTGCGCGGCTGTACAACGGCAAAAACTTTGCCAAAAACAAATATGACACTCGCCTACGTGATGCCCATAAGCAGTGGAGCCAGCACTAGTGAAGCTGATCAGCAGCCTACGCCAACACCTGTTGGATAAAATTGAGCACCTACGCCATAACCCTGACCGGCTGTTGATCTCGGTTGATCAAGGCCACATGGAATGGCAAGGCACTGGTTTATCGCATCGGCAAAACTATATGGCCATCATTGAAGTGGATGCGTGGCCAGAAGCCTTAGAGAGTAATGACCTGTTTGTGCCGGTGCTTGATTGGTATCAACAGCACCAAGATCCACGCCCAGCAAACAGTAAGAGTCCGATTCGCTACCAAACTTACATCTTGAGCAGTGGCTCAACCACGGTGGTCATTGAGCTTGACCTTGAAGAGTGGATTGTTGCCGCGATGCTGCCCGATGGTACCTATCAATTTGATGTGTGTGCGGTGACGGTATGAGCGACTTTGCCGCGTTGGGCAGTTGGTTAGCCCCCTTGCTTAGACAGACCTCCGCCAGTGAGAAAAGCAAGCTGATGCGTCGAGTGGCTATAGAATTACGCAAGCGCAATCAGCAACGTATTCGTGCCGAAGTGGATGCGGATAGTGAGCCGTTCGTGCCGCGTAAATCAGGCGATGGTCGCCCGATGTTTCGTGAACTGACGATGGCACGGCACTTTAAAACCCGTGCCACCGCGACCACGGCAGAGGCTGGATTTGCGGGTTCTGCCGCTAGAATTGCAGGCATCCATGAATTTGGCCGTACTGATGTGGTGAATAAAAGCAAAGCCATCAGCCATAAATACCCACGGCGTGCCTTGCTGGGGATCAGTGATGATGATCAGAAATTTATTGAGGAGGTCATTCTTGACCATTTGAGAGGTTAATGTTGGACATCCGTTGCACCACCTGTTGCCGCAAATTAGCCGAAGCCCAAGGCTTCACCCTACTGTCGATCAAATGCCCCCGTTGTGGCTTGATCAATACCCTGAGCGCCCAGAGCAGCCCAACCTCCGAACGCCGTCGAGCGTCTCTGTCGGAGAACGGCCATGACCGAATCCACCACAAAGCCCACCTATAACCCATCAGGCCGCGCCTTTACCGCATGGGTCGGTGGCAAATCTCAACTCGCCCGTCGGGTCATCGACATCATGCCTGCCCACCACTGCTACTGCGAAGTGTTTGCTGGTGCAGCTTGGGTGCTGTTTAAAAAGACCCCATCGCCTGTGGAGGTGGTCAACGACATCAATGGTGAGCTGGTCAACTTGTATCGGGTGATTCAGCACCATCTGCCAGAGTTTGCCCGCCAGTTTGATAGCCTGTTGGTCGCCCGTGATGAATACGAGCGTCTTAAAAAAGTCGCCCCTGAAACCTTGACGGATATTCAGCGTGCTGCCCGCTATTACTACCTGCTGCGCTTGGGCTATGGCGGCAAAGTCAGCAGCCATGTACTGACCCAAGGGATTGACCGACCTCCAGCCTTAAATCCGATGGAACTTGAAGCGCAACTGGCTCGCCAACACGAGCGCTTGTCGCATGTGATGATCGAAAACCAATCCTACAGCCGCATCCTTGAGCGCTTTGATAGCGATCGCACCCTGTTTTATTTAGATCCACCATACTGGGGCTGTGAAGACTATTACGGCAAAAACCTGTTTGAGCGTGCCGACTTTGAACGCTTGCGCGATCAGTTGCGTGGCCTAAAAGCCAAGTGGATTTTATCGCTCAACAACGTGCCTGAGATCAAACAAATCTTTGCTGAGTTCACCATCACCGAGGAGTCGGTCAATTGGAACTTAGAGAACAATGGCTCTTCCAAAACCCGTCGCGCCAATGAACTGCTGATCAGTAATTTCGGTCATCAATAAGCCCTGCATAGACTTTAGGTGTGTTCAAGCCCTTGATCACACCTAAGCCGCGTGCAATGCCGATCCGTGCCGTTGCACGATCACGCTATGAGCACACTCACCCCAGAAACCGAACGTCGCCTTGGCAACCTCAATAATCTTGGGCGCATTTTTGCGGTCAACGTGGACGATGGTACCTGCCGTGTCGACGTGGGCGACAACCAAACTGACTGGATTCCCTTTCGGTCCGCACGGATGGGTGCTTGCAAAATTTGGCTTCCCCCCAGCGTAGGTGAGCAGGTCGAAGTCACCAGCAGCAACGGTGAATTATCGACGGCTTATGTGGGTGGGTCGATTCATTGTAATGACAATGGCATTCCAACCAACCCGACTCACCCGCAAATTCATCTGCCAGATGGGGCTGTGTTTCGCTATGACCTCGACCAACACCAGCTCCTGATCAACCTACCCATCGGTGGAACAGCCCAGCTTGATGTTGAACAAGTCGAGATTACGGGGACTGCAACCGCCACCGATTTTGTGACCAAAGGGGGCGTGTCACTGGCGACCCATCTGCACAGCCATGTGAAGGTCGGCCCCAGTTTGAGCGGCCCACCCAGCATGGGTGGCACAACCGGTGGTGGCACAACCGGTGGTGGCTCAGCTGGTGGTGGCTCAGGCGGTGGAGACACAACGGGGGGTGCGGATGTCACTCAAGACGAATTCTCAGGCGACATGGTCGCTTGGTACCTACTAGCGAGAGGATAAAATGGCCACGTTACAACAACGGATCACCGATTTAGCCACCGCCATCGGCGCTGATGTCAAAGCACTGCGAGCTGCGGATGGCTCATTGTCTAGTTTATCAACCAGCTCAAAAAACAATTTGGTTGCTGCAATCAACGAAGTGTATAGCCTCGCCCAAACATCAACCGCCTTAATCAATGACTCAGCTGGCGATGGCGTGACCAATAAAACATGGTCAGCAGACAAGATTTACGACTCGATTTTAGCATCGATCAATGCGCTACGGACTGAGCTAACCGCCGGTGCATCCTCTGCACTCGACACATTTGCAGAGTTAGCAACGGCCTTAGGCAACGACCCCAACTTTGCATCAACCATTGCCGCAGGTCTGAATAACCGTGTGCGTTTTGATAGCGCCCAAACTTTGACGGCTGCACAAAAAACCCAAGCCCGCGACAACATCGGCGCACAAGATGCCGCCGCTATTGGCAACCCAGACACCGATCTGGCCGCCATTTATAACGCGGCCAAGGTCTAAATCATGACCTTGCTTGAGCGTTTGACCTTGGCAGTGCAGTCGATTGGTGCTGACATCAAAGCACTCAATGCTGCTCGCCCAAAGCTCAAACAAACCACCATCAATGTGACCAATGCCAGCAGCAGCACGTTTGTCACACTGGCGGAATTGGCGATTCCGGTCACTGCCGGAAAAGTCTACCAGCTGGAATACCTGCTGCGGATTCAAAGCACTTCTACGCTGATCGGCCCTGCCATCCAATTGATTACGCCAGCCGGAACGCTCACCGCAACGACTCACCGCTCGCGTGCGGCTGATGGCACTGGTGGATTTTTTCACGGTGCCATCACTGCCAGTGCTGACATCGTCGCTGACAACGCCACACAAGCGACCAATACCGCGCAACCATTGCGTATTGATGCCGTATTTATGCCCACCGCAAACGGCACGATCAACCTGCAATTTAGGATGGAAGCCGGTCTGCTTGGTAGCGGCACAGTACAGATCAATACCGGCTCATGTGTGGTCTATTCGGAGATCACACCATGATCGGCATGTCCCGCATATCAGGTCAGGCCATTGATGGCGATGCCCACCTGCATCAATCCATCCGTGACATTTTGACCACCCCCATCGGCTCACGGGTGATGCGCCGTGACTACGGGTCACTGATCCCTTTTTTAATTGATCAACCTGCCAATGCCCTGCTGCTGATGCGTCTACGGGCGGTCATCACTCACGCGCTGTTGACGTGGGAGCCACGGGTACGACCCACCAAGATTCACCTGCACGTCACCGCCCAAGGGGTGAGCCAACTGACCTTGGCGGTTGAACGCACCCACATGGGTCAGGGATCCACATTCACCCTCGGACTCAGGAGCGCGTGATGAGTACGATCCAACGCATTGATTTGACCACGCTCCCGATTCCAGACGTGGTCACCGCACTGGACTTTGAATCACTGGTGGCCGACATGAAAGCCGCCTTGATCTCTGAAGACCCCACGTGGGCAGATGCCCTTGCACTTGAGTCTGAACCGATGGTCAAGCTCCTCGAGCAGATTGCGTATCGAGAGCTACACCAGATTAATCGGGTCAATCAGACCGCAAAATCATTACTACTGGCCTATGCCACTGGCACAACGCTGGATCATATCGGGGTGACCCGCGATGTGGAGCGCTTACTGATCACGCCCGCCGACCCCAACACCACCCCACCCACTGAGGCTGTCTATGAAACCGATGCCGCCTACCGCCGTCGTATCCAACTTAGTCCAGAGCGTTATTCGGCAGGCAGTTTGGGTGCTTATGTGTATTGGGCTTTGTCTGCTGCTGGCACGGTGCGAGACGCCAGCCCCGACACCCCAAGTGCCGGTGTTGTTCATCTTTACATCCAAAGCCACACCGATGCCATTGCTGGACTCGCGCTTCTCACGGCTGTGGCCGTCACCTTAAACGAAGGCTCACGCCGCCCCTTTACCGATGAGCTGCATGTGATTGCCGCCACGCCACAAGACGTGGCGATTGTGGCCGAACTCACCCTGTTTCCGTGGCCTGATGCGGCTGTGGTGTTGGCCAATGCCAATGCCGCACTCGACCGCTATTTGGCGCAAATCTCCTCCCTTGGCTATGACGTGACCCAGTCGGGCTTGCATGCCGCCTTGCATCAAGCAGGGGTGCAGCGGGTCAGTTTGATCAGCCCCACGCATGACCTCGTGATTCCAAAAAGTCGATATGCCCGTTGCATCTCACGGGTGATTGAGGTGGTGGAGTACCGCGATGTCTAAATTGCTGCCCCCCAACGCGACGCCACTTGAAACAGCACTGGCGGCACAAGCTGATCGGATTCATCAGATCGCGGTGACCTTTGTGGCCATGCATGACCTCAACACCTGCCCTGCCCCGTATTTGCCGTGGTTGGCATGGGCACACCGTGTGGATTTTTGGCAAGCCGATTGGACTGATCAACAAAAACGGGCGGCCATTGCTGAGAGCAAAACTTTTAATCAGGCACGAGGCACGTCGCATGCCCTGACCTATGCCCTTGCTCATGTCACGGCCAACGCACAACTGGTGGCGTGGCATCAGCTGCAGCCCAAAGGCATGCCGTTCACGTTTACCGTCCAACTTCCCCAAGAGCAGCTGTATGCCATTGATGAGCTTCAAACCATTCATACCGCGATCGATTCCGCAAAGAGCGCACGCGATGTTTATGGCGTGCAAGCGCGTGTGCGAGCAGCTGGATCATTTTTTGTGGCCGGTGCCACACGCGAAGGACAACGCGTCAGCTTGTCCACCCTCGATTGACCCGATCAACACGGAGCAGCACCCGATGACCCCAACCCTTGCAAAATCCAAAGCCGCGCGGCTGGCGTCTCCCGCCAGTCTGAGCATGACCCCCAATGCACGGGTGGTGATGGCGGCTGCCCTCAGCAGTCTGGCGCTACAACGTGAATCGACCAGTATTGTCTCGCTGGTCAATCCTGCCGCCACGCTCAACATTGACGTGGATGCACAAAATTTTTCGGCAATGGGTGGACAGTTTTTTATTGTTAAAGCCGACACGACCGATGCCAGCACGATCACCGTGAACTATGTGCATGGCAACACCACCCACGCGTCACAGGTGTTTGCGGTTGCTGCCGACTCGATTGGGCAACTGGTGCTGGGTGCAGTGGTCTCCGCCAGCAATCATGTGGACTTGGTGGTGATTGGACATCATGTGGTGGGAAAGCCTAATGCCACTGGTGGCGAAACCGCCATCAGTGGTGTGGTGCTGCATCACCTGAGCTATGCCAACCACCTGTTGCATTACACCGGTGGGGCAATGGTGAGTGCTGCCGCCAGCATTGAGCTGCTGCCCTTCCAAGCGATTGACCTGACCCTGCCGATGGGGGCGTTTGAATGCTACGTCGTGCTGTCGGCCTGTGCAGATTTGGCCGACGACACCCAGCAACTGGCAAGCCTGACCCTGTTGGCTGACCTCACCGGTCAGTACACCGGCAGCATGATCGGCAATGACAATGCCGCGCAATCCCTCAGCGCCAACCACGGCGCGGTGCTGAACCTACAAAACTATGGCAACAGCCAAATGGGTGTGGGTTTGGCGGGTGTGGTGCTGTACAGCAAGGTCAACCCCAGTCTGGCCAATGCCAGCAAGGTTTATTTGCATTTGGTGTTTAGCAGTGCCGATGCCGACACCTTGCCCGACTTGCCGATGGTGATCCTGCCTCAGCCGATTCAGGTTTAAGTCATGGCGACCTACTACCTTGTTTTAACCACGCATGGCAGCGAACGCTTAGCGCAAGCGCAGGCAGGGACTCGCCCGTTTGAAATCACCCAGCTTGCACTGGGTGATGCCAACGGACAGCCGTATTTGCCCAGTTCCAGAATATCAACGGATGCCTTGGTCAATGAACGCGCTCGGGTTGATGTCACCGATGTCAGCGTTGTGGGGCAACAGGTCGAGGTCGCCGCACTGATTGGCTCAGAGATTGGCGGCTTTAATGTGCATGAAATCGCCCTGTTAGATGACCAAGGCAAGGCGGTCTACCTCGGCAATTATCACGGCGGCTATCGTCCGATTTTAACCGAGGGCGCGGGTGGTGATCTTCAGCTCATGCTGGTACTGGCCACCAATGGCCTAGCCCCTGTGGTCATTCAAATGAATCCCACCACAGTGGTCGCTGACCGCCAGTGGGTCATCGACCATTTTGTCAGTATTCCTACCTTTGACGCTCACGTTACGCAAAACGCACTCGAGCACGCCAATTTGCTGCTGTTGATCCAACAACTGACCGCAATGCTGGCTCAAACAAACGAGGAACTCATGGACACCCAAGTCGTTCAACAGATTCAGCAGACGCTGATTTTAATGCAACAGCGCCTGACCGCCCTTGAGCAAGACCGGCTAGAGGACATTGAAGTCGGTGATGTCCTGATCACCACCCTACAGTTTGCTGATGAACATGCGGTAGCCGCACACAAGGGCTATGGCACTTGGCGAGCAGAAGCAACGGGCCGTTATGTTGTCGGCGCAGGCGTTGGTGTTGATGCCGATGGCGTAGAAAAAACCATCGCCGTTGGTGACACATTGGGCGCGTATTTCTTGACCCAAACAGCAGCACAAGTTGGCGCACACACACACCCAACGGATGCCCAAAAACAAGATGGTGACACCATTGTTGCCAACGGACCGTTCTATGACGTTCTGACGCTACAAGCCGCCAGCGTCGGTGAAAACCAAGCCCAAGCCGATGTCGAACCCATGCCCATCAACCCGCCTTACCAAGCGTTTGGTTTTTGGCGTCGGATGACCTAACCCACCCCTGACCGGAGAACAAGATGGCTCAGTTTCATCATGGTATTAGCGCCGCTGAAGTCAACAGCGGCATCATCCCCATTCGAACCGCCGCCACCGCCGTGATTGGGCTGATTGCCGTGGCTTCCGATGCGGATGCGAGTGTTTTTCCGCTCGACACCCCCGTGCTGGTGACCAGCATTTCACGCGCCCTCATCAGTGCAGGCTATGACGGCACACTCCGCCGTGCGCTAGAAGCCATGCAGCCGATCACCAATCCGACCATGGTGGTGATTCGTGTGGCCAACACCGACCCAACAACTGTGATTGGCTCAGGCTCAGGGCAACGGACAGGGGTTCACGCCTTGCTCACGGCTCAATCGGTGCTGGGGATCACACCCAAAATTTTGGTCGCGCCTGAGCTAGAAACGCCAGATGTCGATCAGGCACTGATTGCAGTAGCCAAAAAACTCCGTGCAATGGTCTATGCCACCCCACGCGATGCCCAACAGGTCATGCTGACCACCAAAGAAGCCGTCGCCACCTACCGCGACACACTGGCTGCACGGGAAATTATTTTGATCTGGCCTGAGTTCACCAGTGGCAATGTGCTGCTTGATCCAACCCCTGAGCCTGATCCCGTTGATCCCGTAGGACTCTGATCATGTCTTATTACCAAGCCACCAGTCAGCAGACGATCCCAAGCGTTGAAGCCCGTCTTGATGCCCTGCCCAGCACCGCTGATCTGCTCTTAACCGTGGAAATCGACGGGACGCAATACACCAAAGCCTTCGACATAGATGCACTGACATGGCCTTGGTATGCCAATGGCGGAGGTGTTGAGCAGGCCTATAGCTTTGCGCTACCCAGTGAATCCGGTCTGCCGGATGGCAGCGTCTCTTGGTTTCATGACGCGTTGGGTGACTATCGCTTCGCCATCCAATTTGAGATGCCATTCACGGTCGTGGCGACCTCCGAAAACGACCTTGATCTTCACACCCTACTGAATTTTGGCACCCCTGTTTTTTTTGAATCCCCCATCGACCCACCCCCAACAGACCCCACACCCGAGGAGCCAACCGTGACCACACCCACCTATGGCGCAGGCATCTTGCATGCCGTCGCTGTTGCTGCCGCATTGCGTGCTGAACTGGACGAACGCATCGGCTGGCATAAATCGCTGTCAAACGTAGCCGTCACTGGTCCCACCGGCATCAGTGAACCAATCACATGGGACTTAGAAGACCCCGACACCGATGCCGGTTATCTCAACAGCCACGACATCACCACGCTGATTCAGCACGTCGGCTTTCGGTTTTGGGGCAATCGTACCTGTAGTGACGACCCGCGCTTTGCCTTTGAAGTCGCCACCCGCACCGCCCAAACCGTGCTGGAAACGATTGTCCAAGGCTGCTTCCCCTTTGTCGATCAACCCCTGATCCCGTCATTGGCCAAAGACATCATTGACTCGATCAACGCCAAATTGACCGAGCTGGTGTCCTCCAATCGGCTGATTGGCGCGTCCTGTTGGTATGACCCAAACGCCTCGGGCAACAGCGTGCAAGCCCTCAGCCAAGGCCAGTTTTTTGTCGACTATGACTATACGCCCGTGCCGACGCTCGAAAACCTTGGCCTCAACCAGCGCATCACCGATCGCTATCTGGTTGATTTTTCCAAACTGATTGCCCAAGCCGCTTAAGCAGTTTGGGATTGTTTTTTCACTAGGAGCACTGCACATGGGCATGCCCAGCAAATTGAAAAACTTCCTCTGCCACAAGGGTGAAGGCCAAGCAGCAGCGTACCAAGGCAAAGTGACTGAGGTCGAACTGCCCAAACTGGCACGCAAACTGGAGGACTTTCGATCCGGTGGTATGGACGGCACAGTGAGTGTCGATCTGGGTCAAGAAAAGATGGAAATGAAACTGACGGTCGGTGGCTTTATGGTCGAGCTGTACCGCGACTTTGCCAAGCCGGGTGTCAATGGTGTGCCGCTTCGCTTTAGTGGGGCATACCAACGGGATGACACCTGTGCCGTCCAATCCGTTGAGGTGTATTGCCGTGGCCGCTTGGCAGAAATTGATACAGGCAAAGCCAAGGCCGGTGATGACACCGAACAAACCTTTAGCTACCACATCAATTACTACCGCCTGCGGGTTGATGGACGCGATGAGATGGAGATCGATGTCATCAACATGAAATGCATTGTCGATGGCGTGGATCGACTGGCCGAAATTCGTGAAGCCATAGGACTGAACTAATGAACCCACTACAACGCGCCAAGCAACACATTGAAGAGACCGTCGAACGCCGTCGCCGTGAGCAACAAGAACGACTTAACAGCCGTTTAACCGCAGCTGATCATGGTCGCGTCCAAGAGGCCTATCAAACACAACCCGTTGTGATGGACTTATATTCGGCAAGCGGTGTAGACCGTGAATGTGCCAGTCCATCCCACACAGCAACCGATACTGGGTCGAGCAGCTCAAGCGATAACTGCTCATTCACATCATCCTCTTCTGATTACTAAGGATTCGCTATGAACAACCAAACCACCACCATCGATCTGGATACCGCAATCAAACGGGGCGAGACCGAGGTCACACAACTCGTATTGCGCCGTCCTCAAGCGGGTGAACTACGCGGCTTGCACATGTCGCAAGTCTTGGCCATGAACACCGATGCCCTGTTCAGCTTGATCCCTCGTATCACCTCACCGGCCTTAATGCCGCACGAACTCAACAACCTTGATGCGGGTGACCTGATCCAAATCGGCTACGCCATTTTGGGTTTGATTGCCCCAAAGTCAATGCAGCAGGGGCTGCCTCAGTAAGCTGGAATGATGATCCCATCATAATCTTCAATCAGGTTGAAGACGTGATGGCCAATATTTTGTCAGTCTTTTCAGGCGGCATCAGTTTATCGGACATGAATGCGATGCCGATTGAAGAGCTACAAGACTGGCATGAACGTGCAAAAATCAGAGAAGGAAGTTAACGATGTCCACCCTCAGCCTTCGTGCAGTGCTGGAGCTTGTTGATCGGGTCTGACCCGATCAACAA
>JBEANQ010000034.1:0-17842 GCA_041165345.1 Pseudomonadota bacterium
TCAGTCGCCGCACATCACCCTGTTTAACGAACGAATTCGTCTCAATGGCGTACCGGTAGATGACGCCCGACTGATCAACGCCTTTGTACAGGTCGAAGCTGCACGGCTGGCCTGTGCGTTACCGCTGTCCTTTTTTGAAGCCACCACCTTGGCGGCTGGTGTGGTGTTTGCACAACAAGGCTGTTCGGTTTGGGTGTTAGAAGTGGGTTTGGGTGGGCGTTTAGACGCAGTCAACCTGATTGACCCCGACGTGGCGGTTGTGACCAACGTGGGTCTGGACCATACCGACTGGCTGGGCGATACCATTGAGCAAATCGCCTTTGAAAAAATTGGCATCACACGGCCACACATTCCGGTCATTTGGGGCGATGCCAGCCAATGGCCAGACCGTGTGCAGCAACAGGTGAGTGCGCATGGTAATACGGTGTACCGTGCGGGACGTGATTTTCATTATCAAATGGATGCAGAAGCGTTTTATTATGCATCGCCTGCCTGTACAGCTCGCCTGCCAATCCCCACATTGGCCGCCGTCAATGTGGCCAATGCCATCAGTGCGGTGTTGGCCGGGCCGATTGCGGTCAGCCATGCACAGATCGCGCAGGGCATCGTAGATGCCCGCATTGCGGGCCGGTTTGAAGTGCGGCAATACCAACAGCGTGATGTCATCTTAGATGTGGCCCATAATGTGCATGGGATGCAGTTTTTGCTGGCGCAGCTTGCGACGTGGCTTGTCGCACACAAGTCGGCCACCTGCAACATTCATCTGGTATTTTCCATGCTAGAAGATAAAGATATTGCCGGTGTGGTGGCCGAGGTCGCGCCAGTCGTGTCGCATTGGCATGTGGCCGCAATGACCGTGCCGCGTGCGGCATCATTGACCCAATTGGACTATGTGCTTGCACCGCATGTCCACACGCTATACCCCATGTTAAGCAGCGCATTGCAGGGTGCAATCGACTGTACGATGCCCGATGACCTCATTGTGGTTTGCGGGTCGTTTCACGTCTTAGACGCCGTTTGGGAGGCCCTGACGCACCATGAGCACAAATAAAGACCGCTGGTTAGGTGGAGCCATTCTCTTGAGTGGTGGATTGCTCGGTGGCGTGTTTTTGTTGCAAGGCGAGGGCAAACATGCCCTCATCGACCCACAAGTCGGTAGCCCCGCAAGCCTGTCTCAACCGGCCAATCCAAATGGTACGGCCAACCCCTTTGCCACCCCTGCAGATGGCACAGAAGCAGTTGATGATGCAGCCATTAACAACGAAAATTCAGCGGTACACTTGCGTCCAATCACACTAGATGTTGAAACCGAGCAACGTATGTTAGACGCCCAACGGGCTGCCCGTGCCAAACAAGTGGCAGAGCAAGAAGCCCGCAGTGCCGAATTTTTGGCACGCCAACAGGCTGCTGAAGCTGATGCGGCTCGTCGTGCTGCTGAAGAACAAGCGGCTCGTATTGCAGCTAAACAAGCTCGTGAAGATGCCAGTTTAAAATCGACAGACCCTGCTGCACCAGAATTAGAGCAAGAGGGTAGCCCTGCCACTGCTGATGCTCAAAAGCGTATTGATGCCCGCGAGGCTCAAGCGGCATTAGTGCGCACCCAAGTTGTAGAAGCCACACAAGCCCGTGATCGGGCACAAAGCATGGCTGATGCTGCACGTGAGCGAGCAGAAAATGCTCGTCAAGATCGAATTGATTTTGAGAAACAACAAGCAGAGCGTGAGCAAGCGCGTGCACAAGCAGATGCAGAACGTAAAGCTGAAGAAAAACGAAAGGCTGAAGAAAAACGAAAAGCTGATGAAGTGGCTAAACTTCGGGCAGACAAAGAAGCACGTTTACAAGCAGAAGCAGATGCTAAGGCTAAACAAAAAGCTGAAAAAGAAGCTCGTTTACAAGCCGAAGCAGATGCCAAGATTAAAGCCAAGGCAGAAAAAGCAGCACGCCTACAAGCAGATGCCGACGCTAAAGCACAGGCTAAGCTTGATAAAGCAGAACGTCTTAAAGCGGAGCAAGCCGCCAAAAAAGCAGATCAAACCGCTCGTGATGCTGAAAAAGCTCGTTTAGCGGCAGAGCAAAAAAACAAAGATAAAGACATGCTGGCAAAAAAGAAAGGCACGATTGACGCTGCCGAAACCGAGCGTCAGCAACAAGAGACTGAACGTGCCAATCAATTGCGCCAACGTGCTGAAAAGGCACGTCGTGAAGCCGAGCAGCTGGCTGCTGAATTAAAGAAACTAGAAGAAAAGCAAGCTGCTCAAAGCAAAAAAAGCACATCTGACAGTAGCACTTTAGACATGCGTAAACAGCAAGATGCGGCTCGTGCTCGTGCCATCATGGAGGCTGATGAACCACAAACGCAACAGCCGTGGATGGTACAAGTCGCAATGGCAACAGACCAAGCCGGTGCGGATGCCATGGTGTCCAAGCTACGCGCCAAAGGGTATAAAGTTCGCACTAGCAACACCACCAAAGGCGTGAGAGTGTTGGTTGGACCTGAAAAAAACAAAGCTTCCGCGACCGCATTGCAGCAAAAAATTCATCAGGATCCTAGCCTGAACATCAAAGGAGCATGGGTTTCGAATTGGCAACCACCATCACCTTAATCGCGTTATTCGTTGTCGTTATTGCTTTTGTATTTGCAGGACGTCGCCACTCGGTCGCAAAGCCGCCGCAACAACCGCAGTATGAATCACCCGCCAAACCTGTTCGTGGCGACGAACTGGCGGTGTGGCCCTTTGCACCCATGCCGTTTATGACGGACAGTGAGGTTCGATTTTTTGTTCGTCTGCAAGAGGCCATGCCGGATTGCTTGATTTTTGCACAAGTGCAATTGTCTCGTTTGGTTCAATGTACCGATGATGCCGAAGAAAAATTCTGGTTCAACCGAATCAGCCGAATGAGTGCCGATTATGTATTGGTGCATCCCAACGCACAGCAAGTCTTGGCGGTGATTGAATTGGACGATTGGACGCATGATCGGCCTGATCGCAAACGTGCCGATGCCAAAAAAGACAAGGCGATTCGGAGTGCAGGATTGGCGATGATTCGTTTTGATGGTCGAAAAATGCCCAATGTAAGCGAACTTCAACAACAGATTCGCCAAGCCGTTCGTCAGTCATCTGCGATGAATGAGCAAAAAACGACGATAAAGCCGACAAAGTGTAAGGATTAGTCAAGCTTTTACGGATTGAAATCTCGTAGGATCAGCAACAGTGTTCTGACATCATCTGTTTGTTATCTCAAGCTGATCTCAGAACAGTGTTATCGCAGGATGCGAGCGATCAATAGTGGAGATAGCTGTCATGTCAAACCCAGTATCCGTCTTACCTACGCCTGAAGCTTCTAGCTTACAAGCCGATGAGCGTTTTGCTCACACGATAGATCGGCGAGAGCAGTTGTATATGGCGCTATTTGTGTTCTGGCTTATTCCCATGATCTTGTGGCATATCGGCTGTTTTGTGGTCAATAAAACTCGCCAATTGTTGTAAAAACATTAAAACGAGACACCTGTCTCGGTTCTTTTAGAAGC
The DNA here is from genome assembly GCA_041165345.1 of Pseudomonadota bacterium. GTDB lineage: Bacteria > Pseudomonadota > Gammaproteobacteria > Pseudomonadales > Moraxellaceae > JBBKWH01. The sequence goes on from JBEANQ010000034.1 coordinate 3,530, forward strand.
ATCTTGTTACGGTTTGGTTTCAACCGATGCCGAACCGGTTTTAAATCGTTCGGAAAAAAGACAGGATTTTTTGATGAAGACTATTTCTTTAGCAGTATTGGCCGTTGTGGGTGTGATGTCAGCATCTGTTCAAGCCGCGTCAACTGGTCCGTATTTGGGTGCAAAAGTTGGCTCGTACATGGTTGATGATTCTGACACCAATCTTGAGTTTGACAACGCCACGTCATTTGGTGTGATGGGTGGTTATCATTTTGGTAATGGCGTCTCTGTTGAAGCCGAATACAACACCAGCAGTGGTACAGATGTGAATCTGGGCAGTGCCACAGTAGGTGAGTATGATTTGAGCAATTTTGGTGTGTATGCGGCTTATCGTTATTACCCAGCCCTGTATAAAGGTTTGTCACTGAAAGCCAAAATTGGTGTGGTCAACGAAGAAATTGAAGTCAGCGCGGTTAATGGTCTGTATAACGAGTCATCGTCAGACAGTGGTTTAAGCTTTGGTGTGGGGGTCGGTTTTGACCTCAATCGCCAAGTTGCCCTCGAAGGCGAATACACCGTCATTGAGCAAGATGTCAACCTGCTGTCCTTGGGTTTGAAGTTTAAACTGTAATGCGTTGATGTTGTGATGATAAAAAAACGGGCCTGATGTGGCCCGTTTTTTTAGGTCTGTACCGAGGGGTTATTGAGGACGTACGATGGCATAGCCGGTCACTTCTTCACGGTCATGGTAGAGCTGACGAAACTCAAGACGCTCAAGCTTGCGGCCTGATTTTTCAATCGCAGATTCAATGAGGTGGCTGCAATATTCAACTTCTTCAAGGCGTTTTTTCATGGGGAGTTTAAGGTTGAAGATGGCCCGTTGGGCGTCGCCATCAGCCAGCCATTCGCCCACCAATGCCGCCACGCGTGCGGGTTTTTCGACCATGTCACAGACCAACCAATGCACTTTGCGTTTGGGTCGCCAGACAAAGCCATCGGCTTCGACATGTTCAACTTGGCCAGAGGCCATCAGGTTGGCATCAATCGCGCCATTATCAATGGCAGTGACTTGCAGGCCTTTTTTAACCAATTGATATGTCCATCCACCGGGACACGCACCCAGATCAACAGCGGTGAGCCCTTCACGTAACCATTCTTCTTGTTCGGGTTTATCCATAAAAAATTCAAAGGCTTCTGCCAGTTTGAGCGTCGAGCGGCTAGGGGCGTCATGGGGCATTTTAAGCCGAGGAATCCCCATCGGCCAGCGTAGGGTTTGGCCTGCCAAGCTGGTACCGAGCCAGACCGTGACGCCATCCACAAACACCAAATGCAGCCGTACTGCGGCGTCTCGATCCAAAATGCCGGCTTTGTTGGCGGCGGACAGCAGCGGTTTTTGCAGTCGATCAAACAGTTTTTGCAGCGACTTTCCGTCGTTGGTGTCGGGGTGGTCAAAATAAATGGCGCTATAGCGTTGACCGGCCAGTACGGTCATGAGGGTTTCAATGCGGTTTTTTTCGTCTAGCTTGATGGCTTTGGGTTTTAATAGGCGCATCAGTTGTCGGGTAAACATCAGTTCACGGGTGTTTGGCCAGCGTTTGCCACCACCCAGCCAGCAGACTAAGCCACTTTGTTGGGTGTAACGTGCGTTGCCTTCTTCACGGGCGTGGTTTTGCAGTTCGCCCGCACATTCGGTTTCAAAACCAGCGCGACACAGGGCCAGTAGGCCGTATTCGGGAGCGGATGTCATGTGTTGCACCAGTTGTTTTGCAAAAGTCGGTGCAAAGTATAACGATAACCGACCGTGCTGGGGGCTTGATCTGTGCGCTGTGTCAGTGGTGATCACGCCATACCGACGGCAAGCGCGTTACACTAGACACCATATTGTTGGTCACTATGGATACGATGAGTCATGACTGAGCAGGTTTCTGCGGTTTCTAATCCGTTATCAAATACGGCACTGTTTGCGGCAGCCAGCCAGCACATTCCCGGTGGTGTTAATTCGCCTGTGCGTGCCTTTAAGGGCGTGGGTGGGACGCCGGTGTTTGTGCAAAAAGCCCAAGGCGCGTATTTGTTTGATGCCGAAGGCCGTCGTTATATTGATTATATTGGCTCATGGGGGCCAATGATTTTGGGTCACGCGCATCCAGACATTATTGCTGCTGTGCAGGCGGCGGCGGCAGATGGCCTGAGCTTTGGCGCGCCCACCCCGTCCGAAACTACGGTGGCCGACCGTATCTGTGCGATTGTACCGTCCATGGACATGGTACGCATGACCAGCTCGGGCACAGAAGCCTGCATGAGTGCCATTCGCTTGGCACGCGGTTATACCGGCCGTGACAAAATTATTAAGTTTGAAGGCTGTTACCATGGCCATGCTGATTCTTTGCTGGTCAAGGCGGGTTCGGGCATGTTGACCTTGGGCGTGCCAACGTCTTTGGGTGTGCCTGCTGATTTGGCACAGCATACGTTGACCTTGCCGTTTAATGACATTGCGGCGGTCAAGGCATGTTTTGCTGAGTATCGTGACCAAATTGCCTGTGTGATTGTTGAGCCGGTGGCTGGCAACATGAACTTAGTGCTACCGATAGCCGGTTTTTTAGAGACCCTGCGCAGTGAGTGTACAGCGGGTGGGGCGGTGCTGATTTTTGATGAAGTGATGACCGGTTTTCGGGTCGCACTGGGCGGTGCGCAAGCGCACTATGGCGTGACCCCTGACCTGACCACCTTGGGCAAAATCATTGGTGCAGGTTTGCCAGTCGGTGCATTTGGCGGCAAACGCGAGATTATGCAATGTATTGCGCCACTGGGTGGGGTGTATCAGGCCGGTACGTTGTCGGGTAATCCGTTGGCGATGCGGGCGGGAATTGCCATGCTGGACCTGATTAGTCAGCCGCATTTTTATGACATGCTGGCTGGTAAGTTGGCGTATTTGTTGGGTGGAATCAAAGCCATTGCCGACGAAATCGGGATTGCCATGCAGGTGCAACAAGCCGGTGGTATGTTTGGCCTGTATTTTACCGACTCGACCGATTTGTCGAGCTATGAGGCGATGACCCAGTGTGATGTTGCTGCGTTTCGTGAGTTTTTTCATGGCATGTTAAAGCGTGGCATCTATCTTGCACCGTCTGCGTTTGAGGCCGGATTTATCTCGAGTGCGCATAGCCAAGAAGACCTAGACGACACACTAGAAGCTGCTCGTCAAACGTTGCTAGAAATGAAAGCCGGTATTGCCCAATTTGAACCCACCACCTGATCTGGAGTAAGCAGAAATGCATGGCCCACACCCGCATGATATTCATCCGCTCAAGGGCAGTACGCAAATCTGCTTTATTCAAGGCACCATCACCCGCCCCAATATTGTGGTGGGTGATTACAGCTATTATGACGACCCCGTCGACGCCGCCCATTTTGAGCGCAATGTGTTGTATCACGAGCCTGCATTGGGTGATCGCCTGATCATTGGCAAGTTTTGTGCGATTTCATCTGGGGTGCGTTTTATTATGAATGCCGCGAATCATCGACTATCGGGGTTTTCGACCTATCCGTTTCATCGGTTTGGTCAAGGTTGGGAAGGGGTTCAACCCAGTGCGGATGACCTGCCGTTTCGGGGTGATACGCTGATAGGCAATGATGTCTGGATTGGTTATCAGTCGGTGATTATGCCCGGTGTCAAAATTGGCAATGGCGCGATTATTGCCGCAGGGTCGATTGTGGTCAACGATGTGCCACCCTATAGCGTCTATGGTGGCAATCCGGCCAAATTGATGCGGCAGCGGTTCTCGCCGCAACAGATTGCCGAGCTTGAGCGCTTGGCATGGTGGGATTGGCCGATTGAGCGCATTACTGCTTGTTTGCCTGCGATTGTATCAGCCGACATGGCACAGCTACACGCCTGTGCAACCGAGCCTTGTGCCCTTTAACAACGTGCAGCGGGTGAGTGCCGTGATGATCGCTCCCCCGACTTTTGACCAGCTAGGATCACTAATGATGAGACAGGGCGGCCATTTGCTCAAAAGCGGGCAGCCGCAACTGTTCTTGCGCAGTAAACCCTTGTTGACGCAATGCTGCAATCTGTTGCTGCTGTTGTGTGTCATTGAGGTTGGTTTGGCTTAAAACCTGCTGGCGCTGCGCCAAATACGCGTTGACCCGTTGTTCAAAGGCTGCCCGTGTTTGATCAAGGGCTTCTAGCCGTGCGGTGGCATCTGCACCCACCAAGTTGGTGCGCATGTTGTGAAGTTCGGCCGCCGATGCCTGACGGCTGTTCATGGCCTCGGTCATGCTTTGCAGTTGTTGATATTGCAGGGCGGTTTTCATGTCGTCTTGCATGGTTTGTGGCAGTTGTGCGTTGAGTTCGGCCAGTTGTCGTGCTTTTTCGACCTCAGACAACCCATTGTTTTGTTGAATCCGCAGCACACGCAGTTGATATTGATCAAACGCGTCGCTATCACCAAAAAACGCTTGGATCTCATTGGCATTAAAGAAACGTCGCCGAACCTGTTGCTCTGCCGTTTTTTGTTTTTCAATATCATCTGGATTAATTTGATCAAGCGCTTTACCACCGGCTTCTTGAATCTGCCCCACGGCATCGCGATAGCCTAAGTATTGATGAAACAGCCGAATCGCTTGGCTTTGCGCGGGTTCTGGTACGCGATGCCGAATATAACTGTCAACCCGTTGTGAAATCGTGGCAAGGTCTTCTTCACCAATCGCACTTAAAAAATAATCAAATAAATCACGTAAACGGCGTGTCACCACCAAGTTGCGTTGGTCATCAATAATGATTTCGCCATCGACCTCGGTTCCATCTAGTGAGTGGGGAAGTTGCTCTAATCCTGTCACAAAGCGATGGGGATGGTGAGAGGTGGCTGGATCAAGTGCTGACAATACGGCGGCAGTTTTTCCGTCAGTGCTGGCAGGTTGATGGGCTGTCTGGCCGATGCTGCTGGTGTGTGGGTCGTTTGTGTGAGGCCAAAACCACACCAGCGCGAGAATCGATAACACAATCGGCAGGGTCAGCCATTGCATGGCGTGTTTGAGGGTCATTCCATTGCTCCAAAAAGCCTAGCCCGTATGGACGGGCTAGGGTCAATCAAACGTAGTAGCGGCGTTACAAATAGGCGTTTTTTAAGCGATTGGCATGAGCGCGAAACACTGATTTTGGATTGGTTTCCAGTAGATTGACCAAGCCAAACGCATGGTTGATCTCATCGACATGGTTCATGCCATAGTTGTCCCGAATCACCGCGCCAAAATGGTTGCTACAACGACCAACAAGGCCATCGTTGGCCTCTCCCATAAAAGCCAAACCGGTCAGACCCAAAAAGCCATCCAGTGGGTCGAGCAGATTGGTTAAGGTTTTGGTACCTCCCCATGAATACATGCGAATGCCATTGCTGACCGCACTACCCTGACCACAGGTTGTTGTGGGTAGACCCATGGGGAATTTTTGGTTAAATGCAGCCGCACCCACTGTGGACAGGGAGTACATGGTTTTTAAAGAGTCTTGGCTGTAACCACCACCTCCAGAAAATCCATTCTCAAGGGCGCCAAAGGCATTGACCACCGTCGACAAAATCGGGCTGAGCAAACCTGTCGGATCATTGGTTGCCACACCGCTGATTAAATCGGCAACGGGTGAGCCCAGATGTGGTGAGCCGACGCTAGTGGCTGATGCAACCAGTTGTGGTGCAACACTGGCGACATACCGAATGGATTGACCACCATGACTGTGACCAATGAGATTGACTTTGGCCTTTTGACTGATTGCCACAATGTTTTGCACTTGGCTGAGCAATTGTTCACCGCGTAGCTCCGATGAATTGAGCGCTGAGACCTTAGTGACGTAAACCGTTGCACCATTTTGGGTCAGGTCAGCAGGAATGCCATACCAGTAATCGACAGGACCGATTTTGCCAAAGCCCAACATGCCATGTGCAAACACGACAGGGTATTGGGTTTTGGCATAGGTTGAGCTGGCATTAGGCGCACTGACACTGACGCAGCCAGTATTGACGGCACAGTTGTAATAGTTCGCTGCTTGAGCAGAGGCTGCGGTGGTCAGCAGTAGAAAGGCAGTCATCACGACGCTGGGGGTTGTCATCAGGATTCACTTCCCTAAACCTTGTTTTTGGTGTTGGTTTTTTAGACCGTTCTTAGGGGTGTCGCAATGCCTTTTGGACGAATGGATTTTCATTTAATAATTGATTTTAAATGTATTTTTGTTTTTTATGGACGTGAAAACGCCCACAATACCTGCGATGGTTTTGTGAGCGAAAACACGAATAAATTGTGCGCTAGTTAACGTTTTGCGAGGCTCATCCTGTGCGTTAGCGTCCGTGTTGGTTCTCTTACAGGCCTGCGCCTTTCAGACGATTGGCTTGCGTACGAAACACGGTTTTGGGATTGGTTTCAAAAATATTGACCAAACCTGCAACTTGGTTCACCTCATCCAGATGGTTCATGCCGTAGTTGTCGCGAATCACCGCACCAAAATGGCTGCTGCAACGACCGACTAACCCATCGTTGGCCTCACCCATAAAGGCTAAGGATGCGGCATTGAGCGGAATCTCAACGGGGTCAAGCACATTGGTCAGCGTCTTTGTGCCACCCCATGAGTAGTATCGAATGTTGTTGAGCTGTGCCGCGCCAGTACCACAGGCCGTGGTGGGCAGACCGGCAGGAAAACGGCTATTAAAGGCTGCTGCGCCTTTGGTGGTGAGCGAATCCAGCCCAGCCAAAGAGTCTTGCGAATAATTGCCACCGCCAGACAAAAACGTAATAAACGTGCCTGCGCCGTTGACAATGCTGGACACCACACCTGCCAGCAGATTGGTGCGGTCAGCATCAGCGACCCCACGCACCAAGTCGGCGACCGGACTACCCAGATGTGGCGTGCCTACACTGGTGACAGACGACACCCATTGCGGCGCCACACCGGCAACATAACGCACCGACTGACCACCATGACTATGGCCAATCAGATTGACTTTTGTGCTGTTGGTGAGTGCCAGAATATCAGCGACTTGCTGTAATAATTGTTCGCCTCGAATATCCGAAGAATTAAAAGCCGACGCTTTGGTCACAAACACTTGAGCGCCATTACGGGTGAGGTCTTCTGGAATACCATACCAATAATTAATCGGCCCAATGGTATTAAAGCCACTCATACCATTGGCTAAAACCAGCGGAAATTTAGTTTGTGCATAATTGCCACTCACACTGACTTGTGCGCTGGCCACACAACCTGTATTGGTTGCGCAGTTGTAAAATGTAGCGGCAGAAGCCATGCCACTCGACAATAAGCCTGCTACCAACAATGCTTTTGCTTTCATTCGATAACCATCCCGGTCTTTATACTGATGCAGCTTGATATTAATCGGGTCTTATTGTTTGACAATCTGATTCAGATCAATGGATGCACTGATTATTGACGGAATATATATTCAATTATGAATGTAATAAATATCAGCGGTTTTTATCATTTATCGTTGATTATTTTCCGACCAATGGTGATGGCGCAATGAAGGTTGCAGCACGCCTGAATCTTGATTCTTTCTCTGGGCAGGGCAGGGCGCTTTCTGGCACACTGCACGCCTGTGGATTTGTTGGGATGATGCAAGCGATGTCGGATTTTTTGTCCAGTATTGTGATCTATCAAGATGATGCCATCTTGATCATCAATAAACCTTCGGGGTTATTGAGCGTGCCGGGCAAGGGTGATTTAACAGATAGCGTACTGACGCGCTTACAAGCGATTGACCCCAACATTCGCCTGATTCACCGCTTAGATCGAGACACTTCTGGCGTGATGGTGTTTGCCATGACACCAGCAGCACAACGCGACGTGTCCAAGCAATTTGAACTGCGCCAAACCGAAAAACAATATCAGGCATTGGTGATTGGCGCGTTAAGCGGCACAGGCCGAATCGATGTCCCCGTCCGCTATGACCCGACCCGCCCCCCGTTGCATATGGTAGACCTAGACCACCCCAAACAAGCCTTGACCGACTGGCAAGCACTGCCGCAAGTGATGCTGGCAGGGCAGGTTGTCACGCCTATTCAATTGTTTCCGGTGACGGGGCGTTCGCATCAGTTGCGGGTGCATATGCAGCACCTTGGTCATGCCATTGTGGGCGATCCGTTGTATGCCGAAGGCGCAGGTTTGGCGGCCTTAGACCGCTTGGCCTTGCACGCTGCACGGCTAGAATTGACTCATCCGGTCAGCAATGAGCGAATGTGCTGGCAAAATGACGCTGATTTTTGGCGGATTGTCTGATTTTTTTGTGGATTTGATACAGTCCGGCGGTGGATATGCGAAAATATACCCCGCCGGAAGGTCGGGCCAGTCTTGGCAGCCTTTCGGGCCGATGAGCAATCAGGTGGGATGTACATGCAAGAATTTGCGATTGGGCAGCGCTGGCTGTCAGATACCGAGTCTGAACTGGGCTTAGGTGTGCTGGTGGGGGTGGACGAACGCACCATCAGTATTCTGTTCCCCAAAAGTGACGAAACGCGTGTCTATGCACGAGCCAGCGCGCCATTGTCGCGTATCGTCTTTGCGATTGGTGACTCGCTCACCGACCAAGATGGGCAAGAGTGGCAAGTCGAATCCTACGAAAACCATAGCGGCGTGATGCACTATCACGTCATCAGTGGCGAGATCAAAAAGCGCTTGGCCGAAACCCGTTTGGGCGCGCATTTGCAACTGGCGCGGCCACTAGAACGTCTGCTGGCCACGCGGCTAGAGTCCAAAGAATGGTATGACCTGCGCATTGAAGCCCTGTTAATGCAATCACGCATGGCGGTCAGCCCGTTGCGTGGCATGTTGGGGCCACGGGTCGGTTTGATTCCGCATCAACTGTATATTGCCCACGAAGTCGGTCGTCGCTTAGCGCCGCGTGTGCTGCTGGCCGATGAAGTCGGTCTGGGCAAAACCATTGAAGCCGGTTTGATCATCCATCAGCAACTGATGACTGGTCGCAGCGAGCGCATTCTGATTTTAGTGCCCGACTCACTGCAATATCAGTGGATGATTGAAATGCGTCGGCGTTTTAATCTAAATTTCTCGTTGTTTGATCTCACTCGCACCGCTGCCATGCGCGAGCATGACGCCGACACCAACCCGTTTACCGCAGAGCAATGCATTATTGCCAGCGTAGACCTATTGCTTGACCATGCCGATTTGCGTCAGCAAGCATTAGAAGCTGGATTTGACCTGTTGGTGGTGGATGAAGCCCATCACCTAACATGGCACGAAGACACCGGCGGCAATGACCGCTATGACATGGTGGCCGAGTTTGCTGCCCAAACAGCAGGCGTTTTGTTGCTCACGGCCACCCCAGAGCAACTGGGCGTGGATAGCCACTTTGCCCGTTTGCGTTTGCTGGATCCACAGCGCTTTGACACCCTCGACCACTTCTTGCAAGAAGAAGCCGAATACGCCCATACCGCGCAAGTGGCCGAAGTCTTGATGTCAGACGACCGTCTAAACGACGCACAACATGTAGCGATTGCCGAACTGTTGGGGCATCCGGTCGAAGACACCCCCGACGCCCGCTATCGCGCAATCAGCGAATTGCTGGATCGGCATGGCACGGGTCGGATTTTATTTCGCAATACCCGCGAAGCGATTCAAGGTTTTCCAGGGCGGGACTGCTTGGCATCACCTTTACCCACACCGGCACATTGGCCGATGAGCGGCAAACTGCGTGATCAAATGTGGCCAGAAGAACAATCACTTGACGGCGAATGGATGCAGCATGACCCGCGTGTGCCATGGTTGATTGACACCTTACGGACACAGCTTAAACACCACAAAGTGTTGTTGATTGCCCGCAGTGGCCCTGTGGTTGAAGCGCTAGAAACCGCCTTGCGTATTCATGGTGGGCTGCGCACGGCCATGTTCCATGAAGGCATGAGCTTGCTTGAACGTGACCAAGCCGCCGCCTATTTTGCGGACGAAGGCTATGGCGCACAAATTTTGCTGTGTTCCGAGATTGGCAGCGAAGGGCGCAACTTTCAGTTTGCTCATGATCTGATTCTATTTGACTTGCCCGCCAATCCAGACGTGCTTGAACAACGGATTGGCCGCTTGGATCGGATTGGTCAAACGGGCCGGATTCAAATTCATGTGCCTTACATCATGGACACCGCGCAAGAGCGCATGTTCCGCTGGTACAACGAAGCGCTGGATATTTTTGGTCATATCTCACCCACTGCGCAGACGTTGCAAGAAAACTACATCATGGATCTCAAAGAGTGCTTGCTCAGTGATCAAGGTGAACGGTTTGAAGCCCTGTTAATGCAAGTGAACGACCAGCGTTTGGCGCTAGAAGATGAACTGCAATCGGGTCGAGATCGCCTGCTTGAGTTTAACTCTTGCCGTCCGGTGATTGCAGGGCGGATCGTCAAGGCACTTGAAGACCAAGACGACATCAACCCCTTGCCAGATTTCATCACACGCTTTTTGTCGGCGACCAATATCGACTATGAAGAGCAAAGTGATGGCAGCGTGATTATTCGGCCATCAGACCAAATGCAAGTGGAAGGTCTGATTTTAGATGAAGACGGCATGACAGCCACCTTTAGCCGTGATCAAGCGTTAAGTCGTGATGATGCGCAATACATCACCCTTGAGCATCCGTTTACGCAAAGTATTTTTGAGATGGTGCATACGCAACCGTTTGGCAATACCAACGTCGCGATTCTCAAAAGCTCGGCTATTCCTCAAGGCAGTATTTTAGTCGAGTTGTGGTTCCGCATTGAAGTCATTGCGCCTAAAGTCTTGAATCTTGCCGCCAGCTTGCCGCAACAATTGGTGCGCGTGTTGCTGAACGAAAAAGGCCAAGACCTGTCGGCCAAGATCAATCCTGCGATGCTGCAACCGTATGTGCATCAACTGGACATGAACAACGCCCGTCAGGTGATTAAACTGCGTCGTGAGGTGATAGAGGCCCGTTATCAACAAGCGGAAGCCTTGGCGAAAGCCCAGATGCAAAGTTTTGCGGAAGTGGCTCGCAAGCGTTATGCCGAGCGCCTACAACACGAAATCGACCGCATGACTTACCTCAAAGAACACAACCCCAGCATTCGCGACGACGAACTTGAGCGCCTACAAGCGCAACAGGTGCAAGGTTTGCAGTTGCTTGAGCAGTTGGCGTTAGTGCCTGATGCGATTCGAGTGATGGTTGCCATGAAAGGCTAAATCCAAATCCGCAGGTGTATGAAAAACGGGCCAATACGGCCCGTTTTTTAGTTGCGTTACAGACCGTCTAGGCCATGCGATAGATGCCGAAACAGCCAAAAAAATGCGCGAATCGGCCATTCAATCAGCGTGAAAATCAGCTCTATGAGATCAACGCTGAGCCAGTCTGAGTGGTGCGTACGCCTGCGTATAGCCGAGTGAGGTTTTTTGGGCCAACACACATAGGCCAGCAGCCATGCCATGACGGCCAACAACAGGATTGACCCAGAAAAACCATTCAGACCCAAGGCCACCATCGACACCACAGAGGTGATCCATAAGCTAAGTGATAACAACAGACGTAATAGCGTCATACTCATCCCAACAGCATTATGGTATTTAGACCCACTACAATTGCTCATGAGTCTAGGATTTTTTCGGTGTGGCGTTAAGGATTGTGTCGTCGTTGCCACCAGACGCCCAAGCCCATCAGCACCAATAGCGCCACTGCAAAAGCGGTCAGCCCAAGCAAGACATCCCGCACCGGTTTGGCGACCGGCATCCAGTTGCCTTTATGCAAGGTTGAAAACACCCAGCCTTCTCGTGCATCGCCATCATTGACCTGTGCCGCCAACACGCCACTGCTGGGTTCAATATATACCCGCAAATGATCAGGTGCGGTGGTCTCGACTTTAATCACTGGCAAGCGTTTATTGATAAAACCATATTCGCCGCCAAATTCGGTGATCCACGTGGCCTGACCACTCACAGACCGCCCTGTATAAAACGCGGCCAGTTGCTGTGCCTGTTGTAACACGGGGACAGGCTGGCCGCTGTGTGCGTCGAGCAGGGTCAGCTGTGGTATGGATTGCGCGGGCGGTGCATGATGACGATGTTCGGCATGTTCGCTGGGATTCATACCAGCCGAGTGAGACATCGCGGTCATGCTGCCCGTCAATTGGGCGTTGATCGGTTGGGTGAGCCATGCCGCCTGACCCAACTGTGCGTGACGTGCAAGGGGAACAAGGTCGATGCGCGCAATCGGCTGCGCCGTGGCGGCTTGCCATGCGCTGAGTGACAGGCTAGACACCAAAAAAGCTGCTGGTTTGGCGGTGGAAGATTGGCTGGCTGAAGACTGGTGCAACAGATGAAACAACCCACTGCCGACCCAACACAAAATCATCACACTCAAACCCATGCCCATGCGTCGATGCCAACGCCGTACAGGTTGCTGGCGTAAACGCTGATTTCTGGTGTTCTTAATACGGACAAACAATAAGATGCCGCCGATGGTCAGTACCAGCGTGGCGATGAGATACGCGGCCATGACAGGGCGTTTTTCTGGCCATTCGATTTGCCCCCATGACCACGTATGACCCAACCGAAACAGTCGTGCCAGCCACATTTTGCGGTCGTTGGACAAGGTGGCAAGGCGTGCCTGTGACGGGTCAATATAGGCGCGTAGGCCATCAGCAAAGGTGACTTTCCACACCGGCAACAGGCGATTGACGGCAGGGTAATCATCATCAAACGTGGTGATGATGCGTGCATTTTGCACCTGTGCAAGCGGTTTGTCGGTGTACCACAGCGCCAAGCGTGTGGCATCAAGGCGTTCGCCCTGTGCAATGGTTTGGCCGGTTTGCGCGTTGTAGTAGTGCGCCGCTGGCCGACCGGATAGCTTGACGCGGTAGGCCGTGAGCTGTGGGTCAAGGGCAACCGCCGAGGCTTGCTGAACTGAGCGCCATCCGGCCTGTTGCAGCAAGGTAGGCAGGGGGATCGCCGTTTTGAGGGTGAGCGTTTGTGGCGGTGGGGTGCGTTGTGTGGGCTGCGGTTGCGTGGCGCTCATGATGGGATGCAGCATCCCTGTGAGCGCCCACGACAACAGCGCAAGGCTGAGGATGACCCCCAGCTTACGATGCCCCGCCAACAGCGTTTTAAGCAGTTGAGCGGTCATGGATTATTCCCCAAAGTGATAGCGTAGGCCCAGCACATAGGTGCGTGGTGCGCCGACAGTATAAGTGTCTTGGTTGTCGGCAGCGCGGCTGCTGACACCGTTATAGGTGCTGGCGGCAATGTCGGCATAGCGTTGATCGGTGGCGTTTAGCACTTGGCTATACACTTCATATGCGCCGACATGGTAGTTGGCGCGTAGGTTGAGCAAGGTATGGCCGTGATAGCGTACCGTATTGGCATTGTCCATCCAGTAGGGGCTGACATGATTGGCCTCGACTGCCACCAGCAACCCGTGCATGGGCTGAATCTGATATTCGATATTGGCGACAACGGCAGGCGCACTCTGCATGGTTTTTCCGGCGTAGTTGAGCGTACTTGAAACCTGATAATCTTGGTATTCATGCTGTGCGGCGGCGGCGGATACCCGTAGCGTTTGTTGGTACTGCGCTGACATTAACCAGCGTGCACCGAGTTCAACGCCTTGGTGACGCGTGCGTCCGGCATTACGTGGTTCACTTTTATTCACTTGGATGGCGTAGCTGAGCTGCTCGTTTTTGCCGGTCAGACGATAAACGCTCAGCTCGGCGCTTAAGCGTGGATGACTGGCCTGATAGCGCCAGCCAAGTTCGATGTTGTTAAACGTGGCAGCGGTCAAACTAGGCGCAACCAATGATCCGCCATATTGGCTAGAGACTTCAGGCGGAACAAAGCCTTGTGCGGCATTCACATAGCCATCTAGGGCAGGGGTGATATTCCAAATCATGCCCAGTTTAGGGCTGATATGCTGATAATCCTTGCTGCCACTGACCGCCCCTGTGGTGCTAGAGGGTGTCAGGTGGTTGCTGTAGTCATAGCGAATCCAGTCGGCGCGTGCGCCCGCCACCACATGCACCTCTGGACGCACCGCCCAATCGGCTTGGCTATACAAGGCTTGGCTGTCAATGTTGACGGCATAGTCACGGCGTACGCTGCCGGTGGTGTAACTGACATAGCGCCCTGTGGCATCCCGTGTGACGGCCAAATTGACCTCACGACCGGTCATTGGCGTGTGGTCGATGCTGACACCACTCAGCCACTTGACCAGCCCCCATGCACTTTGCCATTGCTGCGTATGTTGTATGTCGGTGCCATACGATTGAAAACCCACCTGCGTAGTACGGCCTGATGCCGTGGTTTGGCTGGTGTTAGAAATCAAATAA
>JBEANQ010000035.1:0-17506 GCA_041165345.1 Pseudomonadota bacterium
TAAGTCGGCCGGTAACACGAGGTAGGATGTCAACATCAACCGTCAGCCGCGCAGAGGCGTGTTCTGACGGTTTTTTTTGGCCTTAACCGCGCAACACTGCACCGGTCATCGCATCTCGAATTTGACTGGGTTGGCCTGCGCCTCCCACCTCACCGTCTAAACACGGCACAGCCGACGCAAAATAGTGCTGCACCTCTTGGGCAGTGCGGGCTTCGCGGTGCCCTGCCGGATTGGCACTGGTGGATACAATCGGCCCACCAAAGGCCAAACACAGCGCCTGCACCCACGGATGCGCCGACACTCGCACCGCCACCCGATCATGCTGACCGCTAATCCATGCGGGGACAGCATCAGTTAATGGCACCAGCCACGTCACCGCCGCAGGCCAACTGGCCTCAACCATCGCCCGTTGCGCTGGGGTTAGTCCGGCCAATAATGGCGCGACTTGCGCAAGCGTTGCAGCAATTAAAATCACGCCTTTTTCGACTGGACGTTGTTTGAGCTGCAAAATTTGCCCAAGCGCATCCGGCTGATACGGGTCGCAGCCCAAACCCCAGACGGCTTCGGTTGGATAAGCCACCACGCCGCCAGCACGCATGGCCTCGGCTGCTGTGGCGGCATTGATTCGGGGAATATGCACCATTAGGCCAAGCACCGCTGATACCGTCCACCCACCTGCAAGACCAAACCCAACAATTCTAGCTCCATCAGTAACCCTGACAACACCGCGACGTCTAAGGCGGTACTGTCAACCAATTGATCCATATCTAAACCGATCCAATCCACATGAGCCAGCACCGGTTGCAAATGCACCGGCACATCAACAACAGGCCGAACCTCGGGTACAGCGACGCCGCCTACCCTTACAGATGCAGCAGCTTGTTCATGCCATTGCCGTGGCAGCTCAAGGTCTTCTAACACTTGGCTGGGGTCATCGACCAAAATTGCCCCTTCACGAATCAAATCATGACAGCCGCGTGCTTGCTCGTTTTTGACATGACTTGGAATGGCAAAGACCAAACGCCCTTGTTCGGCCGCCAAACGTGCGGTAATTTGCGAGCCACTTTTGCGCGCAGCCTCGACCACCAGCACGCCCAACGACAAGCCACTGACAATGCGATTGCGCCGTGGAAAATGATGCGCAACCGGCTGAGCATCGGCGAAAAACTCGCTGATCACCGCACCGCCCTCTGCCACAATTTGGTCATATAGCGGCTGATGCTGGCGTGGATAACACACATCCAAGCCTGTTCCCAGCACGGCCAGCGTCCGACCACCACCCACCGACAACGCGCCCAAATGAGCTTCAGCATCGACACCGCGCGCCAAGCCACTGGTCACCCATAGCCCTTGTGCCGCCAAGGCCGCCGCAAACTCACGCGCCAACTGACGGCCACTGGGGGTCGGTTGGCGTGTTCCCACAATGGCAATTTGCGGTCGTTGCAGCGCCTCTAACGCTCCACGCACAAACAAAAACGGCGGCGCATCAACCAGCTCACGCAAGCGCTTGGGATAACTGTCATCGTGGGGTTGAATCACATGGTAACGCTGTTGCGCCAGATCGGTCAGTGACTGCTCAAACCGCGTTCGCTCGACCGAACCAGTCAGCCAATGCTTGAAACGCTTGAGATGACTGGCATGAACCCCCAGCCGCTCCCACTCGGCGCATGGCACCTGCAAGGCATGGCCAGCAGACCCAAAGTGAGCCAGTACGCCGTCATAGGTAGACAGGGATTGGTTAACCACATACCAAAGCGCCAGACGGTCTTGCCAGTCTGGCGCAGACCCGACGGTTTGATCAGCAAACAGGTCGGGGGTAAACAAGGGCATCGTCAACGCTTAGTCGGTGCTAACCGGTGGACGAATTTCATCACCCAGTTTGAGGGGTTCGTCAGCCTCAAGCACATAAGCATAACTGACCCGATCAAAGCTGCGGAAAATCATCGCTAAGCCAGAGCGCTCGCTGGGCAAGCGTACCAAATCTTTCACTTTGGGGTCACGCACCAACGCGCCACGACGATGCACTGCCACCACTTGACCAGCCTGCGCACCATCACGCGTGCCACGGTTAATGGCAATCACACTATGAATCGCACCCACGCCGACAGAGTCCATCACTCGAATCAAACGACCTGGTGCCACGTTATCAGAGTTGGTCGGGTAGAAAATCGGCGGCAGATCTTTAGCCACTGTGGGCAGGATACGGTCGCCTTCACGTACTTCTTGACCATACGAGTCAGTCAGCTCAATGGTGGTTACATCACGGTTGACTTCAGTGACCGTACCACGCGCAACCATGCGGGCTTCATAGCCCAGACCTTCTTTTGTTTCTGGGTCAACATAGCGCTCACCTTCACGGTAAACCCCGTAACTATCACCGACTTGCAAACCAGTACCACGAATATAAATGGTGTCACCAGCAGCAGTGACCACGCGACGACCCTTGGCTGCCAACACATAAGGCGCTTGTTGCAAGGTGTCATATGCCACTACTTGCGACTGTGTTAACCATCCCTGAATGGCAGAAGATGGAATCGCTGGCACAGCCACATCTAATGGCTCTACACGGACACGAGGAGACAAACGAACATCCGTTTGACTGCTTGATCCACCGCGCATCCGTAAGGCAATCCCATTGCAACCATCGCCTTCATCACGTCCTACAACGGTTCGGCCTTCAATTTTGCACAACAGCAAGCGATCACCAGGGTAGATCAGGTGTGGATTCTTCACTTGTGGATTAGCGGCCCAGACTTGTGGCCAGCGCCATGCATCATTCAAGAAACGCTTAGAGATATCCCACAGGGTATCACCACGTTTGACGATATATAAATTGGGTGCATCAGCACGAACATGTGGCGACGGATTATTGGCTGCATTGGCTTGCATAGGAACAGCCCATACCAGTGTTGCCCCCAAGACCATGGCGGATAGTACGCGCGGGGTCGGAGTAATTGTCCGCAATGCTGACTGTTCGGCACGAACCACAGCAGACCGCGTTTTTTTGAACAGCGACGTTCTCATTATCATTTCCCTAATATGATGGGATGCACGTTCAGGCTATAATGCTGGTCGTGATGCTCCCCCCGGTTGGTTTTTACAATAAGCGTTTCTCTGCTTCAAGTCCAGATCGGCTTAAAGCCTAGACCGCCGGTTTCATTTGTTCGTTGAGGTTTTCATGGCGCTTCTTCCCATTTTGCACTTTCCCGACCCTCGTTTGCGCACCATTGCCAAGCCTGTCGATGCAGTGACGGACGAGATTCGCCAGTTGGCTGCGGACATGCTCGAGACGATGTATGCAGCGCCGGGTATTGGTTTGGCTGCCAGTCAAATCGATCAACACATTCGCCTGATTGTGATGGATTTATCCGAAGAAAAAAACCAACCGATGGTGTTTATTAACCCCATCATCACCCCATTAACCGATGAAACACAGCCTTACGATGAAGGCTGTTTGTCGGTTCCCGAGATTTTTGACAAAGTCGAACGCACGGCACGGGTCAATATTGAGGCCACCGATCTGCAAGGCCAAGCCTTTCGCATTGATGCGGACGGCCTACTCGCAGTGTGTATTCAACATGAGATTGACCACCTTGATGGCAAACTGTTTGTTGATTATCTCTCGCCATTAAAGCGTCAACGTATTCGCGATAAACTCACCAAACGTGAACGCCAAAAAGTGCGCGCACGTTAATCCCTTTGGCTAACAGGCTGCCTCCCATGAACACTGCTGCCGACCGTGACCGCTATATCCAACGCCGCTTGCAGCAAATTCGCTGGTGGAATCGCTTGGGCTGGCTCACCGTTGTTGCAATTGGTGCAGCAGCAGCCACTGTCTATCAGACTGCACCACTGCTGCTTGATCCAGCCAAAGTGCTACAACTGGCTCAAAGCAACCAACTGCCCAATGCACAGCTGGTTCAATTAGCAGCACTGGGCAATCTGGCCTTTGCAGGTTGTATCATGTTAATGCTGGGGCTGGTGCTATACGCTTATCTTGCGGTCAACAGTGAACGACGCAGTATTGAACTGCTGTTGCAACCGATTGAGCCGCCCGCCGTACTCGCTTCTTCTTCACTATCTGAGTCTCAAGATGCCACTGAATGACCTACTGGCTCGCAACCGAGCTTGGGCTGATCGTGCTGTACAAAAAGACCCCGAATTTTTTGCCCGCTTAGCCAATCAGCAAACGCCACAATATTTGTGGATTGGCTGTAGTGATAGCCGAGTCCCTGCTACCGAACTCGTCGATTTGGCACCGGGTGAAATGTTTGTCCATCGCAATGTGGCCAACCAAGTGATTCACACCGACTTTAACTGCTTGTCTGTCTTACAGTTTGCAGTTGATGTTTTAAAGGTCAAACACATCATCATCACCGGTCACTACGGCTGTGGCGGCGTACAAGCCGCGATGTCGGACACACGCTTAGGCTTGATTGATAACTGGCTCCGTCATATTCAAGACACAGCCCGCAAGCACAATGACGCGTTGTCTGAACTCCCCGAAGCGGAACGGTTTAAACGGCTCTGCGAACTCAACGTCATGGAACAGGTCTTGAGTGTGGCTCAAACCACCATCGTGCAGGACGCATGGGCGCGTGGCCAGCCGCTCGAAATTAACGGTTGGATTTATAACGTGGGCGATGGTTTATTGCGTGATTTAGACATCACGCTCAACCAAGACAACGCCCTCAATCCCACCAGTATGCAAGCATGGCAACAACGCCAAGCGGCCTTGCTCAAAGGGCAATGGCCGCAAGGTTAGGTCAAGGGTGCTGGCGATCTGATCAATACATGCGGTTTTATGATGATCCGCGCTTGAATCTATCGTGTGCTGGCATTATCTTTGGCGAGCTTTTTGGCGTCTTGCCCTACCGTATTTTTCCCACCCTGTCAGAGTTGATCGCCCATGCGCCTTAATGACTATTGCTCCCCTGAAGAGTGGAACAAGATTCAGGAGTTTTCTAAGGACAAGGAAACCCCGTTTTTGGTGGTGGACCTAGAAATTATCCGCCAAAAATACCAAGAGCTCGCCACCTGCTTTCCGATGGCGAAGGTGCATTACGCGCTAAAAGCAAACCCTGGTGTGCCAGTGGTCGAGCTGCTGCGTGATCTAGGTTCTAATTTTGACTGTGCGTCAATTTTTGAACTCAACCGTGTACTCGATAACGGCGTCGACCCTGATCGTGTGTCTTATGGCAACACCATCAAAAAAGCGGCGCATATTCGTTATGCCTATGAACGCGGTGTACGCCTGTATGCCACTGACTCCAAAGCCGACCTACAAAGCATTGCCGACAATGCACCCGGCTCTAAAGTCTTTGTGCGTATTTTGGTCGAAGGCGGCGAAACCGCTGAATGGCCTCTGTCGCGCAAATTTGGTTGCCATCCAGATATGGCGATTGACCTGTTGGTACAAGCCAAACAACTGGGCTTGGTGCCATATGGCATTTCGTTCCATGTGGGCAGCCAACAAAAAGACATCGCGGTCTGGGATGCAGCGCTGTCTAAAGTCAAATATATGTTTGACTGGATGAAGTACGAAGAAGGCGTCAGCCTCAAAATGATCAATATGGGTGGTGGCTTTCCGGCCAACTACATCTCTGAAGTCAACCCGATTCAAGTCTACGCCGAAGAAATTCTGCGTTACTTGCATGATGACTACGGCGATGAACTGCCTGAAATCATTCTCGAACCAGGTCGTTCGCTCGTGGGCGAATCAGGCGTATTGGTGTCTGAAGTGGTGTTGATCTCGCGCAAATCACGCACCGACTTAAACCGTTGGGTGTACATTGATGTGGGTCTATTCCAAGGCTTGATCGAAACCCTCGGCGAGTCGATCAAATACCCCATCTATACTGAAAAAATGGATGACCGCCCTGAAGAAGGCACCGTGGTCTTGGCAGGTCCAACCTGTGACTCGACCGACATCATGTATGAAAACTCGAACTACCAACTGCCACAAAACTTGGCAGTGGGTGATCGCTTGTACTGGATGACCACCGGCGCGTATACCAACTCGTATTCATCGGTTGAATTTAATGGTTTTCCACCGTTGCAAACCTACTATCTGGACTAACCACCCTGTGTGATTAACCCACAAAAACGCCGACCCTTGAGGTCGGCGTTTTACTGTCAGCAGACGTTCATCACAACGCAATCATACGAGCCTGAACACGCAGATTATTGACGCAATAGGCGGAAACGGGCGATCAAGCTGGCCAGCACTTGCTGATCTAACGGTTTGGGCAAAAATTCGTCCATCCCTGCGGCCATACAGGCATCACGGTCTTCGTCGGTATCATTGGCTGTGAGGGCAATAATCGGAATCGAGTTCATTTGACTGCGAATCAATCGTGTTGCCTCTAGACCATCCATTTGGGGCATGCGGCAATCCATTAACACCAAATCAACGGTTGTGCCACT
Organism: Pseudomonadota bacterium; assembly: GCA_041165345.1. Classification (GTDB taxonomy): domain Bacteria; phylum Pseudomonadota; class Gammaproteobacteria; order Pseudomonadales; family Moraxellaceae; genus JBBKWH01. The sequence goes on from JBEANQ010000035.1 coordinate 6,427, forward strand.
ATTCAGCAGATCAACTGCTTGGCGGCCATTTTCAGCAAGCGTTACCTCGCAACCGAGCTTTTGCAGCATTTTGGTGGCTACTTTTTGGTTGACGATGTTGTCTTCGGCCAACAACACGCGCAATGCCAAAGGACCACTATTGGTGGGCTGACTAGCCTCTTCTTGCTTCACTTGCGCAAAGAACGCATCCATCATGGCTTTTTGGCTGTCTGCGGCGGGACGATCCGGCAAAACCTCATCATCCACTGCCCGCAACAACTCGGCCAACAGGTGTTCGACGCGAATAGGCTTAAACACAAAGCCTTCAAAGCCTTCAATCATGCGAGCCGGAATGCTGCGCCGTGAGCGCCGACTAAGCAAAATACAATGCGCGGTTCGGAGTGCTTCATAGGGTTGTAAATAGTCCACCAATGGACGATCTTCAAGCAACTCATAATCAATCAATAAGATCATGGGTTGCTGCATCATTCCGGCGCGTTCAGCCGCGGTTGCCAAGCCACTGAGGTCGTCATGCAATTCAGCTTGAATATCAAGGCTGTCAAATAAACGCCCCAAGCCCTGCCGATTGACCTCAATCGGTTCAAACACCTCAATCGCCAGTTGTGCCAATTGCGCAGGACGATGGTAGAGCGGCATAGGACTTTGTGTGTTAAAGGGCAAATACAAACAAAAAGACGTGCCTTGGTCAGGTTGGCTGCTTAAGGTGATACGGCCATTCATGGCCTCTGCTAGCCCACGAGAGATCGCCAGCCCTAACCCTGTGCCGCCAAAACGCCGACTGACCGACCGATCTGCCTGTGCAAAAAACTGAAAGAGATCCTGCTGACGATCTGGCGCAATGCCAACGCCTGAGTCACTCACCTCAAACATCAGCCAACACGGCTGCATCGAAGGATCAGAGGACTCGGCCACCACCAACGGTTGCAGGTCCGCCACTTCGGGAACATCCGCTGGCACAGGGCGAATATGCACTGCAACATAACCAGTAGGCGTAAATTTAATGGCATTGTTGATTAGGTTGAGCAAAATTTGCCGAATCCGATACGGATCACCCTGCAAAAACCGAGGGGTGTTGGGGTCAATAAAGTTAATCAGTTCAAGAGATTTTTGTGCCGCACTGGCGGCCATCAGGTCGCAAATCTCAATGCTCAATTCAAGCAAGTCAAAATCGAGCTGCTCGGTTTGCATTTTGCCTGCATCTAGTTTTGACAAGTCCAAGATGTCGTTGACCAAGCGCAGCATGGCCTGCCCTGAGTTATACAACGTGCGGGCATATTCGGCTTGTTCGGTATCGAGTTCGGTTTCACGCAGCAGTTGTGCCATGCCTAAAATGCCATTGAGCGGTGTACGTAGCTCATGGCTCATGGTGGCCAACATGCGTTCATTTTCGGTCAGACGACCTTGCGCGGCATCTCGAGCCGACTGTAATTGGCTGATGTCATTTCTATAACTGGTTACATCATGCAATACGCCCGCATAACCAGATAGCTGTCCATGCTCACTGCGAATTGGGTTTAGCCACAAGTCATACAGTCGATCACGGCCGGACAGCCGCACCACCATGCGCACATGCTGGGTCAGGCGGTGCAGCATCGCCAGTGCGTTGTCTGGTGTTTCTGCAATGGGTGCAAAGACATGTGATAACAATTGGCCGAGGACTTGCTCACGGGCTAACCCTGTACTGCGCTCAAAACTACTGGTAATGAAACTAATCCGACCTTGATGATCGGTTCGTAATAAGACATCTGGCGAGCTGTCGATCAGCACCGTTTGCACATGCCTGAGTTTTTTAATGTGTTCATTTTTTTGATGATACCGATAGCTTAGTCGGTTTAGTGCATGGTTTAAGCCGGTGAGTTCTTGAGCATGACTAATCAATGGCAACATCACATGATGAGCTTGCTCATCAATGCCCTGACCAAAATTGGTTAGGCTGCGTATTCGCTCAAAAAAGACGCCCAAAGGTAAAATCATCACCAGCAGATAGATCACAGATAATCCAATCGGAAATGCCATCGCATGAAACCAAAATGACATGGGGATGGCCGGTTGAATCAGTGGGTGATCCACATACAGCCAATAGCCCTGATGCAGCGGCTGCCATGCGGTTAAATGGTCATTTTCAATATGAATGATTTCATGACGATCAGACGTCCAAATCGCAAGCGGTTTGGGTTCGCCATGATGATCTATGGGGTTATTGAGCACCTCTGTTTGCCCTGTCGGACTAAAAACAATAAAGTGAGCTTGCGATTGCTGTTGGTTATAGCCAGTCAACACCACATTTAGGGCATTCATGCGCCACGTTAACGGCTGATCTAACGCCAAATTCAGTTGCTTTACCAATAACGACAGCTGCAACTTGGCACTATCACGCACATGGTTATTTTGTTGCTGATCTAAAAATTGATAACGCGTAAACAAGGAGATACCTATCACAGCCAAGGTAAACACCAACAAGCGGGTCATTAACCGACTACGCAGGACATACCATAGTGAATCAATCATGATCATGGCTGCACCGGCATCTCAGAGGTATCAATCAATAAGGATTCAGCCAATAAGGTCTCCACTTGCCAGACCCGATAAATGCCACAAAAGGCGTGCGTGCGAGATCCTATCGTAAGCACCATGGTTGGCAATTCTGGCCGTTGTAGACGGCCACAGGCTTGCGCATGATCCAGCAACCACTGCTGGCTTTCAGTAGAAATATCGGTGGGTAATGACAACCCTAAACGGTTCAAATGTGGAGCAAACGTTACATCTAATCCTTGTGTCCAAACTCCCCTCAACAGACTCAGTAGTTGATCTACTCGTTGCGCGGGTGGCGTGGCATATAACAGCATCGACATCACAGCAACTGCTGCGGCATCGGGTCGACAAAATGGCCCAAAAGGCACATTCACACGACGTGACAAACGGGCAGCTTGCGCCCAGTCAAATTCATCTTTGTGTTGGTAAGGCAATGGATGAACATGCAATTGAACGTTGTAATAGCCAGCCATATCTCGTTGCAAATACGACAAAATCAGCCAGCTCAGCGGGTCTTCCAGTGCCAAATACACATGTAAATCGGCGTGTCTCGCTTGAATATTGGCCAAATTGACAGGGTCACTGACCAAGTGTTCTTGCCATTCAATATGGTTAATCAAAAAGACGGGTTCTTCTTTTAAAACGGCAGCACGCTTGAGGTGTCGCGTCAGGCGTAATAAATCGTCAATTGCCCGATAGTGTTTGTGGTCAAATTCAATATCGGCAGCCAACAGGACTTGATCACGAATGCGACCATCAGTGGGTCGGCTCAACAGGTTTTTTCGACGCATCGCCATTTGGTGCAAGGTGTCTAACTTTCCCGTTTGGCGCTGCCATAACATATGAAAAACGTTTTGTAAGAGTTGTAAATAAGGACGGCCGATCAGAGCCGTTAGCCGCAAAATATCTAAAGCACGCAACATCAAGGCGGCGTCTGGTGGATGCGAATGCGGCTGAAAAATAAAGCGATGCTGTTTGGCCAGCACAGCGGCATCAGCCAAGGTATAGCGTAACCATGCGTCTGTCGTTAGATCATGCGGATAGATTGCAGGCGACTGCGTACAGATCACCACCCGTAAAGGTTTATATCGGTCGATTAACTGCTCTTCAAGATGCAATAGCAATTGAACCGTGAGATAGCTGTACGCATCATCTAAACGCAAATAAACCGTCAAAGGCCCGCGCGACGATGACAGCCGATGGCGGTGCAGACGCACGCGCCGTTTTAGCTGCCAGCGTGATCGAATTGGGTCAAACCATCGTCGCGCAAGGGACATGGACCAGTATCCTTCGGGATTTAGTCGTCCAGATTAAGGTCTGTGACCGCGCCTGTCGATGCACTTGAGACCAAACGTGCATATTTCGCCAATACACCACGGGTGTATTTGCGGGCAGGGCGAACCCAACGGGCGCGACGCAAGGCCAGCACGTCGTCTGAGACATCCATACTGATCTCACGGGTTTCGGCGTCAATCACCACACGGTCGCCGTTTTCGATCAGGCCAATTGGACCGCCGTCAAAGGCTTCTGGGGTGATATGACCGACCACAAACCCATGTGAGCCACCGCTAAAGCGACCGTCGGTAATCAGCGCAACGTCTTTGCCCAAGCCTTTGCCCATCACCGCCGAGGTAGGCGATAGCATTTCACGCATGCCCGGGCCACCTTTGGGGCCTTCGCCTTTAATGACGATCACGTCACCCGCGACCACTTCACCGTTTAAAATACCAGCCAGCGCGCCTTCTTCGCCTTCATAGACACGGGCGTTGCCTTCAAAACGTAGCCCTTCTTTGCCGGTAATTTTAGCCACTGCGCCTTCAGGTGCGAGGTTGCCTTTTAAAATCACCAAGTGCGAGTCGGCTTTGATCGGCTTGTCAAACGGCATGATGATCTGTTGATCGGCCGGATAATCTTGCACGTCAGCCAAGTTTTCGGCCAAGGTTTTACCGGTGACGGTCAGACAAGTGCCGTCCAACATGCCCGCATCTAACATGCGTTTCATGAGCGGTTGAATCCCGCCAATTGCGACCAGTTCGCTCATCATGTATTTGCCGGATGGACGCACGTCGGCCAGCATGGGTGTAACCAAACCAATCCGCACAAAATCATCAAGGGTCAGGTCAACATCAACCGTACGCGCCATGCCAATCAAGTGAAGTACAGCGTTGGTTGATCCACCCAAAGCAATAATCACTTTGATCGAGTTTTCAAAGGCGGCTTTGGTCATGATGTCACGCGGCTTAATGTCTAAGCGCAACAGGTTCATGACGGCCTCACCGGCACGGAGACAGTCGTTTTGTTTGTCGACCGAAATCGCGTCTTGGGCGCTTGAACCCGGTAGGCTCATACCGAGGGCTTCAATCGCCGATGCCATGGTGTTGGCGGTGTACATGCCACCACACGAACCCGGTCCGGGAATGGCGACTTCTTCGATTTGTTTGACTTGAATCTCGGACAGCTCGCCTTTGGCATGTTGGCCAACTGCCTCAAACACCGAAATAATGTCGGTATGACCCGCACCGGGTTTAATGGTGCCGCCGTACACAAACACCGAAGGACGGTTAAGACGCGCCATGCCCATGATGCAACCGGGCATATTTTTGTCACAGCCACCGACCGCAATAATGCCGTCAAAGCCTTCGCAGCCTGCCACTGCTTCGATGGAGTCGGCAATAATCTCGCGTGAGACCATTGAGTACTTCATGCCTTCTGTGCCGTTGGCGATGCCATCCGAAATGGTGATGGTATTAAAGATCACGCCTTTACCACCTGCGGCATTAACACCTTTTTCTGTGTCACGAGCGAGGCCATCAATATGCATGTTGCAAGGCGTTACGTTGGCCCATGTGGAGGCAATGCCAATCTGTGGTTTTTTGAAATCTTCGTCCGAGAATCCCACTGCACGCAGCATGGCACGGGCGGGTGCACATTCGACCCCATCAACCACTTGGGAGGAGTGCTTGCGCATGTTGTCATTGCTCATCAAAAAAACTCCAGACGCAAGGCCATCCCTGCGTGATCCATGAATGAGTTGAATTCTATAGCCCATGACTGACAAGGGAAAGGGCTAGCTCAACGCTCAATACAGTGGACAACATCGGATGGCGGTGAGAAAAAAATGACACAGGGGCAATGCTGATCTGATTTTCAGACATGATTTGTTTAAACTATTGGGAATAAACTGCTTAATCTGTTACAACTCAAGTCATCTGACGTGTGGTGGATCTGTGTCCATCTGGCATGAATGAGCACCATTTATCAGTTTATCAATTTCGCCGTAAACCCCCACCGTTTAGGGCGGGGATAAGCAAAGTGCTGCTTTGGTGCACAGATGCCGAAGGTGTTAGACTGTGGCAAAGCCCAGTAGGCATTGATTTAGGTCTAAAAGACTTTACCACCTTCAGGTCGGGGAGGATGTCAATTACGCTCCCATTAACTTCTTCAAATGACCACATGACCGCATAATATGGCACGTTTATCTCCCCATCACTTCTTAGCCAGCGTTGGGATCGTGATCTTATTGATCATCTGCCTGTCCGTGGTGATCGCATGCCACATTCCGACCGTACAACCCGCAGTACACGTGAGTACCTCTGGATTAACACTCCATGCCCAACCACATCAGCCCGCCAGCCCCATTCTCAGTTTTTATACCCCCAGCGGTGTGATTGTGGCACATGCGCAATTGATGTCCGAAGATCCGGACAGCGTCGGAAGTTATGCGGCACTCCACGCATTTATGCAACAGCAACAACAATTGGCACATGCGGCAGCCGAAGATCAACTGTATGTAAAAACGGTATATGGTCAACAACACCTTCATTCCCAGCAACGACATGTACATGACCTACCCGCTTTTTTCTGGTTTCAAGTCTGCGTTGGAGCTGCTGGAGCGCTAACAGGCGCCGCCATTTATGCCTTTAGTGTCGACAACAAAGCGACGCGCTATTACGCGCTTACGGGTCTAGGTTATTTAATCTTTGCACCGAGTGCCGCAATTTACAGCACTCGCCCCTTATTTGTTGACAGTGATCTGTTTGTGCTGCTGTCGGCAATCAATCATTTTGGTGCATTTTTCTTTGTTGCATCATTATTTTGTTTGCTTTGGCATTACCCAAAACCATTACGACAGTGGCCTATATCGATGTATGCCTATGGTGTAACAGCGGTGCTATGGATCATAGATCAACAACACTATTGGGCAGAGATGAGTGATGCCACAATCTCTCTTTTGGTTTTATTTTTAGCCTCTATGGCAGTTGCGAGCATCCAAGGCTGGCTGGCCCGTCGACGTCCGATAGATCGAGCATCATTCCGCTGGTTTATCGTGTCAATTTTTTTGGGTACCGGTATTTTTGCGGCGGTGGTGATGCTTCCAAATGCGCTCAAAATGCCACCCATTGCCAGTCAAGGCATGATGTTTGGTGTGTTCTTATTGATGTACTGGGGCTTGGCTCTCGGATTATTACGCTATCGTTTGTTTGAACTCGAAACGTGGTGGTTTTCAATTTGGAGCTGGTTTTTAAGTGGTTTATCGGTGGTAGTGATTGATGTCACGTTGGCATCGTTCATGAGTTTATCGAGTCAAATGTCATTGGTGGTGTCCCTTGCTCTCACGGGTTGGCTGTACTTTCCTATTCGGCAATGGCTGTTGCATCGACTGCGTCGAGATGCCCATCAACACATGAATCAATGGTTGCCAATTGTGTTGCCTTTGCTACTAGATATGCGCTTGGGTAGCGACCAAGAGCGGCAAATTTTAAAGCGTTGGCCGCAAATCTTAATGGCGGTGTTCTCTCCGTTGCACATGACACGACAACACCTCGCTCATAGTATGGCGATTGGTGACGCTGGCCAAGCACTGTACGTCCCTGAACTGTCACCCAGTCAAGCATCACCAACCACACCTCCTCAAACGTTTGTACTGCATCATGCAGCACGTGGGCAACGCTTGTTTAATCGTCAAGATATTCATACAAGCCAGCTCTTGCTGCAATTGGCTGAACTTGCGCTCTCTGTCGCACGCGCACGCGATACTGGCGCACGCTTAGAGCGCGAACGCATTGCCCGTGATATTCATGATGACTTGGGTGCCAAACTATTGTACTTACTCCAAAAAAGCGAACCCAATCAGCAAATTATTGTGCGTGAAACCCTTGACGACCTGCGCTACCTGTTAAATAGCCTTGATGGTGAAGACATTACGTTAGATGAAGCATTGGCCACATGGCGAGTCGAAACCAGTGAACGCGCATTACAACAACACACTCGGCTGAACTGGCAGGCTCATATCGCCGATGATCGCTCACTCACTGCCTTTGAATATCATCATTTAACCCGCATGCTGCGCGAGGCCATCACCAATGTCTTTAAGCACAGCCAACCGAGCCATTTGAGTGTTGATATTTTTCATCCAAGTCCCGATTTTTTAGGCATTACCATTCGTAACGATGGCCCACATACTCACAATAACAGCGGTGGTGGGCGGGGATTACAAAACATGCAACGGCGCGCCCAGTCGCTGCATGGTCATATTTCGTGGCAACGTGATCACGACTATCATCTATCGATTCGGGTGCAATTAAGTGATTATGACCCTTACGACCTGCTTACGCCCTCTTTGGAAACATCGCCATGAGTCTCTCGACTGCCTCCCCCCGAACCATGTGGATCGTCGATGATGACCTGTCCTTTTGTGCGTTTTTAGCCAATACATTGGCACAGCATGATCACTATCACATTGTCGGCATGTCTCACTCGCTGCATGATGCACGGCGTGATCTCAGCCATCACCAACCCGATCTTGTGACCGTCGACTTATCGATGCCTGATGGCTCAGGCGTAGACCTGATTCATTGGCTGCAACAGCATTATCCACACTGCAAAAAAATGGTCGTGTCGTTGTGGGGACATGACGACTTGGTGTTTCGAGCCTTTCAATATGGCGCGGATGGATTCTTGCAAAAAGACAAACTGATTGGCATGGAATTGCCTACAGCAATTTCAGCTTTAGAGGACGGCGGCACCCCCATTAGCCCTAAAATTGCACGACGGCTTTTAGGGCATTTTCAGATGATTCAAGCCACTCCGCCTACCCCTAGCGACGCTTGCACACTATCAGATCGCGAACGTGAAGTCTTACAACTGTTGGCCAAAGGGTTACTTTACAAAGAAATTGCCGAATTACTCATGCTCTCACCGCATACCGTTGCCACTCACGTCAAACGAATTTATAAAAAAATTAATGTCGCTTCACGCGGTGAAGCCGTATTTGAAGCACAAAAGCGCCATTTGCTTTAAATGATGCAGGGCGATGAATCTATTAAGAGACTCATCGCCCGTGAATACACAACAGTACGCTACATCACGGCAAACGTTGCCACATCCACAGCAACGAGACCACCAAAGTGGGTACCGCCAGCACCGCTCGCAAGCACAAGCTCCATGTCTGTTGTCGCACGCGCAAAAAAATCGGCAATACCAGCAGCACAATCAGAAGTTGTACTAGTTCCACTCCGACATTAAAACTGAGGGTGGCCGCCACTAACTGGCCCATCGGCAAACTAAAATCACGCAGTACCTCAGCAAACCCAAGGCCATGCACCAAGCCAAACAATACTGTGAGGGCCAACTCTTGCCGAGGAAAAACCGGATACATCACATGCACTGCTGTCACCGCAACCGATAGCGCAATCAGGCTTTCCACCCATGTGCCACCGGCAGGCCACCATCCCACACTCACCATCAGTAACGACGTTAAATGTCCAACCGTAAAAGCACTCACCAACAGACCAGCCGTTTTCCATGCTGTTTTGGCCTGCACCACGGGTTGCCAACGTCGCTCACGCCACTCAAGGGGAGCCATCATCAACAGCATCAGCAAAAACAGCAGATGATCTGCACCCTCTAAAATATGGTGAACCCCCAATGTCAACATCGCCCAATACGCAGTCACCACCTGTCCTTGCTGACGTGAAATCCACATCGTCTGCGTCGTGGCACGCAATGCGCCCAATAACACGGGAGCTTGTGGGGTCAGACCTCGGCTCCAGTCTTGTTTGAGATACACCATTGCCGAATGGGTAGCGATCTCACGGACAATCACGGTATACCGCAGTTGCGCCTGATCAGGCACATGCGCCATTGGTGGTCGCGCATCAATATCGATCTGCCACTCATTGCTCGGCGATATCGGGGCGATCACCTGTAGTAGGTCAATCCGCCACGGCTCACCCCGTATGGATGTCACCCCCAGCCGGTCTTGCACATAGGTACGCAATGCTGATGCCGTGATCGGCTGTGTCTCTGCCGCTTGCCGTAAGCCGGCCTGCACAAATGCCACCTCAAGCCGATCTTCAGGCAACACCAAATGAAGCCCCCAACGGTCATCCTTTACCACAATAGACACCGTGGAATGCGGCATATCATGCGCCAGCGTGGCCTGACACCACCATAAACAGCCCAGCACACACCACAACAGCCGAGTCAGCATCCCCATGTTAGGACGTCGCTGTTGACGTGGTTGTCTCAGTTGTCGTTGACGTGGTGGTGGTATCCGTGGGTAAGGCGGGTGGTGTACCGGTCATATCTGTGGGTGGCGTACCGGTCATGTCGGTGGGTAGTGTGGGTGGCGTACCCGTCATGCCAGTCGGAACGGTTGAAGCCGTCGAGGGTGAAAACGTTAGCGTGCCGCCGTAGTCTTTTTCTTTATCGCGCCAGATGCTGTGATAGTGGTTTTGATCACGAATCACAATGCCACTTTGCACCGAAAACTCAATCCAAACCCGTGGGCCATCAATCCGAACATACGACCCTTTTGTTGATAAATCGGCATAAGACGCCCATGAAATATAGGTCTTGCTCAATGCAGCATCACTGGTATACACCGCCGATTGATCGGTCTGCCCGTCTGCGGCATAACGATTGATTGCGGCTTTCACCAATGTTTTTTGGGCTGTGGTTAAACCAGATACCGCCAAACCTTCCGATGTGGTGGGAAACGTGGCATCTTTTTGTGGACCAACCAACACATCATCATAGGCTTGGGGAAGTTTGGCAGAGGTCAGCTCTGCGCTGCTTAGACCGTTGAGCATGGCCAAAAAGGCATCTCGACGGGTTGCCAATGGCTCATGAGTTACCCCATTGTCCGTCCATTTTGTGGGTTCAACAGCCACAAAGTTAGGCGTCATGCTGACTTGGCTGTCACCACTCACGCTGGCATGAAACGTATAATGATGACCCGTAAACTGCAGCACCCACGGACTAGTTGCCGAAGGTGTTCCCAAAAAGGATATATAATATAAATCTTTACCATAACCTGATTGTAGACTACCAAGATAACCATCTGCTGTGCGCAGCTCAGCCATTGTGGTTTGCCCTTGGCTGGCCAACGCTGCATTGAGTAGCGTTTCTGCTGCGGCTTTAGATGTGGTACTCAAATTCTCTAATGCAATGCCATGACGGGGCACAAAACTGACCGGCAAATTAGACCAATATTGGCTGGCGTTGGTGGTATCCAAACCATACAACACTGCTGCCTGCTCGGTAC
>JBEANQ010000036.1:0-17473 GCA_041165345.1 Pseudomonadota bacterium
GACGCCACCGCTGATCTGGCCGACCTCGAACACGTCCAAACCGTGTCACGTAGCCTGCTGGGCGAAGCCTGCGACTTGGTGATTGTGGTGGGGGGGGATGGCTCTTTGCTGCATGCTGCCCGTGCTTTGGCGCGTTATAAAACCCCTGTGCTGGGGGTAAACCGTGGCCGTTTGGGGTTTTTGACCGATGTCTCGCCCGACGAAGTGCTGTACAAATTAGAACAAGTCCTTGATGGCGACTACACCATCGACCGGCGGTTTTTGCTGCAAGTCGAGATTCGCAGCAAAGACCAAGTGACCCACGAAGCCATCGCCCTCAACGACATCGTGCTGCACGCCGGTAAGTCGGTGCATATGATCGACTTTGAACTCAACATTGACGGTCATTTTGTCTATCGTCAGCACAGTGACGGCCTAATCATTGCCACCCCAACCGGCTCGACCGCCTATGCGTTGTCCGGTGGCGGCCCGATTTTATACCCTAGCATGGACGGCATTGTGATTGTGCCGATGCACCCACATACCCTATCAAGCCGCCCGATTGTGATTGGTGGCGAAAGCGAAATTAAAATCCAAATCCATGACACCCGCATTCGCCCGATGATCAGTGCTGATGGTCAAACCGGTGTTTCGGTGCATGAAGGCGACTGGCTGCATATTCGCAAGCATCCGTTCAAACTGACCTTATTGCACCCACCGGGTTACGATTTTTATGCGGCCTGTCGAACCAAGCTGGGCTGGAATCACTATCAGGAGCCAAACGATGAACACTGAACAAATTTTAGCCGCCATGACCCCTGAGCTGGTTGTGCGGTTTCGTACTGCCATCGAAATTGGCAAATGGCCGGATGGTCGCGTCTTGACCGCCGAACAACGCGCCACCTGTCTGCAAGCCGTCGTGGTCTGGGAACATGCCCACCTGCCGGAACACCAACGCACCGGCTATATTGACCGTGGCAGCAAGAAAAAAGACGAAGCCTGCGACAGCGCCCCCGCCGGTCATGACCACAGCCATGACCCCTATGAAGAAAAGCCCCTGCGTTTGGTCTAGGTCACATTAAATCATCTTGGTACGCAGCCCTTGCCCTTGAAATTTAGGGCAGGGCACTGCATGTTAGGGGGAGTCTGACAGGATATTCATCATGCTCTTTCATCCGCCGCGCCAACCCTCCGAAATTTTGGTTCGCCATCTCAATGAGCGCCTAGACGCGCAGCAGCAAGCCTTTGCTGGCTCACTGTTTGACAAACGCCAACAACGTGACTTGCAAAAACGCCTTGCCCGTGAGCGCAAACAACGTAGCAAAGATGACAAACGTATTTATGTCATTGACTTTAATGGCGACGTACAAGCCAGCGCCGTGACCCAACTGCGTGAAGAAATCACCCTTATTCTGTCGATGGCCCGTGCTGGTCGTGACCGTATTGTCTTGCGCCTCGAAAGCCCTGGCGGCATGGTGCATGGCTATGGTTTGGCCGCCGCCCAACTGGCTCGCCTGCGCGAAGCCGGTTTTCATTTGACGGTGTGTGTCGATAAAGTCGCTGCCAGCGGTGGCTACATGATGGCCTGTATCGCACAAGACATTATTAGCGCGCCGTTTGCGGTGGTTGGCTCAATTGGTGTCGTGGCACAAATGCCCAACTTTCACAAATTGCTGCAACATCTGAAAGTCGATTTTGATGTGTATACCGCAGGCGAATACAAACGCACGGTCACTGTGTTTGGCGAAAACTCCGACGACGGCAAAACCAAGTTTGAATCTGAGTTACAGCAAACGCATCAATTGTTTAAGCATTTTGTCGAAAAATACCGTCCACAACTTGATGTGGCCGCAGTAGCCACCGGTGAGCATTGGTATGGTGAAGACGCGATCAAACTCAAACTGATTGATAGCCTACAAACGTCAGATGCATACCTGTTGTCGTTGCTGCCCACCCACGAGGTGTATGCCTTGCATTCGCGCCAAAAACCCACGTTGGCCGAAAAACTAGGCTTTAGTGCCGCGCAATTGGCCAGCAGCCTTGCTCCTGTGGTCGGTGCAGCCGTGATGAATGGTTTGCAACGCCTCAGCCGTCCGTCGATTGAGCTGCGTGATCCAACGTTGTCTTGACCTCCTCCTTGAGCTGAGCTGCCCTGCTTTGAAGGTGGTTCATTCAACAATACGCGAAAAAGCAGGCGAATCTATACGAGACGCCTGTTTGAGAGTGGTTGCAGCGGCTAGTGGTTTAATCAGTCAAATTGACGAAAATCCGCCGGACGTTTTTGCATAAAGGCGGTGACCGCTTCTTTCATTTCGGGTGATTTCACCCGCTCCATAAACACGGCGGCTTCGTCATTGATACAATCAATCACCTGCGGCATGGTGTTTTTGCGCAGCATTTGCTTGGTGATTTTAAGCGACACAGCGGGCAGGCTGACCAAGCGGGCGGCTTTATCGCGCGCATGTTGGTACACGTCACCGTCAATAATCGCATTGACCAAACCGGCTTGTAAGGCGGTTGCAGCGTTAAACGGTTCGGCCAACATCAGCAGCTCGGCGGCTTTGAGATAACCGGCGTTTTGCGGCAGAATCAGGGTCGATGCGCCTTCAGGCGACAAACCTAAGCTGACAAACGGCAACTGAAAACGTGCGGTGGCGTCGCAATACACGAGGTCTGCATGCAACAGCAGGGTAGTGCCAATGCCAATTGCCACACCGCGTATGGCCACAATCAAGGGTTTGGTCAGGCTGGCTGCGGCACGCAATACCCGAAACGGTGGCGCGTCTGTGCCGCCAATCGCGCCTTTGGCAAAGTCTTGCATGTCGTTACCGGCACTAAAGTCGGCATCAATCCCACGCACAATCACCACGCGTACCGTGCTTGCGGTTTCGGCTTCAAGCAGGGCGTTTTCGAGCGCCAAATAAAAGTCACTAAACAGGGCGTTTTTACGTTCTGGGCGGTTGAGTGCCAGCTCCAGAATGCCGTCGTTTAAACTGGCATTGAGGTTGGCATGTGGCGCGCTTAAGCAGGTGAGCGACATCTGGGTGATCCATCAGCAGGTCAAAGAAGTGTTCATGCTAAACCAGTTTGGGAGCATGTAATGGTGTGGTGTGTGGATGAGCGGTGCTTGACAGTCGGGTTTGTGTCGACTTATTGTCCAAGCATAGTCCGATAGACGGGCTATTTTAATGAACGCTCAAGGAGCTTGCGCGTGTTTGATTATCTGGTTTTTATTGGTCGTTTTCAGCCCTTTCATTTGGGTCATCAGGCCGTCATTGCCGAAGCCCTACGCCATAGCCAACAGGTGATTGTGTTGTTGGGGTCGGCGCGTGTGCCACGAAGCACCCGTAATGCCTTTAGCATCGCCGAACGCACCCGCATGATTTTAGACAGCTTTGCGCCCAACGACGCGGCTCGTATTCATTGTGTGGCGTTAGATGACCGCATGTACAACGACGTGCGTTGGGTACAGCAGGTTCAACAAGCCGTTGCCAGCGTGGTGGGTGATCAGTCCAAACTCAACATTGGGTTGATTGGGCATAACAAAGACCGCACGTCTTATTATTTATCGTTGTTTCCACATTGGCAGTCTGTCCCCGTTGATAACTATCATGGTATTTCGGCCACACCGATCCGTGATGGCTACCTGTTGGGTGCGATGCCTCGGCCAGACCAAGTGCCCGATAGCACGCTGAAGGTCTTGCATGATTTTCAGCAGCAAGCGGCCTATCAGTTATTGCAAGATGAAGCATGGTTTATCGACACCTACAAAAAACAGTGGGAGCGTTCGCCCTATCCACCCACCTTTGTGACCGTGGATGCCGTGGTGGTGCAGTCTGGCCATGTGTTATTGGTGGAGCGTCAGGCTATGCCTGGTCGTGGGTTGTGGGCGTTGGCCGGTGGTTTTATCGACGAAAAAGAAACCCTATTGGATGCGTGCATCCGTGAATTGCGCGAAGAAACACGGCTTAAAGTCCCTGACCCCGTGCTGCGTGGCTCACTCAAAGGTCAGCGCACCTTTGATGATCCCTACCGTTCGGCGCGTGGCCGTACCATTACCCAAGCGTTTTATTTTGAGTTAAAAGCCGACGCCAAGGGATTACCCAAGGTCAAAGGCGGTGATGACGCCAAAAGCGCGTTTTGGGTGCCATTGGCTGAACTCAGCGCCGACCGTCTGTATGAAGACCACTACGCCATTATTTGCGAAATGGTCGGCTTATAACCGCACACTGTGCATGAATAAAAAACGGCTGCTTCGTGGATAGACCACCCCGCAGCCATCACCCCCGCCAACACACAGAGGAGTTCTGTCATGGCTAATCTTTCGACCCGTTTTGATAACCTGCTGCTGGACACCGACAGCTATAAGTCGTCGCACTGGTTGCAATATCCACCAAAAACCGAGTTGATCTCAAGTTACATTGAGCCACGCGGCGGTTTGTTTGCCGATACCGTCTTTTTTGGCCTGCAAGCGTATGTGCTGGAGTCGCTCAGTCAGCCGTTCGGTCAACGTGACATCGATGAAGCCGCCTTGCTGCTGGGTGCGCATGGCGTGCCGTTTTATCAGGCCGGCTGGCAGTATATTTTAGAGCAGCACAACGGATTTTTGCCGGTTGCCATTGAAGCTGTGCCGGAAGGAACCGTCCTACCGTGCAAAAACGCTGTGGTGCAAGTGGTCAATACTGACCCCAACTGCTACTGGCTCACTAGCTATCTTGAAACTGCCTTGCTGCGAGCAGTGTGGTATCCATCTACCGTGGCCAGCCTAAGCCATGTGTGCCGCAAGATTATTCAAACGGCGATGCAACAAACCTGCGATAGCCTAGACGGCCTACCGTTTAAGCTACATGACTTTGGCGCACGCGGCGTGTCTAGCCAGCAGTCGGCGGCGTTGGGTGGTTTGGGTCACTTGGTTAATTTTGCCGGAACCGATACGGTCAGCGCTTTAATTGGAGCGGCGCGTTGGTACGGCATGAATACCCCCAAACGTATGGCAGGGTTTTCGATTCCAGCCGCCGAACACAGCACCATCACCTCATGGGGACGGACGGGCGAAGTTGATGCCTATCGCAATATGCTCAAGCAGTTTGGGGGTACGGGAAAAATTGTGGCGGTGGTCAGTGACAGTTATGACCTATGGCATGCCATAGATGCATTGTGGGGAGGGGAACTCCGCGATGAAGTACGGCAGAGCGGCGGCACATTGGTGATTCGTCCAGACAGTGGCGACCCCGTCAAAGTGGTGCGCGAAGCCCTTGAGCGGCTGGCCGTGCGCTTTGGCACACGCATCAACAGTAAAGGCTATAAAGTCTTGCCAGATTGTGTGCGCCTAATTCAAGGTGATGGCATTAATCCGGTCAGCTTGCAAAAAATTATTGATGCGGTGATTGAGGCGGGTTTTAGTCTTGATAACTTGGCGTTTGGCATGGGGGGTGGGCTGCTGCAACAGGTTGACCGTGACACGCTGGGCTGGGCGATGAAAGCCAGCGCTGCGCGTGTGGATGGTGAGTGGCGAGATGTCTACAAAGACCCCATTACTAGCCGTGCCAAACGTAGCAAACGTGGACGCTTGGCGGTGGTTCAAATGGCAACTGGTCAGGTCGAGACTATTCGTGCGGATGAATTGAACGGCCGTACTAATTTACTGCGACCCGTGTTTGACAATGGCCGTGTACTGGTACAAGACGATCTACAAACGATTCGGGCGCGTGCGGGTTGGTCAGCCTAACCGGATGAGTTGCGTTTGCAGGGATGCTTGCGTGCAATGGTTTGAGCCTGAGCAGCTCTGCTGCGCAAGGGTGAGTGTTGTACAAGAAGCAAGGGTGTCAAATTGAAGAAAGAAGCTCCACGGTAATGAGCGCCGTGGAGCTTCTTTTTTCTTCATTGATGGGGACGATGTTTGTTGCGCTTCAAACCGCTTATTGACGACTGGCCAGCACAGGAGCTGTGCTGCTGACGCCAGTCCATACTAAGGGGGTATCAAGCAACTCAACCGACTGAATCGGGCTAGTGGCTGGCACATTGACTGCCCATGTTTTAAAGCTGCTGCCATTGGTGGGGTTGGTCACATCAGCCGAAAATGCTTGCTCTTGCCCAAACCAAGGGCGAAATCCCCCTTGTAGTGCCACATGTTTAACCGTGCCATCGGTGTAAGTCACGCGCAAGGTATAGTCGCAACCAGTACCACGGCAGTACCACGGATAGGCCGAGGTATTGGGAGTCATATCGGTACGGTCTTGGGTGACGGTAGGATCAAAGGTTTTAAGCAGGTTACCAGTGTAAGGACCAATGATAGGATAAATTTGCGTTGCACCATCGGTTGCGGCTTTGCTCACACTCACTGCAATGGTGTAGACCGGTACATTTTTGCTGACAGGAAAGTTCTGTTGTACGCCATACAATCCTTTAACGGGATCGTTTTTCGGGTCAAAAGCGACCCAAGCTTGATCGATACTGTCCCAACGTGCATAACCGGTTGGCATGTTGGCGTTCACAAAGATTCGACCACCTGCATAATTTTTTACGCCCGCGCTATTGATGGTGGTCAGTCCTTCAAAATAGCGCTGCATCCGAGCCACGCTATAGTCTGAGAACATCGCAAACTTAAAGATATTGGCTTGATCACCCGAGCCAGATTGCATGGGGTCTTGTTTGATACATTGACCCAGCGCATCCAATTGGCGTGGTATGCCAGCATACACCTGTGTTTTACAGTTGGCGTATTGGCTGGCCGTGCGTGGGACGACCGTTGGCATCAGCATTTTTTTGTTGAGGTCATAGCCCCATAACGAGCCGTTAACGCTTCCCCCTGCATAGGGATAGCCCGAATGAGCGTTGTAGGATTCACCTGCATGTGGCAGACCAAACGCATGGCCTTGCTCATGAATAAAAATACCCGAATAACGATGGTCACCCGTGCCCACATGCCCACCACCGAGGCCGCCGCCAATCTCGACCAACTGGCCGTTTTTGTTGGCTTGAATAATCGGTGCATAGTATTGGTTGGCAGTGCTTCCATCGCCATTGGCTTGTCGGATTTGTCCTAAGATATTTAACACCGCACTCATGTTGGCAAAGCCGTCTTTTTGCTCAGCGGGTGTGGTGACGGTATAGGCCGCTTGACCTGAGCGTGGGCTAATGACCACATAAGGCCAATTAACACGTTTTGCAGGGTGGTTTTGCGCATTGAGGGTGCTGATAGGCCATTTGGCAAACATTTCTCGTTGCGTGGCGGCATCAGGTGCTTGGGTTTGACTAAAGGGCAGGGTGTTATCGGTTGCCCCAAATAAATAAAACGGCAGGCTGTACAGGTCAAAATGCACCGGAGAACCCAACACGCTCAGTTTGGTATAGGCTGACGGTCGAACTTGCGTGCCAATGACACGGATATAAGTCCCTTTTTTCATCAGTGCCGCAGGGATGACCGCATGCCATGTGTGGCTGGTGCTGGGATATGCCACGCTTTCATCTTCAACCGACAGCCCTGTGATGCCACTGATGAGTGGGATTTTAGCCACGGTTTTGCCTTGATAGGCGACTTGAAGCAGTGGGCTGCTGCCACCTTTGAGGTCAGTTTCAATCAACACTAAGGTTTCACGTTCGGATACTGCGCGTAAAAAGAGGGTTTCAGACTGATCTTTTTTCCAGTAGCGTCCACCGACCGTGGGCAGGATGTGGGTTTGAGCCAACTGGATTTTTTCGACCACAATGTTGGGGAGTGTCGTGGTCGTCGTACTATCGACTGCAGATGCTGACGATAGGCCGTTGGCCAAGAGGATGCAGAGCAGCAACAATTTGGGTTGAACAGTCATATGATCGCACTCCATGCGCAGGTTGAGAGGGCATCATGCCGGTATGCGTGTTGTCTTTACGATAAAAGCTTTATGCCTGAGATTCAACGAGAATAAGGATTCATTGTCTTGGTGGTGAGTTGTGTCATGCGCCATGCCGTGGGGGCGGCATGGTTGTGGTATCAGAGCGGGTGCCGTTTAGAGGTGTACTGCGAGATGTTGTCGCACGTAACCCAACACTTCTTCTGCATGAATGGCGGCCTTGACCTTATGCCATTGCTGTACCAATTGACCGTGTTGGTCATATAAAAAACTACTGCGTACAATGCCTTGGACGATTTTGCCGTACATATTTTTGTCTTGAATCACACCATATAAACGACATAAGGTTTCGTCAGAGTCACTGATCAGCGGAAAGGGTAGGCATTCGTTGGCGGTAAATTTTTCATGTGATTTTAGGCTGTCGCGGGAGACCCCAAAAATGCGTAGACCCCACTGTTCAAACTCGGGCATCAGGTCACGAAAGTCGCGGGCTTGGGTGGTGCAACCAGGGGTGGCGTCTTTGGGGTAAAAATAGAGCAAAACCGGTTGGCCGATCAGTGCAGATAGATTGATGTCACCTTGGGTGGTGTGAACCAGATGGTTGGGCAAGGTTGTCGGAATGGCAAAGGGGACAGTGGACATGCGGCGCGCTCCGTGCACAAGATCAAATTGAGCACGAATTTAACACAAAAACCAGCAGACATTGAGTGAACGTTCACGCAATGTCGCTGTATCTTCACTGTTTATTTTTTTACAGGGGCGACTGGTGGTGCTGGCATTTTGAGAGTCACACCATCACGGCACTTGGCCAGTAGGGGCTGAATCCGAGTAAATGCCGGAATACTGCTAGGATCTCGACTGTTGAGAGCCGCACTTTGAATCGCCCAAAATTCACCGAGTTTAAGGTTGTTGGCTTGTACGCCAATGGTGCAGCTACAGACTTTTTGGGCGCTTTTGGCGTCGGTAATTTTGGCGGCGGCGGCTTCGCTGGCACAGCGTTGTACCATGACAGTTTGGATGTCCGCAGGCATTTGTGGTGCAGCGCCTTTGGCATCAGGAGCGGCGTAAAGCAGGCTAGCAGGTAAGCAAAGTAACAGCGGCAGTACAAGGCGCGAGAGGTTCATGGTCATCCAGTACAATTGTTGATCAGGCTTGGTAGAGGGTTGGGTCGGGCAAGTGAGCGTCAATAAATCCCTGCCGCCGTAAGCGGCAACTGTCACAGCGACCGCAGGCATGACCGTGATCATCGGCCTGATAGCATGAGACGGTCAAGGCATAGTTTACGCCTAAAGAATCACCGAGTTGAATGATCTGTGCCTTGCTTAAGTGTAGTAAGGGTGTGTCAATCTGCACGGGTTCTCCTTCAACACCGGCTTTGGTGGCCAGTGCGGCCATGTGGGCAAAGGCGTTGATGTATTCGGGGCGGCAATCAGGGTAGCCCGAGTAGTCGACGGCGTTGACACCAATCACAATAGCTTGGCTGTGTGTGACTTCAGCAACGGCTAAGGCATATGACAGAAAAATGGTGTTGCGGGCAGGGACATAGGTCACTGGAATACCGCTGGTTTGGTCTTCAGGGACATCAATTGCATCGTCGGTCAGTGCCGACCCACCAAGGCTACGCAAGTCGATGGTGATGACCCGATGCTGTACACCCGCTTGTGCGGCATTGCGCTTGGCAGCGTCTAGTTCGCTGCTGTGGCGTTGGCCGTAACTAAAGCTCAGGCTTTGGCAGTCGTAATGCTGCATTGCCCATGCCAAACAGGTGGCCGAGTCCAGCCCGCCTGATAATAACACCACGGCTCGAGGGCGAGATTGAGTATTCATGATGGAGTCTCCTTAGCGTCCGGCTTCATCTTGCCAGAGGAGTTTGTGCAGTTGAAGTTGAAAACGAACAGGCAGGCGATCGGCCACAATCCAATCGGCCAATTCGCGTGCCAGAGCAGGCAGCTTAACCTGATGTTTTTCGACGGCAAACGCAGGTGAAAACCACACGGTACTGACCCGTTCAGACAACGCATATTGCCGCAGCATGTCGCGTGACCAGTCGTAGTCGGTACGGTTCATGATGACAAACTTGATCTGATCATGCGGGGTGAGATGGTCTAAGTTTGTCAGCAGATTTCTGGCTTGTTCGCCCGAGCTTGGGGTTTTTAAGTCGACAATTTTAGACACACGGGCATCGACCGCCGATACATCTAAAGCCCCCGAGGTTTCGAGCGACACCGTTAGCCCTGCATCACACAGCATGTGCAACAGCGGGATGCAATTGGGTTGTGCTAAGGGTTCGCCGCCAGTCACGCAGACATGCCGCACGCCGTATTCTTGCACCGTGTTTAAAATGTCTTGCAAGCTGTGGCGTTGGCCGCCTTCAAATGAATAGGTGGTGTCGCAATAGACACAGCGCAACGGACAGCCGGTTAGTCGGACAAACACGGTCGGCCAGCCCGAGTCGTTGGCTTCACCTTGCAGTGAATAAAAAATTTCGGTTAAACGTAGCCCTGCCGATGGGTCAGTGACCGGAATATGGGCGCTACGCATCGGGGTGTGGGACATAGGGGACTCTCTAACGGCACAATATCCGCATGACCTCATTGATGGACCAGACCATCAATCGACAGCGCAGATGCCTGAGGTGATGACATTGGTACAAGCACAGCAACGGCTGCGTTGATCACGGGCATGAGATCAAGGGGGGTGCTGAACTGCGGAGCGGCAGTTTACACCAAAATAATACGCAGCGGCAGGCACGTCAGGCGGCGCGGTATTAAGGCGGATTGGCGGCAAACATCAGCAGCATGACGGTGGCAGGCGTGGCCAACGCACAGGCCAATAACCCGCGTAATATGTGTTGTCGCCCAGACAGTGACGCCACGTGGCGTGTGGTATTAAACAGCAACATGCTGGCACTGATGGACAGCGCCCCCAGCATGAGCCAGATCAAGGCATCGCCACCTAAACGCCCGACCAAAATCAAACGGCTAAAGCTGACCACAAACGGCCACGCCAGCATGAGTGCAAACAACCCAGCAGTCCCATAGAGCAATTGCAATGACAGTCGGTAAAACGCGGCAGGGGTAGGGGTCACGGTCAAATGCTCGAGATCAAAAGATGAGAATGCTGACATTATAGAACGTAATGATAGACCCAAAATTGTTGATCTTTCTGCCAGCCTAAGCGCTGATACAACGCTTGTGCAGCAGTGTTATCAATGGCGGTACTGAGCGTGAGCCGAATAGCCTGCTGACTTTTTGCCCATGTTTGCGCTGCACAGAGCAGTGTTTGGCCACAGCCCTGTTGACGGACATGCGGTTGAACGTACAAGTCGTTTAAAATAAACGTGCGTGCCAATGAGACCGACGAAAAACTAGGATACAACTGAACAAACCCCACGGCTTGTCCCGCATGCTCGGCGAGTAACAAGACGCTGTCTTGATGTTGGAATCGTTCCTGTAAAAACGTGCTTGCTGCTTGAAGATCGCTGGCTCGGCCATAAAATTGGCGATACTGATCAAACAGGGTTGCAATGGCCGAGAGATCGGTTAGATGAGCGAGTCGTACAGTAAATAAAGACATCATAAACCTTGAGTGTTGGGTTGTTTGGTGATGCGTATTTTGAATGACAGTAGATTGAACATATAAAACAAAACACCCGCATCAAGTGCGGGTGTTTTGAAATATGGCTCCCTGACCTGGGCTCGAACCAGGGACACACGGATTAACAGTCCGTTGCTCTACCGACTGAGCTATCAAGGAATGACGGGTCTAACCAATTCTATAACAAGAACCATGTTTTAAAATGGCTCCCTGACCTGGGCTCGAACCAGGGACACACGGATTAACAGTCCGTTGCTCTACCGACTGAGCTATCAGGGAATGGGCGACCATCGGTTGGTTCGCGCATTTTAGAGAGGCTCTAGGAGGGGGTCAAGCTGTTTTTCTGCAAAAACTGCTTAACCGTTTATTTCCTCGCCACATTAATCGTCTAAATGCTCAAAAAACCTTCAGATGGTCGGTTTTACTTACGCTTGGGCGGCTTTTTCGGCAGCAATTGAGGCGATGGCGGCATCTACACCCTCAATGCTGTCAGCGGCAGTTTTAATGCGATTGAGCGCATCAACCAGTACGTCATCCGCAGTGGCATACGAGATGCGCATGTAACCGCCTAAACCAAACGCGTCACCAGGCACAACCGCAACGCCGGTCTTTTCGAGCAGCCAGTCGGCAAATTCGGTGCAGGATTTAAGACCCAGCGCACGAATCAATGGACGCACCGACGCATAGGCGTAGAACGCTCCGTCGGCAGGCAAGCAGCTAATGCCGTTGATGGCGTTTAAGCCAGCTACGACCAAGTCATGACGGCGTTTGAACGCTTCAATCATCGGTTTGAGTACGTCTTGTGGGCCGTTTAATGCGGCTTCGGCGGCCACTTGGCTAATAGATGTCGGGTTAGAGGTCGATTGCGATTGGACGTTTTTCATCGCATTGATGATTTTGGCTGGGCCTGCGGCATAGCCAATGCGCCAGCCGGTCATGGCGTAGGCTTTGGACACGCCATTCAACACAAAGGTGCGGTCGTATAGGTCAGGTGCGACGTTGAGGATGTTGTGGAACGGCTCGTCAGTCCAGCGGATTGGCTCATACATGTCATCTGAGGCCACATACACCTGTGGGTGACGACGCAGCACGTCGGCCAGTGCGGTGAGTTCTTCTTTGGTGTAGATCATGCCAGTCGGGTTAGACGGGCTATTTAACACCAACAGTTTGGTGCGTGGGGTGATGGCCGCTTCCAATTGTTCAGCGGTGATTTTAAAGCGTTGTTCTTCTGGGCATTTGACAATGACCGGCACGCCTTCAGCAATGATGGTCATGTCGGGGTAGCTGACCCAGAACGGTGCAGGGATGATGACTTCATCACCTTTGTTAATAAACGCTAAGGCCAAGTTAAAGAAACTTTGCTTGCCACCACAGGACACCAAAATTTGGTTGGCTGCGTAGTCAAGGTTATTGTCGCGTTTGAACTTGGCAATAATGGCTTTTTTGAGGCCAGCGGTACCGTCAACGGCGGTGTATTTGGTAAAGCCATTGTTGATGGCAGCAACGGCGGCATCTTTAATGTGCTGTGGGGTGTCAAAATCCGGCTCACCGGCACCCAAGCCAATAATGTCGCGGCCAGCGGCTTTAAGCTCGGCGGCCTTGTTGGTGACGGCTAGCGTCGGCGAAGGCTTGATGGCATTGACACGGTCGGAGAGACGAACGTCCACGGCGGTTTCCTTATACAAAAATAGGGGAGCAAAAACCGCATGATTCTAGCCCATTTTGGCAGGAGGTGCGCACGCTGTCGGGGCGTTTTTCGATGTGATCGCATGTGTATGACGGCAGTGCTGCAAATATCAGCAAGTCTGAGCAAGCCTTGAGGTAGAATGTGATGTGTGACGGTGTTGGATACCCCAACGCTGTTGCCTTTTTACTCCTGCGAATTACGCGTGATGGCGTGATTTTTAAGCCTTGTTCGGAATTGTCATGACTGTTGCCCCCGTTTCTCCGCTCGAACACGCCGATGGCGCTGCTGCATCTGACAGTGTTGCCTTGCCGTTTTCACTTGAAGATTTAGCTCGCGCTCGTGCAGCGCGTAAAGCGGCTGCCATTAGTCAGCCTAAGCCGTCGCGCTATAAAGACTCTCCCCCGATTGCTCCCCCGCGTACCCGTCGGGCGATGGGCAAACGCTAATACAACGGTCGGTTGATGGTCACCGTAGCCATCAACCGATACCGTATGTGTTTAGCGTGTAACGTTAAGCGATTTTTGACTGATCAGCGGGTAAACGAACGCGCCATGTGTGCGGCACGATATGCATCATATAACCACGGCAGCGATGCCAAAACGCCGATAACAACAATAACATCGCACCAATGAACAACGCCGTGATGGCAAAGTGAAGACCAATATCGCCAAAGCTTTTCATCAGCGTGTTTAAGGCATAAATCACATAAAACAATGCCGAGACCATCAGCGCTCGTCGGTCAATGACCAAAGACACGCCTGCCAAAACGATATACATCAACATGATCATGAGCGCTGCTGTAATGCTGAGGTTTGCACCACTGCCCACCGTCACAAACACTGGATGCACCAGCAGGGGCGCGGCCAATAAATGCAACCAAAATGCCACGTCTGTTTGACTAGACTGACGTTTGGGGTCACGCATGTCCCAGTGCATGGCAAACGCAAACACCGCCACACCAGCCACAAATAAATACGGTAGCAGTGCTGATTCGGGATTGTGAGACCCCATCATGACGGGGCTGAGCCCGATCACGACTGTTGCTGCTACGCCAACAGCCACAGTAATCGGGACATGAAAACGCCACCAATGCACTGCGGTGGCTAAGGCGGTGAGCAATGCCGTGAGCATGATCATGTGGGGCTTGGACGGTGTGTGAGCTGCGCCGCCGATCAGTAAAATTCCCGTAAAAAAAGCGATGCCGCCCGCATAGGCAAACAACAGCACAATCGATGGCAAGGCCATGTGGCGTTTGCGGGTAAAAAATTCGGCCAGTCCCCATGCAGTCGTGGCAATCGCTAAGCCTGCGAGTGCTGGCGTGATTGCTCCCCCCAGCGCACCGACTGCTACCAATAGCAAGATGCTGGCAATCACCACAAAAATGTCATTAAAACTGCTGACCAGTCGGAAGTTTTCTTCATCAACGGCTGGAGATTGGCGTTGTTGCGCGATAAATTCACGAAACGTCTGTACATGTTGCTCGGTCAGTATGTGGGCATTGACCGCCGCATTGAGGTCATCATCGCTATACATATGGGTGTGGTTGTCGTGAAAGATAGCGTTGAGTGTAGGCGAGATGGGAGGTGTTCAGAAGGAGCAATCAGGGGTGTTGTGTGAAAAATCAATGTGGGTTCGTCACCGTTGAACGATTATTTAAAGCCGCGTTCACGACCTGCGATTAAGTCAACAATATTTTGGCGATGTCGCCACAGAATCAGTAGACCTATGAGCGAGAGTGCGGGCAGTAATGCGTGATGATAGAGTGCTGCGATCACCGGCATGACCAGTACAAAGGTGAGCAAACTGGCCACCGACGACACCCGTGTCACCGCAAACACCAACGCCCACGCCAGCAATGCCACACCACAAAAACGCCAGTCTAATCCCAGCAGAACGCCAAAGGCGGTGGCAACGCCTTTACCGCCTTGAAAGCCAAAAAAAACAGGATAAACATGGCCTATTAAGGCCATCATGCCGATCAAACCCACCATCCACAGTGGCAGGCCAAGCGCAAAGGCGGCGGCAATTGGGGGGACACCTTTGAGCGCATCGCCTAAAAAGGTCAATAAAGCCGGTAATTTTCCACCTAACCGCATGACATTGGTGGCACCTGCATTGCGTGAGCCTTCAGTGCGGGGGTCGGGTAGGCCAAAGAGTTGGCATACCACAATGGCAGTACAGACCGATCCTAACGCATATGCTGCAACAGCGAGCGTCACAATGCACAGCCAATCGTTTGTCGTCAGGCTCATCTGGCGTAAATCACCGGTGGGATGTCTTGCCAATGCTGGCATTGCTGCGCCACACTTGCAACCCAATACGCGTCAGGCGGGTGAGCCTTGGTTCATTTAATCGGCCGCACAGGAGCGATGTAGACGTGGATAAAGTCCTCATTGAAGGTTTAAAGGTCAGCGCTGTGATTGGCGTGTTTGACTGGGAGCGGCAAATTCGCCAACCCTTAGTTTTAGATGTGGCCTTGTCGGTTGACCTGCATCAGGCCGCCGCGACAGATGATCTGCGTTATGCGGTCAATTATAAAAGTGTGGCCGACCGTGTCTGTGACGAAATAGAGCGGTTGCAACCGCAGTTAATTGAAACCCTTGCCGACTGTTTAGCAGCAATGATTTTGAAAGAATTTGAGTTGGTGCAGCAAGTCGCCTTGACTATTCGTAAGCCATTGGCAGTGGTCAATGTACAGTCAGTTGCCGTGTCAATTGAACGGAGTCGTGATGATTTACGCGCTCTCCATCGGGACTAATGTGGATCATGCCGAAGCCCTCATCCAAGCAAAGCAACACTTGGCGTTGTTGGGTGAGTGTGAGTATTCGGCGGTGTTTGAGTTGCCCGATCGTCATGGCCATGGGCCGTTGTATTGGAATTTAGCGGTGTTGCTGCGCACGAGTGGTCACACAGTGGCCGACATCGAAGCCGCCTTGCATCAGATTGAGCAACACTGTGGGCGTGTGCGTCCTTCGGTGCTGGTTCGGCTGGATCTCGATTTAATTGCCTATGGCGCGAGCATGGCGCAATTGGTGGTGGTGCGGCAGCGTCAGCCGTTACCCTTGGATGTGACCTTGCCGTTGTCCACGTTGTGGGCTGACTGCCCGTGTGTGGCCACGCTGTAATCAATCAGCGTTTAAAATCTGATAATTCATGCGCACGACACCGCCCACTAAGCGTTGTACGTCTATAAGTTCAAGGTCTGGCAGGTCGGGTATGTCAAAAAATTGGGTGCCTTGTCGTTGCGCAAACGGCAACATGTGAATGATCAGTTCGTCGAGTCGTTGTAGCGCCAGCGCCCCTTGCACCAAGCGATGCCCACCCATCAGCCATACTCGTTCGCGTTGCTCACTGCCAAGTTGGGTGAGCAGTTGATCAAGTGATAGCCGGCAGGTCTTTAAAAAATGACTGTTTAGCGTCAGCCCGTCACGCTGGGTCAGGACGTAGGCTTGATGGTCTAGATACGGCCATTCACTGTGGCGAATAATCCCTTCATAGGTGGGACGACCCAAAATGAGGGCATCACTCCGTGCCAACATGTACTGGCTAAAGGGTTCAAGGTCAATGTGTTGCCATTGTGCGGCGTGGCTGTCTAGTTGTGGGTCGGCCATGTAGCCATCAAGAGTCAGCAGTGCATGCAGACACACGCGTGGGCGGGTGTGGTTGGGGGTGGATGAGTGCATGGTGCGTTCTCCAAGTGGGGTGAGCCGTCCCCCATGATGCGATGACCCGCGTTGCGTGACTCGCTCGCTGTTAAATGGCATAGCTGGCGTGGGTCATCACTTTTGACACCACCGTCATGACCCCACGCACCGGTGCAGGCAATTCACGACCCCCTGCGGCGAGGGCTTGCTCGCGGTGGTGTAGTTCGTCGGTGTTCATTTGTTGCAAGATGGCACGACTGCGCGGGTCGCTGTCCGGCAGGCTGTTGAGGTGCGATTGCAAATGACGGCTGACTTGTCGTTCGGTTTCAGCTACAAATCCAAGGCTGTATTCATCACCGGCTAGACCGGCCAACGCGCCCAAGCCAAACGATAGGCCATACCACAGCGGGTTTAACAGGCTGGGGTGGCTATCGAGTTCTTTGAGGCGGGTTTCGCACCATGCCAAATGGTCTTGTTCTTCGCGGGCGGCTTGCTGCATTTCGGTTTTGACTTTGGGCAGCCGTGCAGTGAGCGCCTGACCGTGATACAAGGCTTGGGCGCAGACTTCCCCGCTATGGTTGACCCGCATCAGACCGGCCACATGTCGTGCATCTTGGACATTCAAACTGCTGATGGCATCAGCAGCGGGCAGCGGGCGTTCGGCTTGGGTGGTGTTGGGCACTACACTGCGTAAGGCTTGATCAAAACCTGCGATCACTTGATCGGCAAAACTA
>JBEANQ010000037.1:0-17060 GCA_041165345.1 Pseudomonadota bacterium
ATATCAAAATATTTGCCAATTTCTGCAAAAGACTCAACGAAACGAATTTTATCTTCTATTTCGTCCGCATCTGCATAAAGACGACAAACAAAACGAACATTCTGACGACCTGTCAAACTTCCTTGAAAACCACCAGCTAATCCAACGGGCCATGAAATGGTTGAATCCGTCAATACTTGTCCAGAATCTGGGTGATCAATTCCACCAATAATTTGCAATAACGTACTTTTTCCTGCGCCATTTCGCCCAATTAATGCAATACTTTTATCAGCAGGTATGTCTACGCATAAATCGCGAAAGACATAATGACGGCCTTTGGACGTCATATAGGATTTAGTAAGATGATCGAGTTTAATCATGAGGTCAACATCGCTTGCTCTCGACTTTTATATAGCATTAAGCCAAAGCACAGTATCACTAATGTTGATATCAAAAAATATGGAGTGCTTGCATGATCAATAGGATAGCTTGGGGCAACAGCATGGCGCATAGTCTCAATCATATGTAGAACAGGATTCCACATAAAATAAATTAAATACTCACGAGGAACCACGTGCACTGAGTACATAATCCCCGAAGTAAAATATAACATTCGCATAAATATGGCCACAAACTTTCCGATTTCTGCTGACCAGTGCCCAATCACCATCATCACAAAAGAAAATCCTAGGGAGAGCAACCACAATGAAATCCAACCCAACAATAACAATGGGATTTGATCGACACTAATTTGCACCCCAAAACAGACCAACCCGAACATAAACAACGCATAAACCAAGAAGTAAATAAAACCTTCTAAAAGAGCACGCGCGATCACTGTATCGATCGGTCGAATAGCTCGATAGTTAAATAAACCTTTATTGGCGTCTACTGCACTGAGCGCTCGGCTAGCCGTTTTTGAAAACATAAACCAAGGCAAAATTCCATTCACTAAAAATAATGCGTAAGGCATACCTGGTACGGTTCGTAACATCACTGCGCTAAACAATGCCAGCATGATACCGACATGAATTGCTGGCTCTAGCAAAGCCCAAAAATACCCGAGACGAAACTTACCAAAACGGGTCAACAGCTCTCGCTTAAACAATGCATGAATCGCAGCAAACTGCACTTGCAGCCCACTGCGACGCATCCGAGGTGCAACTATTTTATTCGACATCACTTAACCGCAATAGGCCAACCACATGTTGTTGTTGGCTTCGCACTAACAATACGCTGGTTTGATGCTCATGCATCAGTTGACGGGCAGCCTCTAACTTACAATTTGCAAGAATAAACACTGGTGGCTGGCTCATAATATCTAATGAAATTAAATGACCAACCCCTTCAAGATGACTGGCAAAGGCACGTTGAATATCAATTGTACGAATGACTCCAATAGCTTGCGCCTGATCCATCACAATTGTGACCCCCAAGCATGATGTAGTCATCACATGAATGATTTCAGCAAAACTCGCAGAAGGTAAAACAATCGGCAAATCGGTTGTCATCACATCTTGCACACGGGTCAATAGCATACGGCCTAATGATCCGCCAGGGTGAAAGCGAGCAAAATCTTTGGGTTCAAATTGGCGTAGTTTGATTAACGCAACTGCCAAAGCATCGCCCATCGCTAAGGTTGCGGTGGTCGATGTGGTGGGGGCTAAGTTATTGGGGCAGGTCTCACGCTCAATTGGAATATCCAATAGCACAGTGGACTCCTGACCGAGTGTAGAATCTCGAATGCCACAAATGGCGATCACGGGAACATTAATTTCTTTTAAATAAGGTAAAAGACGCACTATTTCTTCTGTTTTACCACTATTGGACAACAAAATAACCGTGTCTTGCGCGGTAATCATGCCCAAATCACCATGAAACGCTTCAGCAGGGTGAACAAAAAAACTTGGCGTGCCAGTCGATGCCAAGGTGGCAGCAATTTTACGGCCAATATGACCACTCTTGCCCATTCCTGAAACAATCACGCGTCCACTGGTATTATAAATGACATGAACCGCTTCAAAAAACTCGTGCCCTAGGTTGCCACCGATCTGGTTCAAACTTTCAGCTTGTTTGTAAAACACACTGGCCCCTAGGCTAATGATTTCAATCTCGGCAAGATGTTGCATGATCCACCTCTAAGGCATATGAAGCAGTTGGCTATTTGGGTGGCAGGTGTTCTGCCTACACTTTCAATGCCTAAACGCCAATGACTCCATCCATCCCCATTGCATCCTGCGATTTTGACGAGCGTTCGACAAACATGGTGTAGTTTAGCCAAAATAAAGTGTGAAATTACAGGAATTATGTCAACAAGCATGGCTATTGCAATGTTTTTTCGCCAGAAAAACCAAAAAATCATTTAAATTTCAATTCATTATCCACCAACAAAAAAGGACTGTTGATCAAAGCAGTCCTTTTTGTGTCTTACAAACTCAGCTCAGTAGTCATGATCCAAAATTCGTCATGTCGATTGCACAAATTGGGCATTCATTACGGCTTGTCTGTGTCAGGGGTTTCAATACGTAAGCCAACTATCAATGGAATACCATTACGTAACAAAGACACGCCAACCACTTTATTCACTGGCAATTTTTTGAGCACATCTGCAAAGGCCGTAATGTTTGGCGTATCAACATTATTGAGCCGTGTAAT
Source organism: Pseudomonadota bacterium (assembly GCA_041165345.1). Taxonomy (GTDB): domain Bacteria; phylum Pseudomonadota; class Gammaproteobacteria; order Pseudomonadales; family Moraxellaceae; genus JBBKWH01. Next base: position 2,635 of record JBEANQ010000037.1, read on the forward strand.
CACATCTCCTGCAGCAATTTGCGAACGTGCTGCCAGACCATTGGCTTGAACAAGGTCGACATACACACCAGCGGTAGGCAATTGAGACTTTTCTGTCGGATTGAGATCACGAACACGCAAGCCTAAGACGGGTCCACCAGTAGGGTTTGCGGTTGTTGCATCATTGGCTGGCGTATCATCAAGAGCTGCTTGCAATGTTGCTGTAACCGTTAATGGTTTCCCCGCTCGTTGAATCAGCATAGGAATACTGGTGTTAGGCCGTGTACGATTAATCAAGTTGATTAAATCGGTTGAGCGTGTGATGGGTGTATTGTTATAGCTCAAAATAATATCACCCTCTTTAAGACCTGCACGACTGGCCGGTGTATCAGGGGTGACTTGGGTCAACAGTGCGCCTTCTGGCTTAGGCAGGTTATAGACTTCGGCTAAATTGCGGTCGATGTCTTGTGGAAATACACCCAAATAAGCGCGGGTGACTTTACCACCCGATTTAATTTGGTTGTAGACGTCTAATGCCACATCAATAGGGATGGAAAAAGACAGCCCCATATAGCCACCTGTTCCACTAAAAATACGCGAGTTAATACCGATGACTTCGCCTTTCTGGTTAAACAGTGGACCACCAGAGTTGCCAGGGTTTAAGGCCACATCGGACTGAATAAATGGCACGGCGTTTTCACGCGACATGGTGCGCGACTTGGCACTGACAATACCGGCAGAGGCTGAGTAGTCAAAACCAAATGGCGATCCAATCGCCAATACTGGCTCACCGACTTTTAAACTGGTTGAATCACCCGTTTTTAAGGCTGGAAAATCGTTTCCTTTGACTTTTAACACTGCCACGTCGGTGCGTTCGTCACTACCGACCAGTTCTGCATCCACTTCACGGCGGTCATTTAAGGTGATGGTGATTTTACGCGCATCAGCAATCACGTGATGATTGGTCAGCAGGTAGCCATCTTTGGTCATAAAAAACGCACTGCCATACGAGTTTTGCTCGACGGGCGCGCGCTGTTGTTGCGGAATCTGCACGTTATTGCCAAAGAAACGCTTTAACAGTTCAGGCATTTGTTGTTGCAGTAGCTCTTCTTGCGACAGCTTTTTCGAGACATTCACGCGAACAACCGCCGGACTGACCTGCTCCACCAATTGAGAAAAATCGACCGCAACCGCCGCCTGCGCCGACTGAACGCAGACGCTGCCCACCACGATTGCGCACAGCGCTGACCGAACCTGCATGACAGCCATTTGAACTTCCTGTATTTACCGGATTGAATGATCAAAGGTTTTAGCATGTTGAGCAGGTATTTTTCTGTAGCAAATGCTTTGCGATCATGGATAAATAATCACAATGTCTGACGGTTGTTGCACGTCATGACTGGGTATTTCATGGTCATATGACAATGTGGCCATTGCGTTTTGTCTCATTTTCACGTGAGATTCACCTTTGCTTCAACTTCTGGTCACAGGATACCGTTATGCCCCTTGCGCAATCACCCAATGACTTTGACGTGCTGATCGTTGGCAGTGGTGCGGCGGGTCTAACGCTCGCCTTATCGTTGCCCAGTCACTTGCGCGTTGCCGTATTGGCCAAGGCTGTGTTGACCGAAGCCAGCACCTATTATGCCCAAGGCGGTGTGGCTGCTGTCTTGGACGAAACCGACTCGCTGGACAACCACATTGACGACACGCTGATTGCTGGGGGTGGCTTGTGTCATCGTGATGCGGTGGCATTTACCGTTGAGCATGGCCGCGACGCGGTGGATTTTCTGCTGCAACAAGGCGTGCGCTTTACCTTAGATGAAGAAGAACAACTGCACCTGACCCGTGAAGGCGGTCACTCGCATCGGCGGATTATTCATGCAGCCGATGCCACGGGCATGGCCATTTCGACCACCTTGGTCCGGCGAGTGCGTGAATGCAATCATGTGACGTTGCTAGAAAACCGTGCGGCCATTGATGTCATCACCAGCGACAAACTGGGTCTGGCGGGCGTCAATCGTGCGGTGGGGCTACATGCCTTAAATATTGAAACCGACACCGTCGAGACCTACCGCGCACCGTTTGTGGCGTTGGCCTGTGGTGGCGCAAGCAAGGCGTATTTGTACACCTCTAACCCTGACATTGCGACTGGCGATGGCATTGCCATGGCGTGGCGTGCCGGTTGTCGAGTTGCCAATCTTGAGTTTAATCAATTTCACCCAACGTGTTTGTACCATCCACAAGCACGGTCGTTTTTGATCACCGAGGCCATGCGTGGTGAAGGCGCTTATTTGCGACTGCCCGATGGCGAGCGCTTTATGCAGCGCTTTGATGAACGTGCCGAACTCGCCCCACGTGACATTGTGGCGCGAGCGATTGACTTTGAAATGAAACGCCTAGGCGTGCGGCACGTTTGGCTCGACATTAGCCATCAACCACCCGAGTTTGTCCGTGAGCATTTTCCCATGCTCTACGAACGACTGCTTGAGCTGGGCATTGACATCACCACCGACAAGATTCCGGTTGTGCCCGCAGCCCATTACACCTGCGGCGGCGTCATGGTGGATCACCACAGCCAAACCGATATTAGCGGCTTATATGCGATTGGCGAAACCTCATTTACCGGTTTACATGGTGCCAACCGCATGGCCAGCAATTCATTGTTGGAGTGCTTTGTGTATGGCATGAGCGCCGCACGCCATATGGCAGCCCAACACCAAACCGTGACCGAACAACCCCATGTGCCGGTTTGGGATGACTCCCAAGTGCAACACCCTGATGAAGACGTGGTGATTTTGCAAAACTGGGACGAACTCCGGCATTTTATGTGGAACTATGTCGGCATTGTGCGCAGCACCAAACGCCTTGAACGGGCGCTCAATCGCATTCAAATGCTCAAACGCGAGATTGAAGATTACTATGCGGGTTATGCGATCAGCAAAAATTTGATTGAGCTGCGTAACTTGGTGTTGGTGTCAGAAATGATTGTGCGCTGCGCCCTGCAACGCAAGGAGTCACGCGGGCTGCACTACACCATTGACTACCCCGAACTGTCGGATGAGATTCGCGATTCGATTCTGACCCCACCCGACTTTGTGATGGGCTGACCGCTCCACCCCATCACGCGACGCAGCCACGCCATGCCTGCACGGCGTCGGCCAGCACTTGGTCGGCGTTTTGGCTGGCATCCAGCCGAATAATGCGGGTCGGTTCAGCAGCGGCACGTTGTGTATACACGGCACGCACCCGTTCAAAAAAATCCATCCGCTCTTGTTCAAAGCGATCAAGCGCGCCCCGTTGTGCGGCGCGTGCCATGCCTTGCTCAACAGGTGCATCTAGCCAAAAGGTTCGGTCGGGCAAATGCGACACAAACTGATCCACCAACCCCTGTACTTTACAAGGTGACAGACCACGCCCACCACATTGGTAGGCAAAGCTGGCATCCACAAAACGGTCACACAACACCCATTGTCCACGCGCTAACGCAGGGGCTATCACCTCAGCGAGATGTTGCGCGCGAGCCGCAAACAACAATAGTAACTCACAGTCTGGTGCGACTGGCTCGGCGTGTGGATTGAGCAATAAACCACGGATTTGCTCGGCAAACAGTGTACCACCGGGTTCACGGGTCAAGATCAAATCAATGCCCTGTCCGCGCAAATGGGCGGCTAGCCCTGCAATCAAGGTGGTTTTACCAACGCCTTCGGTGCCTTCAAACGACAAGAACATGATCGACTACCCCTTGGCTTGGCGTTGTTGACGTAGTGCCGCCACATAACGTGCCACTGCGGCGTTGTGTTCGGCCAGACTGCGGCTAAACGTATGCCCCCCCTGTCCGGTCGCCACAAAATACAATGCGGTACTATCAGACGGGTGCAATGCGGCATGAATCGCTGCGCGTCCCATTAAGGCAATGGGCGTGGGTGGCAAGCCATTGATCGTATACGTATTATAGGCGGTTGGGGTTTGCAGATCTTTGCGCGTGATATTGCCGTGATACTGCGCACCCATGCCGTAGATCACGGTCGGATCGGTTTGCAAGCGCATACCGATGCGCAGACGATTGACAAACACCGCCGCCACATCAGCGCGCTCACTGCCAATACCGGTTTCTTTTTCGACAATAGAGGCCATGATCAACGCATCATAGGGCGTTTTATAGGGCAAGTTGGCGGCGCGCGTTTCCCATTCTTGGCTCAACACTTGCGACTGGGTCTGGTACAAATGCCGTAAAATAGCGTGATCCGATTCGCCTTGGGCAAAATAGTACGTATCGGGCGCAAACCAGCCTTCAGGATGAGGCTGCGCAATGCCCGCTTGAGCCAACACAGCGGCATCACTGAAGCCAGATAAGGTGTGTTCAATATCAGGATGCTTGGCCAAACTTTGACGCAGTTGCGCAAAGGTACTGCCTTCGATGACGGTGACGCGTACCATTTGCGCCATGCTGCCATCAGACAACCGCTGCATGACTTGCCGAATGTCTTGCCCTGCTTCTAGCCGATAGACACCGGCTTTTAAGCTGTCTTGAATAAACCAACGCTGATACAGCTTGGCCAGTATGGGCAGGCGTAATTGTCCGCGCTGCGCGAGGTCACGAATCAGGCCGCTATAGGTTTCGCCCGCTTTGATTCGCAGCACCTGACCGTCGGCTGGAATACTTAAGGGTCGATATAACCCTTGCCAAATCGCCATAGCACCCAGCAAACATGCACCCAACAGGAGCAGCAGGATCGCCCATAACACCCGAGAAGGGCGGGATGGCTTAGCCGATTTGGCGGGCGAGCGTTTCGCACGAGATGCAGATTTAGACATGACTCAACAACACTCAACAACAGCCAGCAGCGGGCGCTCAGGATAAAAGATCAGCCAGCAAACTGTCCACCGCTGACAGATTGAGCGCACGGCCAGCCAATTGCGCGACGGGTACTACTCCCGTGAGGGCATTGCAAAAAAACAGTGCCTCAATGCGCTCAATCAACGATACGGGCACGCGACTGATTCGGCAGTCGATCTCGCGATCCGCCATGCGATGCAGAATCTCTGCTCGCATCACGCCGCTAATCCCCGCTTTGCTTAAATCGGGGGTCTGCCAAACGCCATCCATCAACAAGAAACAATTGCTTTGCACCCCTTCAACCAACATACCGTCTAGATCCGCCACTAAGGCTTCTGGCCATGCCGTTTGCGCCAGTGCTTGCCGCAACAACACTTGCTCAAGGCGGTTGAGGGTCTTAAGGCCGGCCAGCAGAGGAGATTGATGCCCTAAGCAGCCCTGCAAGATGCCACTGTCAATGGGCAACCCAACGTGCAGACCATCAGGGTCGCTGTCACGCACAGTGGTCACCACAGGGGTCAGTTGTACATAACAACGCGCCGGCTGAACCGGTGGCAAATAGCCGCGTAGTCCATTACCCCGACTGACAATCAGTTTTAAGGTGCCATCGCCCACACGCTCAGCCATTTGCTTGAGCCAGTGTTCTAAACCGGTTAAATCGACCGCCAGTCCCAAACGCAATGCACCTTCTTGCAAGCGGTGTAGATGATGCGGCCATAAGCCAATCATCCCCTGCCGCACACGCATGGTGCTAAACAGGCCATCGCCATACAAAAAACCACGCTCATCGGGTGACATGGACAGACAACGCTGACCATCTAGCCACCATGTGCTGGCCATTGGATTACGACTCATCGGGCGGTGTCCTCATACGGTGATGCACGCATTGCGCCGGTCAATGGATCACGGCTCAAGCGGCTATCTTGTTGCACTTTGCCTGCACCCAACACCAACACCCGCTCTGCGGTGGCAATGGTTTCGGGGCGATGTGCCACAATAATACGTGTCACTTGCAGCTGGGTAATGGCCGCATTGACCTGATGCTCACGCTCAACATCCAAATGACTGGTGGCTTCATCCAAAAACAAAATCGACGGACGCTTATACAAGGCACGCGCCAGCAACACCCGCTGCTTTTGCCCGCCCGACAACACCGTGCCCATGTCTCCTACCAACGTGGTGTAGCGCATCGGCATGTTGAGAATATCGGTATGAATCGCCGCCAACTGCGAGACGGCTTCAATCTGTTGTTGGTCGGCCTGTGGATCAAAAAAGCTAATATTGTCGGCCAATGATCCGGCAAACAACACATCATCTTGCATGACCGTGCCCACCATACGACGCAGGGTTTCTAGCCCCAATGCCGCTAATGGAATACCACCCACACTGATCTCGCCTTCTGTGGGCGGCAAAATTCCCAACAAGATATTGATCAAGGTCGACTTACCACACCCAGACGGTCCCACAATGGCAATCGACTGACCTGCAGGAATCGACAGATTGAGCCCATCTAACACCCACGGCTCTTGATCACTGTAGCGAAAGCGCAGGTTTTTAACCTCAATGCTGGGGCTGATCTGTTGGTCGGGGTCAGTCAAAGTGCTTTGATACAGTTGCTCTTGTGGCGTTAAGACAATATCAGACAAGCGCTCGGACTGAATCCGCAGCATTTTCAGCTCAAAATACTTGTCAATGAGGCCACCGACACGCCCACCAAACATACCTTTATAGGCCATAAACGCAATCAATACCCCAGCGGTGAAGTCACCACCAATGACCATTCTTGCGCCCAACCACACAATGACAATATTTTCGAGTCCAAACAGCAAGCCATTGATCAAGCGATACCAAACGGCCATTTTTTCGGTACGTAAATTGGCATTGATTTGCTCAACCATCAGCGACAACCACGCCGAACGGCGCTCATCTTGACGACCAAACAGCTTGATTGCGCGCGCACCCCGAACCGTCTCTAAAAAATGACTGCTTTGTTTGGCTGCATGAATAATGGTTTCTTCGGTCGCCAAACGCAGTGGCCGATACCACGCCCAACGCACCAAGCCATAAATCACCATGGCAATAATTGAAATCCATGACAGTTGTGGGGCATACAAAAACATCATGAACACCACCAGCAGGGTCATGATGCCGTCAAGGATGGCCTCTAAAAATGTAGTGGTCAACGTACGCTGAATTTGATCAATCGCGCCAAATCGCGACACAATATCGCCCAAATGACGTTTGCCAAAATAATCGACGGGTAGATTAATTAAATGACTAAACACATTGGCACGCCATTGCACATTTAAGGTAGTCCCCATGTACAAAATTACCCAACTGCGCAAGGTGGACACCGACAACTGCATCAGCATCAACAAGGCAAATCCCAACGCCAACAAGGTAAGCAAGTCGACATCTTGCGCCGGAATGACGTTATCGAGCACCCATTGCATGAACAATGGGCTGGCTAACGCAAAAACCTCTAGCGTTAATGCCAGCAGTAAAATTTGCAGCATTGAACGCTTTAAGCCAGATACCTGCCCCATCAATTGACTTAGGCGAATTGACTCAATCTGTTTGGCAGGTTCAAAGCCCGCCGTAGGCCACAGCTCTAAGGCCACGCCAGTAAATGCCTCACTGACTTCTGTCATGCGTAAACGGCGCTCACCTACGGCAGGGTCATGAATCCAGACCTCGCTGCCTTGCACCGCCCGCAACACCACAAAATGGTTAAAATTCCAATGCAAAATGCACGGCATTTTAAGCTGTGCCAAATCATCAATAGCAAGCTTAACGGGTCGAGTCGCCAGATTGAGGGCATTGGCCATCCGAATCAGATGCGACAACCTAGCACCATGCAGCGATACCGGAAAGCGCCGCCGTAACGTCGCCACATCGGTTGTAAATCCATGATATCCGGCAACCATGCCCATACAGGCCAACCCACATTCGGTGGCTTCAGTTTGCAGTAACACAGGCAAACGATTGGCCGACCCAAACGCTAGCCGATCAATCAATGACATACCCACATCCTTTTTTGCAGCGAGGCGATCCACATCAGGCTCAATTTAAAGAATAAGGGCATCCTAGACACGCCCCGACACAGTAAACAACGGCTCTAAGACCCATTCATATAAACGGCGTTTTTCTTGTAAAATATCGGCATCCAACATCATACCTGCCTGTAACGGCTGCCATTTTCCATAGGCTTTAATGGCCTGTTGATGCACCTGTACCGTGACCCGATAAACCGGCTCACCGCGTGCCAATACACTGGGATCAAGGGCCAGACCACTGGCGGACAGCTCATTGGGGCTGAGTGCGGTCCGCGACACACTGGTCACGACCCCCACGCCTTGCCCAAACTTTTGATATGGAAAAGCCTGATAACGCAAGAGCACCGACTGGCCATCTTGAATAAAACCCGCCGCACGTGAGGGTACATACAACTGTGCCTCTAAGCGGCTGTCATGCGGCACAATCGACACCAAAGAACGATTCGGATCTACCCCCTGTCCTAGCTCGGCCAAGACCGCAGTGACCGTGCCACTTTCTGGCGCAAGCACCCGCAGCTCGCGACGGGCTTCACTCTCGGTCAGCTCTTGCTGGGTTTGGTTCAAACTACGATCAAGCTGTGCCAATACGGTCTGTTGTTTAAGGGGCAACGCATCTAACTCACGCTGCTGGCGATCTAGCTCAGCCTGTAGGTTAATGCGATCACGGCTTAAGGTCTGATAACGGCTGCTCTGATCCAGTAGGGCTTCTTGTTGTTGTTGTAATTGTTCTTGAGATGCAAAGCCTTTTTGCACCAAGGCTGCATAACGATCCACCGCAGTGCGCGATAGCACCTCACGGCGTTGTTGCTCGGCCATCAGGCTATCTAGTTGGGTCAACTCACGCCGAATACCCTCCATCTGCCCGCGAATCTGCCGTTGGTCATCCAATTGCACTTGGCGGGTTTTGGCAATCTCTAATACCAATGACTGTTGGCGTTGGCTGACTTGCTGGCTAATTTGTGCTTGAACACCGACACCCACTGCAGCCGTGCGCTCACTAGAAATCACATACAACACGTCTCCTTTGACCACAGGTTGGCCTTCTTTGACCAAACGACTGATCACGACTCCCGATTGCATGGGATACACCCGCACCATGCCTTGCGCAGGGGTCAACAGTCCCACCACGGGTGTTCTACGGGTGTAGCTTCCTACATAAAATAACGCCACCACCAGCAAACCCAGCACAACCGCCACACTGGTCAACACCGTAAACGACAATGGGCGAATCAACACGATTCGGCCATAACCGGTGATTTTTTGGGCATCTAATGCCTGTTGGCGAAACAATGATGTCGTCTGCCCGACGAGATGTTCTTTAGATTCTGGCATATAAAGCCACACGTCAAAAAACAGCATCCAAACGAACAACAGGCCGCATAGTGCGGCCTGTTACCAATCGTGACAGTGTAGCACTGTCATTTCATCAACTTAAGAATCAATCGGAGTTGGGTCAATTGGATCGGTTGGTGTTGAACCACCACAAGGAGGCTTAGGCTCGCAAGTTGGCTTTGGCTGGCAATGTGGCTTTGGTTGGCAAGTCGGTTTTGGCTCGCAGGTTGGTTTTGGCGCACAAGTAAAACCAAATGACAGGTTCAGGCTAAAGCTGCCGCCAATCGAAAAGAAACCACCCGACACTTCGTCGATTTCGTTTAGGCTCAATTCTTGGATGGATGTGTTCATGGATCATGACCTCAAGGACAATGAAAAAAGGGTTTGCTTAAGCAAACGACTACACCATCCTTGGCTATAATACCCCCATCATCCGCCACCGAAAATTGGTACCACACACCCATGAGGATGCATACACACCAACGACTCAAAACCAGTGTTTGGGGCTATTTGTGACGTGCAGGTTATCGCTCTGCTCCAACCTTTGTCAAACGCGTGTTTAACGCTTTATCGGGTCGACCAACGCTTGCAATCAAACGATCATACAATCTTGCAAAATTTTATTTTTTATGAAATAAGGCTGTTTTATGCATAAATTCAGTCAAAATCAGACGGATTATGAAATAAAACTTATCAATAAAGCGGCGTTAGCCAAACAATTCTTATATATTATTTTATGCTAAACAATCTATTTTATATCACTTATCTTGCATATCAGCTGTCGTTATGCTGGTAGGCCACATGACTGTTTTTAAACGGACATCTTTCATATGAATTTTCAGCAATTGCGCATCATTCGTGAAACCATACGACATGACTTCAACCTGACTGCTGCATCTGCCGCCTTGTTCACGTCACAATCAGGTGTCAGTAAGCATATTCGAGACCTAGAAGATGAATTAGGTGTTCAACTGTTTATTCGTAAAGGTAAGCGCCTACTGGGATTAACCGAAGCGGGAACAGCGCTGTCTGTCATTGTGGAGCGGATGCTCAATGATGCCAAAAACCTCAAGCAATTGGCTGATGATTTTAATCGAGTCGATGAAGGCCAACTGGTGATTGCAACCACACACACTCAAGCTCGTTATGTGTTACCACCCATTGTGGCTCGGTTTAAAGCATTATTTCCAAAAGTACATTTGGTGTTACAACAGGCCAGCCCTGTCGAGGTCACTGCCATGTTATTGGCCGGAGAAGCCGACATTGGCATTGCTACAGAATCGCTGGCGACTCATGCCGATTTATATAGTCTGCCCTACTACCATTGGCATCACAGCTTGATCGTGCCGCAAGATCATCCGTTAAGTCGGCAAATCACCATTGGCCTTGACGAGTTGGCGGAATGGCCATTAATTACATATCACGGCGGCTTTACAGGGCGCTCACGAATCGATGACACCTTTAAACAAGCAGGTTTAACCCCTGATATTGTGTTATCTGCACTAGATGCCGATGTCATTAAAACCTATGTTGAATTGGGCATGGGCGTTGGTATTGTGGCATCTATTGCCTTTGATGATAGTCGGGATCGTCGATTACGGCAGTTGGATGTCAACTTATTTGGCCAAAATACTACATGGATTGCAGTGCAACGTGGACATTTATTGCGGGGGTTTGGTTATCAATTTATTGAGCTGTGCAATCCAAATGCTGACCCTATTGCCCTTCGTGAAGCAGCACGCCCACTAGACCTTGATCAGTGATGCAACCCATAAAAAAAGCGAACTGACGTTCGCTTTTTTGGGTTCGGTTGGACGATTTATTAAAAACGAACTTGTAAACCCAGTTTTGCAACAGGCAAAAACTCGTACTGGCTGTCACCCTCAATATCTGCCTTTTCAGCAGCCAATGCCTGACCTAGCGTCTGGGTTTTGTCGTCTGACAATAACGCGGGGTTATTGGTCGTCAAATTTGCTTCTGGTTTACCTTGCCATACAACACCCAATTGGCCAAACAAGCCAAAACGCTCAGTGATTGATGGTGAGTAACTGACACCCAGAAAAGGTGCAACTTCATTACGGAACGTCACTGTCCCTTTTACATTGGTCAAACCCAGCGGCGTTGTAAAGTTGCTATTGTTGACACGATAAACGCCTCCAGCTTTAGGATCAGCCGTTGCACGAATTTCGTTGTCTTGGTAATACGTACCAAAATCAATACCAAAATTACCACTAAATGGGCGATAAGTTCCGGTGATGTAACCGTTTTTCATATCAAAATCGGTATTCCAATCAACATCTTTGTTGCCAATGTCACCGTTATAACCCAGCTCACCTTCGTTATACCCAATCGACACGCCCACTTTGGGAGTAATCCCATAGGAGATTGCACCACCGTAACCGGTGGTACCGGCTTCAACACGCACCGATGCAGGCTTAAAAAATGAGAAGGTGCCCACGCCTTCATCAGTCACAATCATTTGATCTGCGGCATACACAGAACCAGCCGATAGAACTGCAGCGCTCAGGGCCAGAATACGTAGGGATTTCATGACAGCACACCTCTAATAAAAAACAACTTGTTCGGTCGAATTGATGACACCACAAGTTAGCTGATTTGTTTTGATGTTCTAGGCAGCGTTTTTGGCACGGTTCTGTAAAAAATTTAACATTTTGTAAGAAAATCTCTCGCCAACCCATCATTGCGTAAGTAAATGTTTTTAAGGTTACACGATCACCGTAAGCCATCTGTCGCCTCCATCTGCTTGACCAGCACAACCATTGACCTCACGGGCAACACTTGGCGAACGCCCGACAACATCGTAGAATGCCCACACCGAGGGATGCTGCAACAGTCGTGCTTAATAACTCACCGTTATGACACGCTGCTAGGCTCGGTTTTCTTGCAACGGCATCCGCGACCTGAACGATCTTAAGGAGATCCTCATGAACGCGGCTACCCCTGCTGCTTTTGCCGACTATAAAGTCGCTGACATCACCCTTGCCGATTTTGGCCGTCGTGAAATCACCCTTGCTGAAGCCGAAATGCCAGCCCTCATGGGCTTGCGTCGTCGCTACAGTGACGCCAAACCATTGGCGGGTGCAAAAATTCAGGGCTGTATCCACATGACCATTCAAACGGCTGTGTTGATCGAAACCCTCGTCGACCTTGGCGCAGAAGTGCGCTGGACCTCTTGCAACATTTTCTCCACACAAGACCATGCCGCTGCCGCTATTGCTGCACGGGGCATTGCCGTTTTTGCATGGAAAGGCGAAACCGAAGCCGAATACGAGTGGTGCTTAGAGCAACAACTGCACGTTGATGGTCAGTTGTGGGATGCCAACATGATTTTGGATGACGGTGGCGACTTGACCGGCCTGATCCACAGCAAATACCCACAATTGCTTGACCGTATTCATGGCGTGACCGAAGAAACCACCACCGGTGTTGCCCGCCTAATCGAAATGTTAGCCGCTGGTAGCCTCAAAATTCCGGCCATCAACGTCAATGATTCGGTAACCAAGTCTAAAAATGACAATAAGTACGGCTGCCGTCACTCACTCAATGACGCAATCAAACGTGGCACAGACATGCTGTTGTCGGGTCGTCGTGCGTTGGTCATTGGTTATGGCGATGTGGGTAAAGGCTCGGCGCAATCACTACGTCAAGAAGGCATGATTGTACGGGTAACCGAGATCGATCCGATCTGCGCCATGCAAGCCTGTATGGACGGCTACGAAGTCGTGTCCCCGTACATCAATGGTGTCAACACCGGCACAGCAGATGGCATCGACACTCAATTATTAGGCAGCACTGACCTGATCGTCACCACCACTGGCAACATGCACGTCTGTGACAGCCACATGCTCACCGCACTGAAAAAAGGTGCTGTAGTCTGCAACATCGGCCATTTTGACACCGAAATTGACACCGCCTACATGCGCAATCATTGGTCGTGGGAAGAAGTCAAACCGCAAGTGCATCAAGTGTTCCGCTCCGAACAACGTGATGACTATTTATTGCTGTTGTCAGAAGGCCGCTTGGTCAACTTGGGCAACGCAACCGGCCACCCATCGCGCATTATGGATGGTTCGTTTGCCAACCAAGTCTTGGCACAAATGCACCTGTTTGCTGAAAAATTTGCCGACTTGCCCGCCGATCAAAAAACCGCTCAGATTCGGGTTGAAGTGCTACCGAAAAAACTGGACGAAGAAGTCGCCGCCGCGATGGTGGCCGGTTTTGGTGGCGTGTTGACTCAACTGACCACCGCACAAGCCGGTTATATTGGCGTGGCCGTTGAAGGGCCGTTTAAGCCAGAAACCTATAAATACTAAGGTCAGTGTGTGTGAGTGCAGCATCCCTGCGCTCACTCCCTTGAGGGGCGAATCACATTCGCCCCTTCTGTTTCGGCCTCTTGAGATATGGATAACGCCATGACCATTCCGGTTTCATTTGAATTTTTTCCGACCAAAACCGATGTAGGGACTGAAAAACTCGTCACTGTACACCGTGAGCTACAAGCGCTTAACCCTGCTTATTTTTCGGTGACTTATGGTGCAGGCGGCTCAACCCGTGACCGTACGCTCTCCATCATTGACGCGTTTAATGGTCAAGGCACACCGATTGCGCCACATTTGTCCTGTATTGGCGACAGCAAAGCCAAAATTGCCGAATTGCTAGATCGCTATCAAGCCCAAGGGATCGACCGAATTGTTGCTTTGCGTGGTGACCTGCCCTCCGGTCAAGTTGGCCTCGGCGAGCTACCCTACGCCCGCGACTTAGTCCAATTTATCCGTGAACACAGCGGCGACCAATTTAAAATTGAAGTGGCCGCCTATCCTGAAATGCACCCACAGGCGCTCGGCTTTGCACAAGACGTGCAAAACGTGATTGAAAAGTTTGATGCCGGTGCAAATGCCGCGATTACTCAATTCTTTTTTAATGCAGACAGTTATTTTTATTTTGTCGAGCAAGTGCAAAAAGCCGGTGTTTTTCAGCCGATCATTCCTGGCATTATGCCCATTACCAATGCCAGCAATTTGATTCGTTTTGCTGACTCGTGTGGTGCAGAAATCCCACGTTGGATTCGCAAACAATTGGCTGACTATGGCGATGACAGCGCCAGCATTAAAGCATTTGGCCATGATGTCACCGTCAAGCTCTGCGAGCGTTTGATGGACGGCGGCGCACAAGGTCTGCATTTTTACACCATGAACCAA